>JANPFX010000298.1:0-9436 GCA_031423635.1 Acidimicrobiia bacterium | reverse complement strand
TAGGGAAGTCGTCGATCACCGTCTTTAATCCATCACGGCCGCGGCGTATGGGTCCCGTATCAATGCCGGGACGACAAATTACCGTTTTGCGCACTACCTCTTCGCGCTCGCGTGCTCGGCCATCCACGCAAGGTGTGTCGCGGCAAGCTCGAAGGCCGGACCGAACTGCCGGAATGTCGTGAAGGCATAGGCGTGGAATGCGTCGTCACCGACGGCACGAACGGCGTCGAGCTCATCGTTGAATCGCTCCGTCCAGTCGACGAACGGATTGCGCGTCGCCAGCCGGGGAACGTCTCGGCGGAGGAGGTCGAACGCGCAGTCGGCGAGGTCGGTGATGCTTCGTCGGGGCAACTCCGACGGCGTGCACATGTCCACGTAGGGCGGAAGGTGGGTCGCGTCGCGCTCGTGAGCTCCCTTCCCGAACAGTCCGTCGAAATCGTCACCGCTGAGCTCGTGGCGGCCGGCGTTGTGGGCGTAGGACAGCTGCCGCCGGGCTGCGTCGATGGAGAACACGGCGATCGAGCTCTTCACGTGGGCGAGACGATACGAAACCCCGGCGGTGTCCGGGAGGAACCAGGAGTCCACCTCGGGAATCGCGATACGGCCCGTGGCGACGGCCGACTCACAGGTCGCCAAGAGTCCGCGCCAGGGATTGGCCTCGACCACCTCGCATCCATAGAGCAGGTAAAGATCGTCGAACGATGGCTTGAAGAAAGTCCATTGATCGGCTTCGAGGGTCACCCGGACACACGGGCCGAGCATCGCAATGGGTTCGTGCTCGAGCTCGTGGAGGATTTCGATCCACACGTCGGTGTAGCAGTTCGTCTCGCGCCACACTCGCCCGTCGGCGTGGAGCGGAGCGGGCCCGAGCCGATGGACACGGCTCATGTGTCGAAAAGGAGACTTCGCACGGACGCCGGCCAGTCGGCCGGGTCGGCACCGAGGAACTTGAACATCGCCAGCGTGATCCGTTCGAGACCCACGCCGAAACACGCTGTGTGGGCGTCGTGACCCGGCGCGGCGTGGATGTCGAACGCGTGGGTGAAGTGATCGCGGTGCGCGTTGAGCGAGGCGACAGCGGTCTCGAATTCCTCGCCGAACGTGGGCACGAGAATTTCGAACTTCAGTGCCTGATCACGTTGTGACGCGGCCATGAGGCGACCGGTCCGACCGAAGAACGGGTCGTTGGCGACGTCGAGCCGGAACGGCACGCCAAGGGCCGTGACGTATTCGGGGATGCGGGTGAACCAGACGTCGCGCCAGGATTGGACTTGATCAGGTGTTCCGATCCGCACGATCTCGTGCTGGCGGAACGTGACCTGGCGCATCGGGTCGATCGACGGCTCATGGCGAAAGCACTGGCCGACGATCTCGAAGGTCCGACCGTCGGTCGGGAGTTGTCCCGTACACAGCGGATACACGGGGTAGCAGGCCGCCGGGGTGAGGACGACCTCGGTCGAGGGAAACCCGTCCGCCCAGGACTCGCCGTGCGCCTGCCGTTCGAGGACAGCGCGGTGTTCGCGTTCGGAACCCGCGAACGCGCTCACGGAACCGAGGAGCTCGGGCATCGAGGACAGATGACCGCTTCGGTCGTAGGTGACGCGGGGGAGGATCGGCGGGAAAGCGACCCGCTCGGCGTTCTGATCGGCCCCGAGTCGATGCACGCCGCGTGAGACCGCAAGCAGCACGTCTTCGAAACGCGCGCTCCTTCCGTACACGCCCATTGCCGGTGTGCCGAGCAGCAGACCCGAAGTGAGGAGTTCGTCGCGCCATGCCAGCCGCTGCGTGGTGATCCAATCGGTCGCCGTGGCGTTCATACGTCATCCTTCGTGATGCACAACAAAGAACCGTTGTTGGCGAGGATGCGTTCGTTGTGGACCATCAGCGCCGCACTGTGCAGGTCGCGGAGGTGCCGGCCGAGCGACTGCTCGCTGTCGTTGCGATAGGCGTTGATGCCGCCGAGCCGAAGGGCGTCCGTGACGATCCGGGGGAGGGCGAGGGAAACCGACACCTTCAGCGCGTTCATGCGCAGGGTCATCGAGGGCGTTGTCGACGCCGCCGGATCACTTCGTACGCGCTCATACAGCTGTGTCGTTGCCGCAACGGCGGAACGGACGAGTTCGAGATCGGCGTGAAGCATGGCCACGTCCGGCGCGGTCGGCGGGACGCCGGCCGACTTGCGGGCCTGCTTGCGCAGATTCGCCCGGATCTGCTGCACGGCGTCGGTGGCGATTCCGCTCCACAAGGCTGTCCAGACGAGATGGCTCACCGGCAGCATGGTCCGGGAGGAGATGTCGGCGTAGGGCTCCCGGAGGACGTGATCGGCCGGCCCGCTCGCCGTGAGGACGTAGCCGCGTGAGCAGGTGCCTCGCATCCCGAGGGCGTCCCACTCGGTCGTGGGCACCAACTCCGCATCCTGCTTCCGGACGAGGACGATCACCTGATCGGCGGCGGGGGCGTCGATGGTACGCCGGGCGGTGACCAGGATGTCATCGGCGTAGTCGCCGTAGGAGATGACCGGGGTCTCCTTCCGGAGGGCGAAGCGCCCGTCGGCGACGGCGACGGAGCAGACGCTCGACCGGACATCACCGCCGGTGCCCACCTCGGTGGTCGCCGAGGCCAGAAGCCGCTGCTCTTCTGCGATGAGCGCCATGTGGGCGCGGAGCGCGTCGGAGTCGAGCCCGTGGTGGACGAGGCACGCGACCTGGATCTGATGCATCGCGTAGACCATCGCCGTCGACGAGCAGTACTGCCCGAGCACGTAGCACGCGGCGACGATGTCGGTCATCCTTGCGCCGTCACCACCGAGATCGCGGGGCACGAGGCTGGAGAGCAGGCGGGCGTCCCTGATCGCGGCGATGGATTCGGCCGGGAACCGACCGGCCCGATCGACGTCCACGGCGTTCGCACGGGCGACCTCCGACCCGATCTTGTGACTGAGCGCGACGAGTTGCTCACCGACCGGACTGAGATCGAGGAAGGCGAGCATGGTGGCTCAAGCCGTGACGATGAGGGATTCGATCGACGACCGGAGGGCCTCGATCGACTCGAACGTCCGACGGTTCAGCATGCGGTCGGGGAACTCGATGTCAAGAGCGTCCTCGATCGCCACCATTACCGCGACGGTTGCGTGCGACGAGAGCCCTGCCTCGTGGAGGTCGGATGAAGCATCCAACGCCGCGGCGTCGACGCTGAGACGGCCGTGGTCGGCCAGAACGTTGCGGATGAGGACGTGGAGTTCCATGCGACTTCCTCTTCGGCGCCCAGATGAGCGCGCTTGACATCCCGACCCGAGGTTTTCGTCCACCGTCGACGTGTCGAACGATGACGAAAGGAGTCGGCCTGGGCCATTTGTACCATTTCCCTACTTCAGGCGGCGTCGCCCCGTTCCGATGATGTACAGCGACGGATCTTCCCGCGTGGACAGCCACCGACCACCAGAGAACCGCAGGAACTTCAATGGCAACCGGCTCCGAATCCCTTCACTTCCTCGTTCCCACGTATCGCCGCGACTCTGCGGAGGTCATCGGTGCCGTTCGTCGGAGTTCCGTGGAGTTCCTGGGGATGGAGCAGATGCCCGGCGGGAAGTTCCAGATCACGGCCCGGACGATCTCCGGTGCGGACACGTTCGTGTCACCCGTGAAGACGAGCCTCGCCGAAGGTCAGGCCTGCCTCGAGCAAGCGCGTCGGGAGTTCGGCGGCGAGGAGCCCGGCCGGTCCGGTGGACGAAGCGACGATTATTCCGACGAGTTCGACGCACTGTCGCAAAGCTGGGAGTCGGCGGCAGACCCGCTTCCGCCGATTGACGAGACTCCGGTGCGTTCCGAGCCCCGGATCCCGACGTTTGCCTTCGCCGACATCGAGGCTCCGGAACTACCGACGTCCGTCCGCTGACGGGTATCGGGAGGCCCGACGGCTCTTCGGTCAGCCGGCGATCGCTTCGCTCATCGAGCGGTCAACGCCGTTCGCCTGCTCGTTCTGCGCCGCACGTTCGGCGGCGAGGGCGCGTTCGGCGGCAAGCGCTCGTCGAGCGGCCGCGCGACGGGCGCGACGCAGGGCGCGACGCTCCTCTTCCGTGTGGGCCCCCCAGACGCCATGGTCCTGGTTGGTTCGGAGGGCGAACTCGAGACAGGCCGGCTGGGCCGGACAGCTCCGGCAGATCGTCTTCGCCCGCTGCGTCTGGTCGATCGCCGCCCCGGTGAGTCCGACCGGGAAGAACATGTTCGTGTCGATGTCCTGACACGCCGCATGGTCACGCCACGACAGGTCGTTCCACATCGCCGCCCGGATCGACACGGCGGCGACCTCGTGGACGGTCAGCGGCTCCGGCGCTCGCGCCGCCGGAGGGGCGTACGACGTCGTGAGGATCGAGTGGAGCATGGGGGGCATGCGATCAACTCTAACGAATCGCACCGAAAGATTAAAGCGTTCGCTCAAACTTCGCTGTGAAGATCGTCACCTCGTGTTCGCCGGCCGTTCAGTGGCGACCTTGGTTGGCGACGTTCACTGCGGCGATCCTGGCGGCCTCAGGGTCGAGATACTCGCTGCTCATCGGCTTGAGCGACGCATCGAGCTCGAAGCGCAAGGGGATCCCGGTGGGGATGTTGAGAGCGACGACCTGGTCCCGGGTCAACCCATCGAGGTGCATGACGAGTGCCCGCAGTGAGTTGCCGTGCGCCGCAACGAGCGTCGTCCGGCCGGCCCGGAGATCGGGAACGATCGCGTCGTACCAATACGGCAACATGCGTTCGAGAACGTGGGACAGCGCTTCGGTGGCCGGAAGGAGTTCAGGCGCGAGCTCGGCGTAGCGGGCATCGTTGGCCGGGTGGTACTTCGAAGCGCGGTCGACCGGTGGTGGCGGGGTGTCGAAGCTCCGACGCCAGGTCGTGAACTGCTCGTCGCCGAACTGGGCGAGGGTCTCAGCCTTGTCCTTGCCCTGGAGGTCGCCGTAGTGGCGCTCGTTGAGACGCCACGACCGCTTGACCGGTATCCAGTGGCGATCGGCAGCGTTCAACGCCATGTTGGCCGTGCGAATCGCCCGCTTGAGCAGTGAGGTGTGGACCACATCGGGAAAGATGCCCGACTGACGGAACAACACTCCGGCATGGCGGGCTTCCGCTTCGCCTTTTGCCGTCAGTTCGACATCTTCCCAGCCGGTGAAGCGGTTCTCCTGATTCCAGACCGACTCACCGTGGCGCAACAGAACAAGCGTGCTCATGGGTCCTCAGCGTACGGGTCTGCCCCGGCACCGCGGGACCACCGTTCGGGGTGCACGGTCGGCGGCCGAGGTGGCGCCAATCACGAGAGCGCGACGCGGCTCAGGCTTCGTCGAGCCATTCATCGAGGAGCCGGCGGGCAATGGTCAGGGGCGGCGGAACGATCGGAAACCCCCGCCGCAAACGAGCCTCGGCCAGTTCGTCGCGGCTGAACCATTGCGCATCGTCCAGTTCGGTGGGATGAACGGCAAGGTCTTTGGTGATCGCTTTGGCGTGGAATCCGACCATGAGCGATTGCGGGAAGGGCCACGGCTGTGACGACGAGTAGTGGATCGAACCACACCGCAAGCCGACTTCTTCGAACACCTCCCGGGCGACGGCGTCCTCGAGGGACTCTCCCGGTTCCACGAACCCGGCGAGCGTCGAGTACATCCCCCTCGGCCAGATCTTCTGACGGCCGAGCACTGCCCGGTCCCCGTCGTGGACGAGCATGATCACGGCGGGATCGGTGCGCGGGAAGGTGGTGGTGGAGCAACCATCGCAATGCCGCTCATGTCCCGCGGCGCGGACGTTCGTCGGGGCTCCGCAAACACCGCAGAAGCGATGCATGCTGTGCCACCTCGCCAACCCGCTGGTCATGGCCAGGAGGTTTGCGTCGTCGGCATGAAGGACGGCCGCACCATCGCGGAGCGACATCATCACGGCCTCGTCGCCCACGAGGGCCACGACGGCGTCACGTTCGAGACCGGAGGCGTCGAGGCCGAAATGGGCGACCCCGGCGAGATGGCCGAGGAAGATCGGGTCGCCCAGACCCTCCGGGAGCGCGGTCGGGCGGACCGGCACAGAACGATCGCCGGCTACGGCGTGTGTGCCCCGCCAAACCAACTGCACCACCGTTGTTTCGGCTGCCCACTGCTCGGCGATCCACTCCCGTTCGCTCCGCCGATCGCTCAGTCGATCGAGCGCCGCGGTGGCGAGCGTGTTCGGACGGGGGCTCGGGCGGGAGAACGCAGACATGTCGGCGACAGTCTCGCCGATTTTTTTGTGGGTACCCTCGGTGCATGTTCCCGGGCGATCTCCCATGACCCGACCACTCGACGGTGTTCGGGTGCTCGACCTCTCCCGAGTGGTCGCCGGCCCCTTCGCCGGCCGCATGCTCGCCGATCTCGGCGCCGATGTGGTCAAGATCGAGCCTCCCGAGGGTGACGTCTCACGGGTGTGGGGGGAGAAGCGTCACGGTGTGAGTGGTTTCTTCCAACAGCAGAACGCCGGCAAGCGTGACGTCTGCGTCGATCTGCGCGCCGAGGGCGCGGCGGCGGTGGTGATCGCTCTCGCAGCCCGCGCCGACATCGTGATCGAGAACTTCCGGGCCGGCGTGATGACCCGACTGGGCCTCGACTGGCCCGTGCTGTCCGCCGTGAATCCCCGGCTCGTGATGTGTTCCATCAGTGGCTTCGGCGCCCAGGGTCCCGACGCTGATCGGGCGGCATATGCCCCGGTGATCCAAGCCGAGAGCGGCATCGTGAGCCGACAGGCGCTCTTCGACGGCATGTCGCCGACCGACCCGATGCTGTCGATTGCCGACTACGACTCCGGACTCCACGCGCTCGTCGCCATGCTCAGCGCGCTGCGCATGGCCGAGCGCACCGGGGTCGGAACCTGGATCGACATGTCGATGGTCGACGCCATGCTCGCCACGGACGACTACGTGCATCATGCGATCGACGGCTCGCCGGTCGATCGCCTTGGAGGGACCTACTGGCAGGTGGGCGACGGCACTTGGCTCATGGTGTCGTCGCCGATGAAGCACTTCTGGCGGGTCGTTTCCGCACTCGGGGTCAGCGCCGAAGCACCCGCCGACGCGTCGCTGGACGAAAAGGTCGCAAGCCGCACCCGAGCGATCGCGGCGTGGATGCACGGGCATCACTCCGTCGAGGACGCCACGTCGGCGCTCGATGCGCTGAACATCGCGTGGGGTCGCGTCCGCACCATGGACGAGGCGATCTCCTCGCCAACGGCCGACCACCGCAGAGTCGTCGCGCAGATCGATGACCGCAGCGGAACGGGGTCCACCCGTGGGGTGATCGATTCGCCGTACCGCTTCTCGGCGTGGGAGAGCGGAGTGCGCGCCGGAGCGCCGTGGCGCGGGGAGCACAACGCGGCGGTGCTGGCGGAGTGGTTGGGGTGGGGGGAAGCCGATGTCGCCGGGCTGGTCGCGTCGGGTGTGCTGCTGGAGGAATGAGAGCCGGGTATCGTCGCCTGTGTGGCCGCCGACGAGTTGGTGTGGACACGACGCCCGGAGCTGCATCGTCCGGTCCTGATCGTGGCCTTCGAAGGGTGGAACGACGCCGGGGAGGCAGCTACTACGGCCGCCCGCCACCTCGACACGGTGTGGAACGGTGAGCCCTTCGCCACCATCGACGCCGAGAACTTCTACGACTTCACCTCGACCCGGCCGCACGTCCGCCTCGACGGGACCGATCGGGTGATCGACTGGCCGACCAACGAGTTCTCGGCCGGGCTCATCGACGGGACGAATCGTCATGCGGTGCTGCTCGTCGGCGCCGAGCCCCAGCTTCGATGGAAGACGTTCAGCCGTCTCGTCCTCGAGGTCGCCGAGACCTTGCAGGTCGAGCTCGTCATCTCCCTCGGAGCACTTCTCGCCGACGTGCCGCACAGCCGGCCGACCCGGATCACCGGAACCGCAGCCGATCAGGCACTGATCGAACGCTATGCGCTGATCGCGTCCCGTTACGAGGGTCCGACCGGCATCGTCGGCGTCCTCCACGATTCGTTCGCCGCCAGCGGGATTGCATCATGTTCCCTGTGGGCGACCGTCCCCCACTACCTGCCGAGCACGACATCACCGAAAGCCGCCCTGGCCCTCGTCGAGCGGGCGACGGAGATCCTGGGCGTCTCCGTGCCGACGATCGATCTGCAACTCGGGGCCGTCGACTACGAGCGCCAGGTCAACGACGTGGTCGACACCGATGACGAGATGCGCGGTTTCGTGCGCACCCTCGAGGAGAGCTACGACGTCGGCGACGACGAGGACGACGACTTCGACGACGACGACGAGACCGAGGACGTCGATCCCCGCATCGTGTTCATGAAGTCCGACGGCAATCTGCCCACCGGCGACGACCTCGCCTCGGAGTTGGAGCGGTTCCTGCGCGAGCAGTGATCAGCTCCCCGAACATCCGGCGACATCGAGGATTGCCTCGAAGACCTCCGGGCGGTAGTCGAACGGCGCCGCGCGCCGTGGGGCGTGGACGATGATGTCGGTGAATCCCAGCCCGGCGTAGGCGTGCGCGAGGTCGACGAACGATGCTGCCGACTCGCACCAGGGCTCAGCGCTCGATCCGACGAGAATCGCGCGTCGGACCTGTCGGATCGGTTCCCCGTTTCGCGCCAGTGCGACGTCGAGCCGTTCGATCTGACGGCGGGCCTCGTCCATCGCCTCCGTTCTCCCCATGCCGGCCGCCGCCGTCGGATGTCCGAAGGTGATCCACCAATCGCCGTGTCGGGCAACGAGATCCATACCCCGGTCGCCGGTCGCGGCGACGGCCAGCGGCACGGCTCGGGTCGGGATCATGCGGGCTTCCTCGGAGGCGTAGTACCGCCCGTGGTACGTCGTGGACTCCTGCTCCAGCAGTAAGGCGAGCACGTCGACGAACTCGATGAATCGCTCCGTTCGCTCGAGTCGCGTCCAGGAGGGTGTTCCCAACACGGTGGCGTCCCACCCGGTGCCGCCCGCCCCGACCCCGCAGATGAACCGTTGTCCGGAGATCTCGGCGAGCGTCATCGCTTCTTTGGCGAACGGCACGGGATGGCGGAAGTTCGGTGACGCAACGAGTGTCCCGAGGAGGCTCCTGCTGGTGAGCGAGGCAACGGCAGCTAGGAGGGGCACCGCACCGAACCACGGCCCGTCGCGAAGGTCACGCCAGGAGAGGTGATCGTACGTCCACAGATGATCCACGCCGAGACGGTCGAGCCGCGTCCACTGGGCGAGCGCGTCGGGCCACGGCAGATCCGGCAGAAGCGCTACCCCCAGGCGCACCGGCAATTGCCCCGAACCATGCACTCGACCGGTCACCGAGCGTTGGCGTCGAGGCCGGCCTCGAGAGCGAACAGGAGAAGGTCGATGTCGTCGTCGGAGATCACGAGTGGTGGACAGAACGCCAGAGTCGGGGGGGGGATAGGCCGGCCGAGAGCCCCGT
>JANPFX010000297.1:0-19434 GCA_031423635.1 Acidimicrobiia bacterium | reverse complement strand
GCGCCACCGGCGCACCCATCCGCGGCGCACGCAAGCCGCGGCGACGCCGCCACCCCGTCGGCAGGTGCCCACATCCCACACCGCCGACTTCTCAGCGGATCGGGCCGCGAACGCTTACGCACCAGTGTCGATCAATCATCGGACGTCAGCTTCTCAAGCTGACAGTGCGGGTGCGATTCCCATCATCGGTCGGAGCCAATCGGCCAATCGTTGATCTGGGCGCCGCTGAGTCTTCACGTGTACGAAGCGGCGTACGTGCCCGGCGAAGCGTTGTCGACGACGAGGTAGCTGACGCCCTTGATCGTTCGTCGCGTGCTGGCGACCGGAAGACCATCGAGGGAGACGCCGCTTGCACTCTTCCCGTCGAACAGAGCGGGGAGCATCACCGAAGGACGGTGTGCACCCGAGTCGAACCGGACCGTGAGCGTTGTTCCGTCCCAGGTGCTGTTCGTGAACCTGGAGGCGTTCCGCGCATCGAGCCATGTGAGGAGCTGCTCGCCCGAGATTATCGGAACGCCGCGCTGCTTTGCCGCCGCCACGATGCTGTCGTGCCCAGGATGGGTCGCGTAGTCCGTGTGCATATTGACCGTGATGACCGCGAAGTGCTCAGGGGCGCCGACGGCGTTGTCCAGCAGCGTGGCGATGTGTCTTGCGATGTCCAAGCCCGACTCGTCCGTGATCTGGGTGGCCGCCTGGTAGACGTCGACGACCGACCCGTTCTGGTCGACGAACTTCATCGGGAACCCAGATCCGGTGAACAACGCTGGGCGATCCTGGGGCCAGGAACCGCAGCAGTAGTAGTAGTTCGTGTCGAGCCGCATGCCGTGCGAGAGCTCGACTACGGCGTGGCTGATCCAGTCGTTCCAGACGATGCAATGCGTCCGGTTGGTCACCGGATCAGGCAGGCTCGGGTAGCGGGCCCGCCATGCGGCCAGATCCGGCCCGAATGCGGTTCTCTCGAGCCCGGCCGCATCCGTCCAGGCGTCGGGGCAGTCCTGGTTCACTTGGGAGGCCGGGTGGACACCGAGTTCGAATCCGGCGGTTCGCAGGGTCCGGGCCTGCTGGTCGGTCAGTTGAGTGTTCGGGAACAGATAGGAGGTCGAACGGATGCACGTCCAGTCGGCCACGACGCATCCGGGCGCACTTGCGGCCAACTCGGCGTTCATGCGCGTCCAGGTTCCTGCCGGCTGGTAGCCGTGGTCGTCCCCGGTCATCACGACCGCCGCCCGGGCGAACGAGGGCAGGTACCAGAGCTTCGGCTGCGGCCGCGAGCTCATCCGCTCGACGAGTCGGGCGAGCAGCCGCTGCTGCTCGTCGGCGTTGGGGACCTGCGCCTTGTCGAGGTTCACCCAGTCGGGTTGCGGGTCGAAGGCCGCGTTCCCGTAGAAGAGATCACCGGCACGGATCCGACTGTCGAAGCCCGACCTGTTCTGCCCAACCCAGTTCGGATTTCCCTGCCGCGTCCATGCGACCGATCGGGCGAGGTCGTACGTGAACGCGGTGGCGGTCCCGAGTCCAGCTGTTCTTCTCACAACGGCAGGACGAGCCGTCGCCGTGGACGCGTTCGAGTACAGGGTGGCGAGGACTTCGGTGCCCGCACGCACCGAATACAAATTCGCCGGACCGTGGAACTGCATCGTCTGCGTGACGAGGCCCGTCGTCACCGCACTCGTCTCCAGCCGAATGTACCCGTCGCTCAAGCTCCCGGCCTGACGGACGAGGCCGAATAGCGATGCCAGGCGGTCGTCGGGCCGGAGCGCGACCAGCCGGCCTCCCGCGGTCACCCAGTCGCTCAGCAGCAGTGCCTGCGCGTCGGTGACCGACGTATCGCCGAGGACCACGACCGACACGTCGGCCAGCGACGCACGGGTGACCGTTCCGAGGTCGACACAACGTCGCTGGTTGAGTCCTTCCGCGGTGAGGATCTCGCACGGAAAGAGGCTGAAGGGGTTCGACGCGCTGCCGACCTGAAGCACGACACCCCCCGTCCCTTGGATCGCTACCTGAGAATCGAAGAGGACGTCGACCCAGTAGTTCTCGCCGTTCCCGGACTCCGAGGGGAATCCGGGCGTGTCCAGGCGGAAGACACCGTTACCGGACGTCGGGGTCGAAGCCGACGCTCGCAACGGTCCGCTCCCCCGCTCGAAATCGAGCGCCATGGGCTCGCCCGGAAGGTCCGACGCGACTCGACCCTCGGGGGCGAAGTAACTGGCCACGTACACGACGCCGGCCTCAACCACGACTGGGTCGGCGAACATGGCGACTTGCCAACCCGAAGCCGACTCGCCAACGAAGTCAACCGTGGCGAGTTGGTTGCCCTGGACATCCCAGAGGTGGCCGACGTGATTACCGCCGTTGCCCGGTCCAGCCCAGAACCGAAGACCGCGGACCACCCCGCGGACGTCGGAACGGAAACGGACACCCACTTCCTTCGGAGTCGAGGAGGCCGACGCGGCGCGGGTGGGTGAACTCGACCCGAAGATCGAGCCGTACGCGGGCGGCGGGGGCGTGGTGGTGGTGGTGGTGGTGGTGGTGGTCGTGGTGGTCGTCGTGGTCGTGGTGGTCGTCGTGGTCGTGGTCGACGGCCGCGTGGTCGTCGTGGTCGATGGCGTCGTCGTGGTGGTCGTGGTGGTGGGGACGAAGTTCGGCGAGAGCCAGTACTCGGTGGCCTGGTAGCTCAGGGTCGGAAGAGCAGGGGTGGGGGTATAGGCGTAGAGACCGTTCCCACTACCGGCCGTCGTAGCCGGAGCAGTCACACACCCAGACGGAGTCGAAAGGGAACGATTCGTGAACCCGTTCAGAGTGTGCCCATACGCACCGTTAGGACGATGAACACCCACGACCAGACGATCATTGACCGCTACAGCCAAGGGAGCGGTGAACGGCAGATAACGCCAACCCGGCCCTGCCGCAGCATTCCCGCTACCGCTCGCAACAAGCACCGACCCACGCCACGCACTGACCGTATTGACACCGGTATCCTCCACCGTCCGATACCACCAGACACCCGTCAACGTCCCCGCACAGTTGACAACGACCCGATGCCCCGTCTGGACCGCATGCACCGACCCGATCGCAACCGACGCACCCGGAGAACCCAAACCCCCATAAAACGACTCACCCGCAACCGACTGCGCGTTGGCCCGAGGTCCGTTGCCTGCGAACGGCACGGAGAGGGCCAGCAGGCAAGCGATCAGCACCGCCACCACAATCTCGACCCGGCCACGCCGACCACTATGAGTGCCCACCTGCCGCTTGTCAGTCACCATTACTCCAGAAGGATCTGTCCCGCATCGCCACAGAGCCGCGCGCTTCTGAGGGGTCTATCACAGTTGTAGCCGCGTTGAGCGTTCGTGTCGACGGACATCTATCGCATGGTGGGCGATTTCAACGCTACGCGTGCACCTCCGGCCTCGTCAGGTGGGCGCACGCTGCACGTGGCCGACGACCTCGCAGCGCGGGTGCACGCAGAGCGTGATGGTTCCGCAACGGAGGACTAGACGAAGATCAACAGCCGCGTCGTGACGAGACCCTCCGCCGTCCAATCATCCGCCGAGCGACGGGGCGTCGAACCGCCCGCGCATCACCTGCGGGACGATTGCATGTGTCGTGAACCTCGAGGCTCTCATCGTGGGACAACCGAACCAGAGCCGAACCGGTCATTCATGGTCTGCGGACGAATCATCGAACCGTCCGCCTCATCGAATCCGCCTGCCGCGTCGGCACCGCCGACCAGATCGCCGATCGTCTGTGCCCATTGAAAACGGCAGGTCTGTCCCAGCTCATGGTGCTGCCCCCTGTCGGACGTGAAAGAGCAGGTGCTCACCGACGTCGGCACCAAAGTCATGCCGCGACTCCGCGACGAGTCATGCGGCCGGTGACCGGTCCCGTTACCCGCACCAGCTTCGAGGACTGCCTCCGCACTTACTACCGGGGAGGGAGGAGTCAATGATCAGCGCGCTTCGCAATGTGCTGGCCGTGTACAAGATCCCGGTCTGGATCATTCGGCTTGATGCGTTCCCCACGACCCCTCGCGCGAACGGTGACAAGATCCAACTCGGTCGCCTCCGAACCGCCGCGGCCGACCTCTCAACACCCCGCCGAACGAATCGGAGCCCGACCATGACCATGCAACTCGGCGTCTGCCTAGCCAGCCAGATCACCGACCTCGACTACGCCGTGCTCGCCGAGGAACTCGGCTTCGACGATCTCTGGTTCGCCGACAGCCAAATGATCTGGTCCGACGTGTACGCCACGATGGCCCTCGCTGCGGCGCGCACCACGCGGATTCGCATCGGGACGGGGGTCGCCGTAGCCGGAACGCGCTCGGCTCCGGTCACGGCCGCTGCGCATGCGACGATCAACGCCATTGCCCCGTGTCGGGTGTTCTGCGGCATCGGGACCGGCAACACCGCAATGCGGGTGATGGGCCATCGCCCCATGCCGATCGCCGAGTTCGAGGCATACATCGAATCACTTCGTCCGCTCCTCAGCGGCGAAGAAGCTCCCCTGACCTGGCGCGGAAGGACCGCCCCGATTCGGCACCTGATGCCAGCTCATGGCTTCGTCGACTTCACGCATCGCATACCGCTCTACGTCTCAGGCTTCGGACCCCGGGCGATGGCTCTGGCGGCGACCCATGGCGATGGCCTGGTGATGTCGGTGCCGCCCCATCCAGCGGCGGTGGAGCGCGTCTGGGGTCGGCTCTCTGCCGCGGCGGAAGCGGTCGGCCGTACGATCACTCCCGAGAACTACTTCACCTGCACGCTTACGACCACCTTCGTCCTCGATGAGGGCGAGCCGGTCGACAGCGATCGGGTCCGAGCCGGCGTCGGTGCCTTTGCCATCGCCGGGCTTCACTACAGCTACGAGCAGTGGCGCGAGGCGGGGTCACCGGACACGCCGGGTCGCTTCAGCTTCTGGGACGACTACATAGCAATGCTCGCCGGCATCGACCCATCAAGGGTCCACCTTCGGGTGCACCAGGGTCACAACTGCTGGGTGCTGCCCGAAGAAGAGCGATTCATCACGAAGGAACTCATCGAATCCACCTGCCTCGTCGGCACCGCTGACCAGATCGCCGATCGTCTGCGCGCACTGGAAACGGCTGGCCTGTCCCAGCTCATGGTGCTTCCTCCTCTGGACGTGAAGGAGCAGGTGCTCACCGACATCGCCACCAAGGTCATGCCGCTGCTCCGCGACTAGTGTCCCGCCCCATGACTGATCCCGTCACCCGCGCCAGCATCGAGGACGCCCTCCGCAGTTACTGCCGGGGCATCGACCGTCTCCACGCACTATCCGTCGCCGCGGCGTTCCACCCCGGCGCGATCCTCGTCGACTACGGCCCCCAACCAATGGCGATCGAAGCCTTCGTCGAGTACGCGCTCCCCTCGCTGCGCAAGAAGTTCGTCGCGACCCAGCACCGGATCAGCAACACCACCATCGAGCAGGACGGCGATAAGGCACTGGTCGAGACCTACGTGCACGCCACCCACGTGGAGGAATCTGAAGACGGCCGACGACTGCACACGTTCGTCGGTCGCTACATCGACAGGTTCGAGGCGCGGGACGGGGCATGGAAGATCGCCCACCGTACGCTTCGCAACGACTGGTCGACGGCTGCGCCTATGGCCCCGGCGATGTCCGGCACGTATGTGCCCAGTGGGCGGGGCGACTCGCCCGACCCGATCTGGGGCTGACACCCGCGAATACTCAGTCCGCCGGTTCGTACCCGCCGGCAGTGAGGTACTCACGAACCCGCTGCTGGAGGTGGCGGGCACGGACTTCCTGATAGTTCCCGAGCGTCTGGGCACCCTTGCGGCTCGACCGGAAGCCTCGCGTCTGGGCGGCCATGTTCGCGGTGTCCTCGTCGTAGACCCGGCCGAGTCCGCCGAGGCCTTTGGCAGTGGTGTAACTGTCGTCGACGTCGAGCTCGATCACCGATGGCGGCGGTGGCGTTTCACCGTCGAGCGGACGGGGTCGCATCATCAGCAGGTCGAAGTAGCTGGAGTCGATCGAGTTCGGGTCGGGACGGAACCGGTAGACCATCCCCAACGACAGACCGGGGAAGAAGAAGGCGTTCGGAAACGCGAAGTACTCGATCGAGTCGAGGGTGATCGACTCGCTCACGTGGCTGAAGTCACGTCCGTACTTCGCGCTCATGTCGCGCCGCACGAGCCCGGCGTAGAAATCGCGAGCGCGCATACCTTCGGGCAAGATCAGTGGGTCCATGCCGTGGCGCAGGTTGCGGGTGAGGTGGGCGAGGATCTGCTGCTCGGTCCTGGGGGCCGGACGCTGGGGGCTGTCGAGACCGGTGGTGTGCACGAACCGGCTGATGTTCGGCGCCCATACGTCGTACTGGGTGGTGACCTCGTCACCGAGCTGGCCGCTCGCGTGGGTTTCGCGCACGTGGTAGGCCTCGAGAAAGGCTTCGGCCGCGGCCTTCCAGTTGCAGGGAAGACGCTTTCGCACGTGCGTCTCGATGTAGCGGTCACCGATGTCGAACTCGGAAAAGTGCGACGGCAGCACCCCGAGGTAGTCGGCCAACGGTGCGGCGTTCGGATCGAAGTTCACCCACACGAAGCCGGCGAACACGTCGACCGGTAGCTGCGGTAGACGGTGCGACTCATCGCTCACATGGGGGAAATCCCAGCGATCGGGTATCTCGATCAGATCACCGTCGAGCGACCAGGTCCACCCATGGAAGGGACACGTCAATTGGTTGGCGAAGCCACAGGTGCCGGGGCTGCGCAACTGCGTGCCGCGGTGCATGCAGGCGTTGTAATACGCCTTGATCGTGCCGTCGGCGGTCCGCACGATCAGCGCTGAATGCGGTCCGACGTCGTAGACGTAGTAATCACCCGATTCCGGGACGTGGTCGACATGGCATGCCCACTGCCACGTCTTGGACCACATGTGGTCATACTCCGCGGCGGCATAGTCGGGCGACGTGTAGTTGGTGAAGGGGATCTCGGCATCGCCAAGAAACACCGGGGACTGCTCGAGGAGCGGCCACGGCGGCCGGGTCGGGTCGGCAAGCAGTTGCTCGTGCAGTGACGGACCCGGGGCGCGTGCGGTTCCCGGAGCAGCGACGGGGGCAGCAGCGACGTCACGGAGATCGGTCATGGGCTTAAACCTACGTCGCTGAGTGCAGAACGGCCAGACCGACGGCTGCGGAGTGGAGATCGGCGAGACCGTGCACGAGACTGCGCCCCATGGATCCCACCCTGCGCCGAACCGCCCGTGATCTCGGTCCGTCGGATCTCGTGTGGGACCACTTCAGTAGACCCCGGGTCGATGACACCGTGGCCAAGGTGCATGCAGCGGCGGCTGCCGGATACGCGGCCATCGGCCTCTACCTCGGCGCATGGTCGGCCCTGCGTGAGCAGCCCACCGAACTCGACCGGGTCGACGAGGCACTTGACGCGACCGGCCTCGTGGTGGCGAACATCGAGACGCTGCGCGGTTGGGCCGTGCCCGACGACGATGAAGCCTTCCGTCGCCAGGAGGCGCTGGCATACGACATGGCGGCGCACTGGGGGTGTCGCTACGTGCAGGTGATCGGCGACGCAACCGGCCCGCTCGACCGGGCGGCCGAGGGTTTCGGAGCGCTCTGCGATCGGGCGGCCGAGCACGGGCTCCTCGTCGGACTCGAATGGGTGCCGAGCATGACCAACATCGGCGACGCCGCGACAGCACTCCGGATCGCCACCGACGCCGACCGCCCCAATGGAGGCTTCTGCGTCGACTCGTGGCACTTCACCCGGTCGACGAACAACCTCGATGACCTCCGCCAGCTTCCCGGTGACAAGGTGTTCGCCACGCAGTGGAACGACGGCACGATCGCCCCGCAGCACTCCGACTACCTGCAGGACTGCCTTACGAATCGCGTCCCCCCGGGTGACGGCGAGTTCGCGCTCGTCGAGATCGTCCGCATCCTCGACGCGATCGGGTCGACCGCCCCGATCGGTGTGGAGGTCTGCTCGGCTGAGCTCTGGGCCGGTCCGGTCGAGCACGCGGCTCGGGTAAGCGCCGACGCCATGCGCCGGGTACTCTCCTTGGCCCGGAGCTCTTGACCTGGGGCTGCCCCCGTCTTCAGCCGCCGAGTTCCAGTGAAGCGGTGCCGTCGTGCTCGGACACCGGGAAGCAGGCGATCGGCATCGATGCCGGCGGGCCCTGGTGGGCTCCGGTTCGAACGTCGAACTGCGCCCCGTGGAGCGGACACGTGAGAAGAGTTCCGCGAAGGCGCCCTTCCGAAAGCTTGGCGTCGCGGTGTGAGCAGTTGTCGGTCACCGCATGGAGTTCCCCGGCCACCCGACAGACCACGATGCCGTGTTCGCCAAGCTCCGGGAAGACCCGAAGCTGACCGTTTCGTAGATCGCTCAGATCGCCCAGTTCGAGTTGCTGTTCGGACATCGCATCGAGCGTACGCGGGGACGACGGCCAACCCGAATCGAGTGTCTCGGCTACGGCGCGTCAGCGGTCGCTGCGGCCGAGCGTCAGCGGTTACGGCTGCGATGGACCGGATCGTCGGTCAGCGGCATCGGCACAAAGAGCTGATACCCGTGGGTGGGGCAGCCTCCGTCAAGGGATTCCGTCCGGACAAACCGGCCGTTGCCCCACGCAAAGGCGTCGTATCCGGTCCACCGATCAGATGGCCGGAACACCGAGGACTCGTCAAAGCGACCCGGTCCCGTCGTGGTTGTGCTCTGGACGCACATCTCGTCATCGTCGCGACGGTCGATGTTCACCAACCGGAACCTCCGCCGAAGCGTGCTGCTGTGCGCGTCGAAAACGTCGTGACGCCATTGGACCAGGCTGTGGAGTGCACGGCCCTTCTCGTCGAGGATCAGGACCTCTTCGCGCAACCCGTAGCCGCCGTCCGAGTCGTAGCTCGAACGCGTCGCAAACAGCGTGACCGTGACACCGCCGAATGTGGTCGAGACATCGAGTCTGCGCGAGCGCCCGAGCTTGCAGCTGCGTGAACGATGGTCCTTGCTGACGACGATTCCCTGGGCGCAGAGCTTCGCCGTGTTGAACTCGTCGGTCTCGAACAGGTTGAAGGCGGGCCGATCGTCCTCGGGTGACGGTCGGATGGCGATCGTCGGACCGGGCGGCGGTGTGGCCCACGTCGGCCACGCCGACACGATGACGACGAAGCCGGGCATGGCAGCGATCACCAACAGGAGGGTGCCGTGAAACCGAGCGCGGGCCTTCCTCCGATGGATGCCGGAGGAAGGAGTGGTCTCCCGAACTCGTTTCACCTCACCTCCGACGTCACAGACCCGGCCTCCGGTTCCCGGTGCATACACGCGCGATCCAATCACGGCTGGTCCATCCTGTCCCGTCAACCTGCCCTGTCGACAAGTCCGAACACGACTAGACCTTCGCACGATGGTTCGTCGAGCGTACGAGTGGATGTTCCGGTCGCGGCAGACCGGGCAGATCGTCATTGCCCAGTTCCCCAACGTGGCGCTCGGCCTGTATCTCGCCGTCACGCTGACCCGCCGCCTGCTCGACCCCGCGGGTGCTTTTCGGACAACGCTCGCCTGGGCGGCAGTCGCGGCACTTGCCTGGTGGGCGGTGGACGAGGTCGTGCGCGGTGTCAACCCGTGGCGGCGAGTACTCGGTGTGTTCGGCTGTTTCGTTGTGGTGACCGGCGTCTGGGCGCTGGTTCGCTAGAGCGCGGTCACTACACAGTTCCAAAGGCCGCGCGCTACATACGGTCGAAATCGGGCGCACGCCGTTCCCGACGCGCCAGCCCGGCCTCTTTCGGGTTGCCCGTCTGCACGGCGAGAATCTGGGTGCGGTTCTCGATCTCCTTGGCATGGCGGAGGCTGGGCGCGTCGAGGGCGACGTTGAGCCCAAGCTTGGTCTGCCACACACCGAACTCGTTGTTGGCGGCGATCCGTCTTGCGACGGCGAGGGCGGCGTCGAGAAGGTCCGGCTGGGGCACGACCTCATGCACGAGGCCGATCCGGTAGGCCTCGTCCGCATCGATGATCCGACCACTGAGCATCATCTCGCGAGCCCGTCCGGCGCCGACAATCTTCGGCAGCAGATAGCTCGTGCCCATGTCGAGTGACGAGAAGCCAGCAGTGATGAAGGCCGATCCGAACCGAGCCGACTCGGAAGCTATGCGCACATCACAATGCAGGGCGTACGCCAGACCACCGCCGACCGCTGCTCCGTTGACGGCAGCGATGACCGGGACCGAGAGCTCATAGAGACGTGTCATCTGATCGGCGAGCCGCACCTGACCGTCGTATGACGTCTTGAGTGCGGTACGCGACGGTTTCGTCCACGCCGTCCCGGTGCCGCTCAGGTCCGCGCCGGCGCAGAACGCCCGACCGGCGCCGGTGATTATCACGGCACGGAACTCCCCCGACGCCTCGATCTCGTCGAGAGCGGTGTCGAGGTCATCGAGCAGGGTGCCGTCGATGGCGTTCAGCAAGTCAGGCCGGTTGAGGGTGACGAGGGCAACTTCGGGTTCCAGGGTCTCGAGCAGCACAGCAGCCATGGCGGATGAGCGTAGATGGGCGCCGCACGCCGCGAACAGGTCGCCCTGGAACGAGCGTCGGGGGGAAGTAGTTCACCCCGTACCGCCCCGAGGGACGGCGCGAACGAGAGCGGCCATGCTGCACTGTCATTTCGCAAGGGCGACGAGAAGCCCGTCCAGTTGCGCGAACTGTTCCGTTAGGGCGGTGGCGGAGCCTGCGAGCGCGTCGTCGAGCGCTTGGCTTGTTCGGTAGCGCTCCGTCAGCGTGACCAGGGTCTTGGCGTTCTTCTCTTCGAACGTCACCGTGGTCACGGCGCCGCCGTCTTCTTCCTCGTTGGTCCAGACGATGCATACCGGCCGGTGGGGTTGTGCTGCTCCCCCCGCACGGCGATCGTCTCGTTCGTGGTCGGCGTCGTCATGACGGTGTTCGCTGCCGTTTCGCCATCGGTTCGGGCATCGAAGGTGGCGCCGGTGGCGGCAATGCGCGACGTCGCTCTCGACAAGTCGGCCACGTCGAAAGGGCGGCTCATCGCCGGCTTGCTCGTGTCCCTCGTCGGCTCGTTGCTCCTGGTAGTCGGCCTCGCCGGCAACGTTCGCCAACTCGGCCTCGGGGTCCCGTTGCTGTTCATCGGCATCTTCGTCCTCGGCCCGCTGATGGCTCGGCCCGTCGCCGGCTTCATCGGCGCCCCGCTCCCCCAGTTCGTCGGTATGACGGGCACCCTGGCTCGACCGAATTCGATGCGCAATTCCAAGCGCACCGCACGCACCGCGGCCGCGCTCATGGTGGGCGTCTCCCTCGTCACCGGTATCTCGGTGCTGGCGGCCTCGGTGACCAGCTCGGTGCGTTCCATCATCGGCGACCAGTTCGTCGGGGACTTCGTCGTCAACACCCGCACTCAAGGCTTCGGCGGTCTTCCGCCCGAGCTCACCAAGAAGCTGAATGCCCTTCCGGAGGTCGGGAGCGCCAGCAGCCTCCGGCACGGCAAGCGATCTCACGCCGAACGGCATCCTCCTCAGTGAGAAGCGCGCAAAGAAACACAGCTTGGCTGTGGGCGGAAGGGTCAACCTCACCCTGCTCGACGGCGTCAAGCGAGCGTTGACGGTGCAAGGCATCTATCAGAAAGACGAGCTCGCCGGTCCGTACACGATCAGCGAAGAACTCTTCCGCGGCAGCGGCGCTGATCTCTTCTCGTTCGCCGTGTTCGGCACAAGGGCACCTGGCATCAGCGAGGCCAAGGCGATGAGTGCCGTCGAGAGCGTCACCAAGGACTACCCGACCGGCAAGCTGCTCACCCGACCCGCCGGTCGCGCCGCCAGGCTCAACATCCTGGAGGCGCTGGCACGGCACTGACGATGCGGTCGTTGCCGCTGCGGCTGACGTCTCAGCGGAACCGGGTGCCGTCGAAGCGAAACGTCTGCGGCGTCGAAACGCCGTTGGCACATCCGGTGACGTGCAGTCGGACGACTCCGTTCGTCGAGCTGAGTCGAAGCGGCGGGTCGGGTGGACACGGTGACTCCATTGCTTCGTTGATCGTCTGGGCGCCGTTGAGCACCGCGGAGAACGCGTTCATCATTGTGGTGCCCTTGAGCCGCCAGAGCGTCGTCTCGGTTCCGCCACCTCCCGACTCGTTCATCGCCGTGTGGTCGACCACCACACCAATCGTGCCGTCGGGGAAGCGGAGCACCTCACGGCGGATTCCGGGCGAATACCGCTCGTCGTATCGCTCCGAGAGCCCAGCATCGATCGCCGTCGTGGCCACCACGGTCGAGGTGGTTCCGCCAACCCGCACGACAACGAGACAGGCCCGCTCGGATCCTTCGTTCCACGCAACGGCGGCCACCAGACGCTTGCTCCCCACCTTCCACGGCCCGGCCGAGTCCGTCACTGGAGCCGCACAGATCCGTTTTGCCAACGTCAGAGCTGACTCGGGAACGGCGGCTCCTGCCTCGCTCCGAGGCAGCACGGACAAGAGCGTGACGGTGACAGTCATCAGACACCGTCGGACCGTGAACCGATATCGCTGGCGGGCGGCTCGATACATCGACCCATACTCGCGGACCGCTGACGATGGACCGTTGACCATCAGTCAGCATCCGGTCTTCCACGCAAGGACCGGGGTGCAAGGATGACGCCATGTTGCGATGGGCGATCGTAGGGACCAGCTTCATCTCGGACACCATGGCAAGGGCCATCGAAGCGAGCCCCGGTTCCGTCGCCACCTTGGTGGTTGGGCGGGACGCGGGACGTCTCGAGGCGTTCCGTGACCGACACGGCATTGCCCGTGCCGTGACGAGTCTCGAAGCCGCCCTCGCGTCGCCTGAGGTCGACGTCGTCTACGTGGGGACGCCGAACCACATTCACCACGAGGCGACCATCCTCGCCGCAGCCGCAGGCAAGGCCGTCCTCTCCGAGAAATCGCTCACGGTGTCGATAAGGCAGGCCCACGCATTGCTTGATTCCGTGCGGGGAACGGTGTTCTTCGTCGAAGGACTCATGTATCTCGCCCACCCGGTGATCGCGAGGTTCGTCGCCGTGCTCCGTGACGGACGCCTCGGCACACTGAAGGCCGTTCACGCGAGCTATGCCGCCAACATCGCCAATCTCGTCAATCCCGATGGCCGGGGCGCGATCTACAACCTCGGGTGCTACCCGGCGTCGCTCGTACAACTCGTGGTGGATGAGATGTGCGGTGATGGATCCTTCGCTCGGCGTGAACTCACGGCCCTCGGCGACGTGTCGGAGATCGACGGGAACATCTCCGAGACGGCAACGACCGTTCGTTTCGTCGACGGTGTTCTCGCCACGATCCACACTGCCGAGACGTACGGCAACACCTCACGCTTCGACGTACAGGGAACGCACGGAACCCTCACGTTCCTCACCAATCCGTGGCTTCCCGGACGTGGCGACAACTCGTTCGTGTGGCGCGCCTACGACGGCGACGAGGAGACAATCGTCGGGACGGATCCGCTCGACGCGTTCGATCATCAGGTGCGCATGGTCGAGGCCAACATCGCGGTCGGCCGGCTGGAGGCCGAACGTCCGAGCCCGCGCCTCGACGACTCGCTTCAGCTGATGCACTTCCTCACCGAATGGGAAGCCGCGTCGCGCAGCTAGCGGGCGAGCCCAAGCCGAGATTGGTACCTGAGTCGCCCCTGGAGCGACCCAGCGCACACTCTCCTGACGGAACACCGCAGAACGCGGACATTGATCCGGCCGAGGCAGTGGTGCGAATGTGGACCCCGACATGGCCCGAACATCCAAGAATGAGGTGCGCGATGTGCGCAGGCGACCACGACGGACATGATCACGCCCATGAGGCCTTGCACGCGATGCCGCAACGGGCTGAAGGCGCGGCCGTCGATCCGATCCGGCTCGAGCCTGTCGACGAGATCCGGATCGTCTCGCTCGTCGACAACAGCTACGACGGCCTGATGACCGACATGGGGCCGGCAACCCGCGCAGCAATGGGCCGCACGCCGCGCGTCCCTGCAGAACAGTTCGAGGGCGGCCTGACCGTTCCCGGCCTGGTCGCGGAGCACGGGTTCTCCGCGCTGGTCACGGTCCGGCGCGGTGCACGGACGCACACGTTGCTGTTCGACACTGGAGTTTCACCCGATGGGATGGCCTCCAACATGGAACGCCTCGACGTGAAAGTTGGTGACATTGAAGCCGTGGTGCTGAGCCATGGCCACTTCGACCACGCCGGCGGCTTCCTCGGGCTGGCCCGGCTCCGCAAGAGGTCGGGCGTGCCCCTCACCCTGCACCCCGGCGTGTGGACGCCGCGCCGCGTCGCGTTCCCCGGGCAGTCTCCCTGGGAACTTCCGGTTCTCAAGCGAAGCTCGCTCGAGGCCGAGGGCTTCCAGGTCATCGAGCGACGCGAGCCCTCGGCTCTGCTCGACGGGAGCGTGCTCATCACCGGTGAAGTCGACCGCACCACGGAGTTCGAGACCGGCATGCCATTTCACGAGGCCCTGCAACACGGCCGATGGACACCGGATCCCCAGATTCTCGACGACCAGGCCATGGTGGTGAACGTGCGTGGCAAGGGTCTCGTTGTTCTGACCGGTTGCGGCCACGCCGGGGCCGTCAACATCGCCCGCCATGCCATGCGGTTGACCGGCGTGGACCGTCTCCACGGGCTTCTGGGAGGATTCCATCTCACCGGCCCGGCGTTCGAGCCGATCATCGAGCCGACGGTACGTGCACTTACCGAGATGCAGCCTGGCCTGGTTGTGCCGGCACACTGCACGGGGTGGCGGGCCCAGGTGCGCCTCGCCACCGCACTCCCTGACGCCTACGTGCCGAACGCAGTCGGAACCACGTTCACCGTCGCCGCGGCCGCCTAGCTCAGCGGCGAAACTCGTCCATACTGAACATGGGTATCACCGACCACCCGGAGGACCGATCATGACGCAGAACGTTCCATGGCAAGGGCTCAATCACCTCGCCCTGATCACCAACGACATGGATGCGACCGTGCGGTTCTGGCACGGTGCGCTCGGCGCACCGCTGGTCGCCACGATCGGCACCGACACCTTTCGGCACTATTTCTTCTCGTTCGGGCCGAAGAGCTCCGTCGCCTTCTTCGAGTACCGGGGCCAGCACACCAACGAGCTGGCCAAGCCCGCCGGTGTCTTCGACGCCCGCGCCGGCCAGTTCGACCATCTCTCCATGGACCTGCCCGACGAAGCGGCGCTGCTGGCATTGCGAGAACGTCTCCTCGAAGCCGGATCCGAGGTGACCGACGTGGTCGATCACGGTCTCATGCGCTCGATCTACTTCAGTGACCCCAACGGCATCGCCCTCGAGGCGTCGTGGTGGGCCAACGATCCCACGAGCGGCGGACCCGACTTCACGAACTCCGTGTACTTCCAGGACCCCGAGCCCGTTCCCGCGATGGCAGAGCTTCTCTCCGGTGGGTTGCGGAGCATCCCGAAGACGCATCTCGTCGACGAGCCGACTGACAACTACTGACCTTCGCGCTGCCGCGTGTCCGCCCGCGAGGTGGACAGCGACGTCTTCTGACAACCCCTCAATCGGAGGAAGCATCGGCGCTCACCAACTCCAGCGTGTCGCTCGTTGCGCGAACTCGTCCTCGCGTTCGATGATCCCGAACGCTCGATCCGGTGTCACCACAAACATGGCATTTTCTCGAAGGAACGCTTCCATGTTCCTGTGGTCAGCGGGGTCATTCCAGTACTTCGCGAGGTACGCGGCGATCGCTCGTCCACGTTCCTCGTCGTCGAGCGTTGCGTCGGTCAATCTCGCTCCTCCTTCAACCGATACGCACTCAACTGTGTCGTCGATCCCGATCACGCACTGCGAGTTCTCGGCGAGGTTGCGAACCTTGCGAGCGGTCGGCGCACAGGAGAACCAGAACTGGTCAGTGTCGGGGAGCCAAACACCCCACACAGGCATCGCGTGCGGACGTCCGGAAGCCGAAGCGGTGACGACCCAGTAGTTCCTGTTCTCGACGAGACGTTGCTGCGCCCAGGTCCACGGGAGGGCACCTTCCAGATCGGTCGGTACGCCGTAGTGGGCCATGTCGGGTCGTTGCACCTTCGGCATGCAGAAAGGGTATCCACGAGCGCCGTCGCCCTTCGCCAGTGATGTCAGCGCAGGGTCAGCACCAACCCGCCAAGAGCAAGGTGATACGTCACCATGATCGTCACGTTCGCCCACCGTTCCGCCCGGACGAACCTGTTCCAGCCGAGCACCCCGTCGGAAACGACGAACGCCATCGCGCCGAGCATGCCGGCGATCCGACCGGTCGCCCCGACGAGGACGGCCATCACGAGGATCACTGCGAGGTAGAGCCCGACCGCCGGCGCGAGTGACCCGCTCCCCCGGACGATCCGCGGGCCGGCGGAGACCCCTACTCCCAGCGACACCACGACGACAGGCACAACGGTCCACGTGCGGTGCACCCCGATCGTCAACGCCCCGATGCAGAAGATGGCGTGCCCGACCCAGAACGCGCCGAGACCGACGATGAACCTGTCGACTGCCGGAAGCAGGGCCACGTCACCCAGCAGACAGGCGACGAGACCGAGCGTGAACCACACCCGAGCGGAGGAGGGGGACGCGTCGATTGTCACCGAGGCGGCGATCATGGCGATCGTGACGAGCGGCTTGCTCCATGCCTCGACCTGGTCGTCGTGACGAAGCCGTGACCACCAGTTGGGGAAGGCCCCGACAACAGCGATCCCGATCGCGGCCCATGTCGCGGTGTTCACGGTCGAGAGCCTACGGGAGTGCCCCGGACCGGTCCGGGAGTCATCCACCCAGCGGGACTTAAGGCCCTGTCATCCGTCAGGGAGCGGTCCGTACGCTCCACCCATGAACAACCCTCTCGTCGGTGATCCGCAAGATGTCCTCCACAGTGGGAGCGTGTGGGAGCGTGACCTCTACGCGATGCTCGCCTCGCATGTGGCGAAAGAACGTGGCCTTCTCGAGGAGTACGTCGAGGCGGCGAAGGGAACGCAGTCCGATGCGCTCGGGTACCTGGTGAACCTCCTCATCGAGGACGAAAAACGCCACCATCGGGTGTTCAACGAGCTGGCCGCTTCGATCAAGAGCGAAGCGGAGCTTTCCGCCGACAAACCGGTGGTTCCACGGATGGACTTCCGCTCGGCGAACGCGACGGCGGTCGTCGACGTCGCTCATCGTCTGCTGGAGAACGAAAAGGACGACGCCCGGGAACTGAAGGCGCTGAAGAAGACGCTCCACGATGTGGAGGACACCACCCTCTGGGGCCTTCTCGTCGACTTGATGGAGCGTGACACCGAGAAGCACATCGCTATCTTGAGCTTCGTCGAGAAGCACGCCAAGGCCAGTCGTTGACCCACCGCGACCTGCGCCCCAAACAATCGGCGCACGGGTCGCTCACATTCTCCTCACATCGCGAGCCGACGTTCATTGTGCGAGTTCACCGATCACCGACGTGATCGTGCTCGCGATAGAAGTCCCTCCGGAGGAGACCACCTTGAACGCAAACCGCTTCCTCGCACCGATCGCCGCGATCGCACTCGTCTTCGGCGTCAGCGGATCCGCCCGCGCGCAGACGCCGACTTCGACTTCGATCTTCGCCGTTGTCGTGGTCACTGCGACCCCGACGAACGCGACGACCACGACCAGGCCGACCACCAGCACCTCGGTCCCACGACGGGTCATCACGTGTGAGAACGCCCGGAATCACGGCGAATATGTGTCGTCGCGGCCAAAGGGCGAGCGGGACAAAGCGGCGAAGAGCGATTGCGGCAAACCGCATCGTCCGACCACGACCCTCGCCCCGACCACGACCCTGGGCGGCCCAACGACCATGGTGACGACGACCGTGACAACAAAGCCACCGGTCAGCGCGACCTCGACCACCCTGAAGCGCCATGACGATGATCAGGACGAAGACGAGAACGAGAACGGCAGAGGCGACAACGGCAACCGCAACGGCAAGGGACCGAAGGGTCGCGGAAACGAAAAGGGAAAGCACCGGGATTGACCCGTCAACTGAGCCTTGCGTACTCGTCATTCGTAAGCTTCGCCGAGGAGCACGCCGAGAACAGCAGCTGAGTATTGGCGTGACCGGCACTGGTCAGCGCGCATAGTTCTTCGGAATACTGACCCGGATACCGAGCGACAACCGGGAGCGGTTTACTCGGCCTGGTCGTCCGGCGGCGCGTTGGCGAGGAGTTCGCGCCACCGTTCTTCCGGTACGTGTTTGGGCGTCGTGGTGGCAAGGAAGTCCAAGAGGATGTCGAGGAAGCGGCCAGCGTCGCGCCAAGGCAGGAAGTGGCCGGCACCTTCGAGGATCTCCAGCCGTGCCCCGGGCATGGCTTCGGCGGCGAGATGGGCATGACTCACCGGGATGATGTGGTCGCTGTCGCCCCAGACGATCAGGGTCGGCAGAGCCTGCGCCAGGTAGAGCCGGTCATGTGCGCTGACCCGCTGACCGGCGATGTCGATCACCGAACGAACCGTGTTGATGAACGCCTGCTGACCGGCCCGATCGGTCAACGTGGTGTAGCCCTTCCACACCTCGGCCAGTGAGTCGTCGGGCTTCCAGCCGAGACGACGGGGCAACCAGCTGAGCCACTCACCCGCTTCACGGACCTTTCGGTGGAGCAGCACGGGGACCACGTATTCGGCTCCAGGCAAGGTCACGGCCCGAAGGATCGGGCTGACCTCCCTACCGAGACCACCCGAGGCAACGAGCACCAGCCGCTCGACGCGTTCAGGGAATTGGTACGCGAACTGCATGGCGACGCCGCCCCCGAGCGAGTGGCCGATCACCGTGGCGCGTTCGAGCCCGAGCACGGCGAGGAGGTCGCGGACACCGCTCGCGTAGGCGCCGAGTGAGTAGTCACCGCGAGGTTTGGCCGAGTGGCCGTGTCCGAGAAGGTCCGGAGCGACCACGGTGTAGTGCTCGGCCAGGGCCGGAAGTACGCCCCGCCAGGTCGTGGAGCTCCCGGCAATGCCGTGGATCAACACGACGACCGGTCCGTCACCGGCCATTCGATAGGTGACTTCGTGCCCGTGGATCGACACGGTACGTCGCCGCAATGCACTGTCCCGCCCGGCTCGGCCGCCCGCCGCCACTGTCGACATGCACAGATCCTTACACTAACAGTACTTACTGTCAAGATGCACCATGGGCATAGAGCCACCGGGCTACATTCCGTTGTGGCTGAAATCCATCTCACGTACCTCAACGGTCTCGACGTCGAACGACTGGCGATGACCGACCAGGAGATCCTCGACGCGGTGGAAGGCGGACTGCTCGCCCAGGGAACGGGCCAGGCCGTGATCGAACCACGGGTGCACCTTCGTCCGAGTCCGGAGATCCGAGGCCACTTCAACGTGCTGCGGGGCTACGTAGCCCCACTCGACATGGCGGGCGTGAAGATCGTGGGGGACTACGTCGATGCCAGCGGAG
>JANPFX010000296.1:0-37562 GCA_031423635.1 Acidimicrobiia bacterium | reverse complement strand
GCATCTTCTCGGCATCGCCGGAACGGAAATCGATGTCGGCATCCTCGTGGAGCGGAAGCGCGTCGGTGTCTGCGCGAAGCAACATGGTGGACCCTTCGCCGCCGCCGTCGAGAACTGCGGTCACCCCCGACGTGCTCGGGCTCTCCTTGATGCGCAAACCCAAGGGCTCGAGCGCATCGAGTAGGCGTTCCTTCGTCCACGGGTTCTCCAGCCCGAGTTCGGGGTGGCGATGGAGGTCCCGTCGCAGCGACACGGCATCATCGAGCAGACGCTGCGCGTCGGCGCGCAGGTCCGGAAGGGCGGCGGTCAGGGTGTCGTTCATCCTCCGGACGATACGCCGCCCACCGACGGCGCGCTCAACCGGCCTCACTGGCGGTCCGGGCCGCGCCGTGGCAGGGTGCGATGGTGACATCGTCCTCCGCCGCACCCCGTCGACGCCCGGCCATGCCGGCCAAGGGATCGCCACCGTCAGACGTCCTCGGTCGGCTCGAGGAGTTCCGTGGCGGCGATCTCCGCTGGAAAGACGGGCGGGCCTTCTCCCTTGCCTACTTCGCCGGCGACGAAGCCTACGAACTGGCCGTCGAGGCACAGAAACGATTTGCCTCGGAGAACGCCCTCAACATGGACGCGTTCCCATCACTACGCGCACTTACTTCTGAGGTGGTCGGCACCGTTTGCGGGCTCCTTGGTGGCGATGACGAGACCGTGGGCGTCTACACGTCCGGCGGCACGGAGAGCATTCTCACGGCGGTCAAAGGGGCCAAGGAGTGGGGTCGCAGTCGGGGTGTGCATCGTCCGCGAATGGTGCTCCCGACGACCGCGCATGCCGCGTTCTCGAAAGCTGCGGACTACTTTGACGTCGAGGCGTGCCGCGTCCCGGTGGGTCCCGATTACCGAGCCGACCCGCATGCGATGGCCGCCGCGGTGGACCAGGACACGATCCTCCTGGTGGCTTCGGCCCCCGCGTATCCGCAGGGCGTGATCGATCCTATCGACGAGATCGGCCGTCTCGCCCAGGACCACGACATCCTGTTCCACGTCGATAGCTGCATGGGCTTCACCATGCCGTGGCTGGAGCGTCTCGGCGTGATGACGAAGCCATGGAACTTCGCCGTTCCGGGCGTCACGTCGATGAGCTGTGATCTCCACAAGTTCGGGTACGCGTCGAAGGGCGTATCGGTGCTCGCCCACCGCTCGAAGGAACTCCGCAAGCACCAGATCTTCCTCACCAGTGACTGGCTCGGCGGGTTCTACGGCTCAGCGGCGATGCTCGGAACGAGGAGCGGCGGTCCCCTGGCCTCGGCGTGGGCGGTGTTCCAACACCTGGGCGAAGAGGGCTATCTACGGCTCACCGAGCGCGCATTCGCGGCGCGGCAGCGAATTCAAGCCGGCCTGTCGGCGATCGACGGCATCGCCGTTCGCGGTGAGCCGGAAGCCACGCTGCTCGCGTTCGGAGCACCAATCGGAGCAGAGGACCCGATCGACATCTTCGCCGTCGCCGACCGGTTGTGGGCTGAAGGTGGCTGGTATTGCGATCGCCAGACACCGCCAGACTCGCTGCACTGCACCGTCAATGCCGTCCATCTCGACGTGGCCGATCAGTTCATAGCCGCGGTGGCGTCAGCCGTCGAGTTCGTCAGGGATGGCGCCGCTGCAGGTGACCGTACGAAGGCATACGGCACCGTCGAATGACTGGTCCGCCGGTCGTTCAAGTGGTGGCGGGTACGAGGCGGTACAGACCGCCTTCGAGTGATGTCGCCACCAGCTCTCCATCGGGGCCGACACCGAACGACGTGAGGTAGCTGACCTGCGCGCCGAGATCCGTCGCCCGCCCGCGGCCCGGCAACGGGTCGTCGAGTACCTGGATGCGACCGCTGCATACATCGCCGAACACGTAGCGACCCTGGAGCGCGGGGATTGCGCTCCCGCGATACACGACACCGCCGACCACCGAGCAGCGGCCATCGGCATGCGGGTAGTCGAACACCGGCTCCACCGAGCTCTTCGGCCGAGGGCCCTTGAACGACTGGCGACCCTCCCGCAGGCTCCAACCGAAGTTGATCGCAGACCTCGATCCCGTCGGGATCCGGTTGATCTCCTCCACACTGCTCTCGCCCACATCGGGAATCCACACATCACCGGTCTCGGCATCGACCGTCGCCCGCCACGGATTGCGGAGGCCGAAGGCGATGATCTCGGGCCTTGCCTTCACGGTCTTGACGGTGCCCAGCGACGACGTCCCGCGGCGGGCGAACGGGTTCTCGGGTGGTATCGAATACGGCAGGCCTGCGCTCGGCTTCGGGTCGATGCGGAGCACCTTGCCGAGCAACACATCCGTCCGCTGGGCATTGCCTTTCGGATCGCCCGACGACCCGCCATCACCGATCGCGACGTACAGCAACCCGTTCCGGTCGAAGGAGAGCGTGCCGGCGTTGTGCTCGTTGAACGGTTTCGGGATCCGCAGCAGCACCCGTTCACGGGAGATGTCGGCGATTCGCCCGTCGAAGGGAACCTCGCTCACGTGGACGACCCCGCGCGAGTCGGTGTAGTCGATGTAGAGCACGTCGCGGACCAACGGAGAGAACGCCAGGCCCAGCAGACCGCGCTCGTTCGTCGAGTCGACTCGGGCCACGATGTCCAACACCGGAGTCTGATCGAACACGCCGTTGCGATACGCGCGGACCCGGCCCGGCTTCTCGATCACGTACAGCGTCTGATCGTCGCGCCGCGACACCACCCCGATTGGCTGTTCGGTCCGGGCGAACTCCACTGCGGCGATCTCGACGTTGGCGCGCGGCGCGACTGTGCCACTCGTCCGCGCGATGCCGTCCTTGCCCAGAGGGGCCTTGCGCTCCGACGCCGAGGGCGACGCCGACACTCCGGTCAGAGCGATCGTCAGCACGCCGACACCTAGGCAGCACTTGAGAGCCCCCGGCCCTCGTCGACGCCGGGCGCTGATGGGTGGACGGGAAAGCGGCACGATGGTCGAGCCTATGGCCCGACCTGTCGCCCCAGTAACGTCGAACGATCGTGAGTGCCGGTCGGGGAACCAAGCATCGGCGCGACTCGGCGAAGCGGCTCTTCCTCGGGCTGGGCGTCGGCCTCATCACCGGAATCTCTGCGGGCCTCGGGTCGGCGGCGTTTCTGCATGCCCTCACGTGGGCGACGGAGACGCGGGTCGACCGCCCTCGGCTCCTCTGGCTCCTTCCCGCCGCCGGTCTCGGGATCGGCCTGCTCCGGCGGGCCGCCGGCCGGGCGACGGCGGGGACCAACCTGCTCCTCGACGAGTTCCACACCGAGGAGACCGACCACGACTTGTTGCCCGATGATGCGGCGCCTGACGGGCGAGTCCCGTTTCACCTGGCCCCGTACGTCCTCCTCGGATCGGTGACCACCCACCTGTTCGGTGGTTCGGGCGGCCGTGAAGGAGCAGCCGTGCAGATCGCCGCGGGGCTCGCCGCCCCGGCGCGACCTGCACTCGAGCGCGCCGCGGGCCGAAGCGACATTTCCCCCCTCCATGTCCGACGGCTGCTCGTCGTGACCGCTCTGGCCGGAGGTTTCGGTTCGGTGTTCGGCGTGCCGTTCGCCGGGACGGTCTTCGGTACGGAAGCGCTTCGAAGGTGGCGGCCGCGCACGTCCGAGCATCTGCGAACCCGAATCGACGAAGCGGTGTCGTTCCTGCCGGCCGCTGCCGTGGCATCGTTCGTCGGCCACATCGTCACGACGCGACTCGGGATCCACCACACGAGACCGCCAACCCTCGATCACTCGATCAGCCTCGGAATCGTCGTCGTCGCCATCGCATCGGGTCTGCTGGCGCGGGCATTCCTTGCCGCACACCACGGCGTGCATGGGGTACTCCAGCGGACGCGCCTTTCCTCCGTCCTCTGGCCGATGATCGGCGGCGCGCTCGTGATCGTTCTCACCGTTCTGGTCGATACGCGCGCGTATCTCGGCCTCTCACTTCCGCTGATCGACGCAGCACTCATCGGCGCGGCGGTCCCCACCGGGGCATTCGCTCTCAAGCTCCTCTTCACTGCGGTCACGCTCGGTAGCGGGTTCCCCGGCGGTGAGGTCACGCCTCTGCTGTGCATGGGGGCCTGCCTCGGCGCTGCCCTCGCCGGACCGCTCGGCGGTTCCGCTCCGCTGCTCGCCGCCGTCGGCATGGTCGCCACCTGGGCGGCGGCGTCGAACACCCCGATCAGCGCGGCGGTGATGGGGGCAGAGCTGTTCGGGCCGTTCGGGCTGCTCGTGTTCCTTCCGATGAACGTCGCCGCCTCGTTCGTGAGCGGAACAAAGGGCGTCTACCGGTCGCAGCGCTGACGCACGGGGGTCCGACTGGGCCATGATGGCCCTGTGGCTGTCATCGACCTCAACGCCGACCTCGGAGAGTCGTTCGGGAACTGGTCGATGGGCGACGACGTGGCGATGCTCGACGTGGTGACCAGTGCCAACATCGCCTGTGGGTTCCATGCCGGCGACCCGTCGGCGATCCGGCGAACCGTGCGCGCAGCTGCCGAACGGAACGTGGCGATCGGGGCCCATGTCGGCTACCCGGACCTTGTGGGTTTTGGTCGACGGCGGATGGACGTCGAGCCCGATGACCTGACCGCGGATGTTCTGTATCAACTCGGGGCGCTCGAAGGGATGTGCCGCGTTGCCGGCGTGCGACTCCGTTATGTGAAGGCCCACGGAGCCTTGTACCACCGGGTCAACAGCGACCTTCCGCAAGCCCGAGCGTTCGCTCACGCCATAGCGCTCTTCGACCCGACGCTGCCCATTCTCGGTGCTGATGGACCGCTGACGGCTGAGGCCGTGGCGAACGGACTGCGTGTCGTCGGGGAAGGACTCGCGGACCGCGCCTATCGAGACGATGGCACGCTCGTCCCGCGCAGCCAACCCGGTGCGGTCCACTCCGATCCCGAGGCAGTCGCCGCTCAGGCGGTGGCTCTTGCCCGGCGTCAGGAGATCGGGTCGATCTGCCTGCACGGGGACAGCCCGAACGCCGTGGCGAACGCTCGTGAGGTCCGTTCCCGTCTTCGTCGTGAAGGCTTCACTGTGCAGTCATTCGTCGACTCCTCGGAATTGTAAGCAGACGTAGGAGTCGATGTGGCCGAATCGACGAGTCGGGACAGCCGATCCGAACTCGTGTGGCGGGCGTACGGAGAGCACGGCGTCCTCATCGAGTGCCGAGACCTGGCCGAGGTGCATGCGCGATTCCGAGCGGTGCGCGGGAGTGCACTCGTCGAAGAGTGCGTGCCCGGTGCAGAAACGCTCTACGTCCGGCCCCGGAACCCGGCAACGTCGAGGGCAGAACTCGTCCGACTTATCGGATCTCTGCCGGCCGTCTCGGAAACGTTCGGCGACCCCGAACGGCCCCTCCACGTCGTCGACGTCGTCTATGACGGGGTCGACCTCGGCGACGTTGCTGCGCTGACACGCATGTCGATCGAGGAGGTCGTACGGCGCCACACGGCGCCGACGTACACCGTGGCGTTCCTCGGGTTCTCGCGCGCGTTCCCCTACCTGGTCGGTTTGGATCCCGCCCTGGTCGTCCCTCGACTGGAGTCGCCCCGCCCCAGCGTTCCAGCCGGATCGATTGCCATGGGCGCCGGATTCACCGGGATCTATCCGGCATCGACCCCCGGCGGTTGGCGCCTTCTCGGGCGGTCCAGCGTGGCGTTCTTCGATGAGAGTCGCGATCCGCCAGGTTTGCTCGCCCCGGGTGATCACGTCCGGTTCCGGGCGGTCGGGCCATGACGCTCGTGGTACGCAGTTGCGGCCCGATGGTCACCGTCCAGGACCGCGGCCGGCGTGGGCGGGCCCACGAAGGAATCGCCCGCGCCGGTGCGTTCGACGTTCGTGCGGCCTCCCTCGCCAATCGGCTGGTGGGCAACGATCCCGACGCGGCTGTTCTTGAAGCGCTGCTCGGTTCGTACGCGTTCGAGGTGACCCATTCGACGGCTGTCGCGATAACGGGGGCGATCCTTCCGGTTCGTGTCAACGGCAAGGACGCGTCGCAGAATCACGCGATCGAGCTCCGTCGAGGCGATCGGCTCGAGCTCGGTAGCCCGACCGATGGTCTGCGCGCGTACCTTGCGCTCAGTGGTGGGGTCGATGCACCCTTGGTGTTGGGTAGCCGGTCGTACGACTCGCTCGGCAGGATCGGCCCTCCTCCGCTGACGGTTGGCGACGTCGTCCGGTCCGGACCGTCCGCTCCGGGCGAAGCCTGGTTCGAACTCGTTCCCGTGCGCCCGCATCCTGCGGTGCCGACGATCGACGTCGTCGAAGGCCCTCGCTACGACTGGCTCAGCGCCCAGGCCCGGGTCGAGCTGACCAACGGCAGCTGGGTTGTCGAGCCGGCCAGCGATCGCACCGGCGTCCGTCTCCGCGGCGAAGCGCTCACCCGGGCGACGGACTGGGCCGGCCGAGAGCTCGCCACCGAGGCGATGATCCCGGGAGCGATCCAGCTGCCGGCGAACGGCCAGCCGATCATCTTGGGTCCGGACTGCGGCACGACCGGGGGCTATCCCGTCGTCGGCGTGGTGCGCGAACGATCGATGTCCGATCTCGCCCAGCTGCGTCCCGGCCAGCACGTCCGGCTGCGGCTCCGGTAGCGCCGTCGCCGGGACGAGATGTGGCAGAACACCTCCGTGCGCTGTTGGGAGGTGTTCTGCCCCCATATATGGGGGCAACCTCTCTCGCAGTGTCTGACGGTGTGCGTGGCGAGCAGTCGAGCGGAGCGAGCGGCGCAGCGCCGGACAGGCAGAGGGGCAACCTCTCTCGCAGTGTCAGGTGGTCAGGGGGTCGAGGCCGGGTAGGGCTGGCTGGCCGGCAACGAGGATCGCTTCGATGTCGTCGGCCGAGAGGGCGTGACCGGCGAGGTAGCCCTGCACGAAGGCGCACTGGAGAGCCTGCACCTGCGCGAGCTGGGTGTGGCGCTCGACGCCCACGGCGACCACCTCGGCGCCGAGCGAGCCGGCCAGGGACACCGCCATCCCCACCAGGTCGGCAGATCCCGTCCCGTTCGGTCGGTCGAGCGCCTCGATCAACGCGCGATCGAGCTTGATCTGCGTGAGGGGAAGCCGCTGCAGCGTCCGTAGCGACGTTGTCCCTCCTCCGAAGTCATCGATGGCGAGGCGCACTCCGGCCCGATCGAGGATCGCGAGCGCTTCTTCCGCCTGTGGGGTCAGGGTGGGCAGCAGGGCCTCCGGAACGTCGAGGCCGACGTTCCTCGGTGACAGGCCTGACGCGGTGATCGTCGCCAGCACCGTCTCGGCGAAACCCGGCCGGGCGATCTGGGCCGGGACGACGTTCACCCAGAGTTGCAGGGGCACCCGGTAGCGCTCCCGCCACGACGCCACCTGTCGGCACGACTCGCGAAGTGCCCAATCCCCGATCGCGTGCATCGTCTCGAGGCCGACAAGCTCGGTGATGAACGCCGCAGCGGGGAGAAGTCCGAGCGTCGGGTGCTGCCAGCGGAGGAGCGCTTCGACGGCGACGACGTGCCCCGTCGTCGCCTGGACCTCAGGGAGGTAGTGGATGCGGAAATCCCGCGAGGCCAGTGCCGACCGGGCGATGGCATCGGTGACGACTGGTCCCGGCGCCGGAGCGGTGGTCGGCGGACGTGTCGGACGGGTTGACCGAGACGGGGCGGCTTCGCCCGAAGCTGCCACCCTCGCCGGGCCCGAAGGGTTCCCGGGTGCGTCGGGGCCGGTGCCTGCGGTCGCGAACGGCGTGGGCGTCGAGCTCTGGCTCGGGCCGTGCTCCGGCAGGGGCAGCTGACTCACGGTCAGCGACCCGTAACTGCCTTCGTACACCTGCCAGCGGCCGCGGCCCGCCCGCTTGGCCTGATAGAGCGCAATGTCGGCGCGGTTGATCAACTCGTCCGGAGAAGTGGCGGGGTCCGTCACCACGGCGATGCCGATCCCGGTCGACACGTCGGCCGGAATGCCATTGACCGTCACCGGCGATTCTTCGAACGCGGCCAGGATGCGGCGCGCCGTCGCCGCGCCCTCATCGGTCGTGCGTAGCTCCGAGAGCAGCACCGCGAACTCGTCACCCCCGAGACGTGCGACGAGGTCCTCCCGGCGGATCACGCGTCGAAGAGTGTCGGCGACCTGACGAAGAACGTCGTCGCCGGCGGCGTGCCCGAACGAGTCGTTGACCTTCTTGAAGCCGTCGAGGTCCAAGAACAGCACGCCGGACATCCCAGCGTGACGTTCGAGGCGGGCGATCGAACGCTGGACCGATTCGCGAAAGGCCAGTCGATTGGCGAGGCCCGTGAGGACGTCGCTGCGTGCCTGATGGACCAGTTCCGCCTCGGCCTGCTTGATGGCGGTCACGTCGGTAGCGAAACCTTCGATGCCGAGCACTGCCGCACCTTCACCGACTCTGCCGTCGGTGGGGGATCCGAGAATCGGCGTCAGGCGCATGTACTGCCAGGAGATCTGACCGTTCCGCCGGAACAGGCGGATGGTCAGCGGGAGGTCGCACCGGGAGGGGTCCTCGGCGATCTCGCTGAGCAGATGGCGATCGTCGGGATGGACGAGACGGTTCAGCAATCCGCCGTCGGTGATCACTTCCTCGGGGGAGTAGCCGAGCGAGGCGACCACCCCGCTGCTGATGTAGTCGGTCCGTCCGGAGAACAGGTGGCGGAAGACGAAGTCCCCCGAGATCTCCCCGAGACGTTCGAGCAGCGACTGGCCAAGGGTGACTCCGCCGCCGGTCGGGGTCAGCCCGGCCGTACTCGACGAGCGGAGCTCAGCGCCGGCGTTGACGGCGGCCATCGTGCTCTCGTACTGACCCGTCGCGGCGTCGAGCACGATTCGGTCGACGGCGTCGAACGGGGGGCGACCGGGCTTGCGCAGAACGCCCAGCACCCCGACGATGCGCCCTTCGTTCTGCTCCGAGGGGGTCGGCGATCCCGGAAGACCGGTCGGTGCCGCCGCGGCAACGATCGGCACGAAGCGTCCGAACACGCGGCCGGAGTCGCGGGCGTCTTCTTCGGCCAGCCGCCCTCGTTGGGGAACGAGGCCGACCGTGAGATCGTCGTCGAGCACTCCCATCTCGACGGGCTGGCGGGCTCCGAGAACCTCGGCGACGACGCCGGTCGCCGGCGTCCAGGGCCGTTCGACCGGCGTGCCGTCGACGGCGTTGAGACGCGCCCGGGTCCCGTCGAGGGACACGCTCCACAGGACCACGCGGTCGCCGAGCCCCTCGTGCATGGCGCGGGTGAGCACCAGCGCGGCGTCGCCCCGGCTCGCTCGAAGTCCTGTCGTGAGTGCACCGAGGGCCCGAAGGGGGTCGGCTCGCCACGCCTCTGGTGACGGCGGCGCTTCGCCAGCAGGAGCCGCTGTGGGGGAGGCCGGGCCCGTCAGCCCATCGTGTTCCCGGGCCGCCGGCCCGGCCGGTTTCGGGGCGAGATGCGGTAGACCGACGGCGATTCCTGCGCTCACGCCGTCGTCGGTCGACAGCGGCCACGAACTGGCGACGATCGGCATCATCTGCCCGCCGACTGGGGGTAGCTGATCGGAACTGGCTACGGTGACCGGTGGCACACCGGCGGGCGAAGGGTCGGTCATGGCGGCGGTTCCATTCGGAACTGAAGTGCGGTCCAGGAGTGAATCCTCCATCGACCACGAAGAGTAACAGTACAACCACGAGGAGTGCTTGATGTCCGACAGTGAACGTTCGCGCCCCGCGCCACCATCCTTCTCGCGTGCCGACACCGAACACGCGCATCTCCCGGGTCCGCTTGCCGGCGTCACGGTGGTCGAGGTGGGGACGATGATCACGGCGCCGCTCGCCGCCATGATGCTTGGTGACCAGGGCGCGGATGTGATCAAGATCGAGCCGCCGGGCTTCGGCGACGTGATGCGCTATCTCGGGGAGACCGTCTCCGGCACGTCAGCACTGTGGCTCACGTGCAATCGATCGAAGCGCGGGATGGCGATCAATTTGGGCGACCCCACCGGGCAGGCCGTCGCCCGTCGCCTGTGCGCCCGCGCCGACGTGATCATCCAGAACTTCCGACCGGGCGTGGTCGAACGTCTCGGGATCGACGAACCCGTGATCCGTGCCGACAACCCCGGAGTGATCTACGTCTCGATCAGCGGATTCGGCTTCTCCGGGCCGATGGCCGACCGTCCCGCCTACGACAACATCATCCAGGCCACCGTCGGCGTCGCCGCCGCCCAGACCGATCCGGCAACCGGCGACCCCAATCTGTTCCGGAACCTCGTCTGCGACAAGATCACGGCCTACACGGTCGCCCAGGCGGTCTCTGCGGCCCTCTTCGCCCGCGAACGCAACCATCGGCTCACCGGCGAGGTCGTCGGCCAGCACATCCACGTCGCCATGATCGACGCCACGCTGGCTTTTCTGTGGACCGACGCGATGATGGGTTTGACGTTCCTCGACCGCGACCGTGTCAGTCCCGGACCGGTGATCGGACAGGCGTACTCCCTGGCGAGGACAACCGACGGGTTCATCACGCTGTCGATTCTCACCGACGGCCAATTCCGTGGCATGGCGAAGGCGGTCGGCCACCCGGAGTGGGTCGACAACCCCTTACTCGCCACGGCGGGCCTTCGTATGGCAAACATGGGCCTCTGGCAGCCCGGGCTCGGAGAGTTCGTTTCGACGAACACCACGGAGACGGTGGTGTCGGCGATGGTCTCGAACGACGTCCCGTGCTCGAGCGTCACGGCCCTGGCCGACGTTGCCGACCATCCGCAAGTCGTTGCCAACGGCACGCTCGTGGAGCACCACCGCGGCGATTACGGGCGCATGCGCGAGCCCCGTCCGCCGGTGCACTTCTCGACCACGCCTTCGCGCATCGGGGCGGTGCCGCCCGGCCTCGGCGCGCACACCGATGAGGTGCTCGCTGAACTCGGTTACACCGCCGAGGAGTGCGTCCGCCTGCGCGACTCGGGAGCGGTCGGCTAACGCAGGCCGAGCTTGCGGGTGCAGGCGGGCCAAGGCGCCCACCCCTGCTGGCTCTGCAACTTGCGTGCGGCTTCGTCCTGGGTGGCCGGACTCGCCTCGTGCGGTAAGCCGGAGTAGCCCAGCTTCCTCCAGGTCCCGGAGGCGAACTGGTAGGCGCCGTAGTAGCCGTTTCCGGAGTTGATGGCGTAGTTCCCCCCGGATTCGCATTTGCGCAGCGCCGCCCACACCGACTCCGCAATGGCGCCTCCGTCGCCGACCCCGACGCTCGTTGCTCCTGCGGCGGCGGCCGACGGAGCCGAGATCGGGTCGAGGATTCTGACCACGACCGTCGTCGGGACGCTCGCGACCGCGGCCTTCTTGGCTTTGCGCGGTTTCACCGTGGTGGCCACCGAGGAGGGTGTCGCGGCCGCAGGAGGGAGAACGATGCCGAGGTCTCTCGAGTCCACGACGTATGACGATGCCTGACTGCCGGCCGCCGGCGGTTGGGGGACCTGAGCGTCAGCTCGGGGCGCAACGAGCCCCAGCCCGGCGAGGAGCGAAAGCGAACAAATCAATTGACGTTTCGAGGGTCGGCGCATCGTTTCCTCCAGGGTTTGGATCCGGGGACGGACGGTCGGACAGCGCGTCGAAGGCGTCGACCTTAGCGGCGATCCACGCGTTCAGGTTCGGGCGGACCTTTTCGCGACCTTTGGGGGTGCTTCACGTTCGTTCTCCTCGGGTTCTCGACACTGCGTCGAGGGTCCCCGTAGTGTGAATTACGGCACACCCAGCGAGGGCGTGCCGTTTCCGTCAACCAAAGGAGCACACCCTCGTGCTGCAGGAATTCAAAGACTTCATCAACAAGGGCAATCTCGTCGACCTGGCTGTTGCCTTCGTCCTCGGCGTTGCGTTCGCCGCCGTGGTCACCGCGTTCACGGAAGGCATCGTCGGTGGCATCATCGCGGCGATCTTCGGCAAGCCCTCCGTCGGGGCGATCGGCTTCGATATCGGCAAGGGCCGCATCAAGGTGGGCATGTTCCTCGACGCCGTCATCAACTTCCTCGTCGTCGCCTTCGTCATGTTCCTCGTGGTCAAGGCGTACCAGAAGATGCGCAAGGCCAGCCCGCCCGCCGGCCCCACCAGGGAAGAGGTTCTTCTCGCCGAGATCCGCGATGCCATCAGGGCAGGTCGCTGAACCTGCGGAGCCTTGACGGAGCGCCGCCGTCCGAACGCGCCGTGCCATCGTCGTGAAGTGCGGCGACCGGCCCGTTCGGGCCGGTCGGTGGCGCGTCCCTGTCGTGCGAGCAGAGCGTCAGCCGTTCGTGGCCGGCGGTGCACTGAGGGCCCAGCTGATGACGGCCGACAGCGCCTTGGCGACCGGCCGGACGGCAATGGGGTCGACCAAGGGGACCACGGGGACGCGTAGCGATCGGTTGATCCAACCGGGGAGCAGTCCTACCGCCGCCGCGGCGATGACCGCATAGGGTCCGCGGCTGATGATCGGAAGAGGCGGGAGAAGCAGGAAACGAACGGCTTCTCGGGCTTGAGCGCCGGCGCGTAGCTCGGGCCGGATGCCACTCATCCATGATCGGAGTTCGGCGACGCTGCGGGCCGGGCCGGGCGAGGTTGCGCCGAGCATCTCGGCCAACGTCGCCTGTTCCGCGACGTAGCGGTCGGCCATGGTCGCGCTGAGCCGCTCCGCCCCGTACCGCTGGTACGCCACGAAGAAGCTCTCCGTGAGCGAATGGTGCACCCAGGCCATGAGGTGCGGGTCGTTCGCGTCATACGGCCGTCCGTCGGGGGCGGTCCCCCGTACTCGCTGGTGAACCCGTTTGACCATGGCCACGGCGCGCTCCGCCTCGGCCGTCGCGGCGAAACTGGTGGTCCCGACATACTCCGACGTCCGCCACAGACGGCCCATGGGATCGGTCCGGTACGCCGAGTGCTCCGCGATTCCGGCCATGGCCAAGGGATGCATCGTCTGCAACAGCAGAGCCCGTACGCCGCCGATGAGCATCGCCGCGTCGGCGTGGACCTGCCAGGTCGCGCTGCCCGGACCGAACAGCCCGGGATCGCCGTCAAGTGGCGCGCTCAGATCTCGTGACGGAACACGGTCGCCGACGAGTTGGTGGCGGATCGCCCCGGACAGCGTGGCGCGGACCGAAGAGGTCAGAAGGTCGAGTGGCGTCGCGACTGCCGGATCGGCGTCGGAGCTGCGGTGGTGATCCGACGAAGCCATGGAGTTGAGCGTATGCCCAAATTGGAGAATGTGGGTGCGCCGGTCACCCGATGCCGAGCACCACGACCCCGATCGCCGTCATCGTCGCGATGAGGACCCACGACGCCAAGCCGAGGACCAGTGGGCGTGGACCGATCGCCCGCAGCTTGCGGACATCGACGCCGGCGCCCAATCCGACCAACGCTGCAGCCAGAAGCACCCGTTCGAGGTTCTTCGCCTGGCGGAGAACCTCGACGGGAAGGTCCACTGCCGAGTTCAGGACCACCATGGCGAGGAAGCCGGCGACGAAGAGCGGGAGGATCGGGGGACCCTTGACTGCGGCCGGGCGCGACATTGCGCCGGGGGTGGGGCTGTCGCCAGCAGACGACGCGGCGGGGGCAGTTTCGACGGCGTTGCGTTCGGCCGCGGCCAATTGCCGTCGTCGCCAGATGCTGACTCCGGTCACGAGCGGGGCGAGGAGAACCACCCGGGTCAGCTTGACCACGATCGCCGCCTCTCGCGCCGCGTCGGATGAACGGCTCGCCGCGGTCGCCACGGTCTGGGCGACGTCGTGCACGCTCGCGCCGACCCACGTCCCGAATCGCAGGTCCCCGAAGCCGAGCGCATGTCCGATTGCCGGGAGGATGGCGATGGCGAGGCTTCCGCACAGCGTCACGAGACCGATGGCGTAGACCGTGTCGTCATCGTCGGCACCGCTGACCGGCCGCATGGCAGCCACTGCCGATGCGCCACAGATCGAGAAGCCCGTGGCGACGAGCAGCCGCAGGCCGGGGGAGAGACCGAGCCGTTTGCCGAGCCACTGGGTCCCGAAGAAGGTGACGGTCGTGGTGACGAGCACCAGCGCGAGGCCCTTGAGGCCGAGGTCGCGTAGCTTGGTCAACGAGAGCTGCAGGCCCAGGATCACGATCCCGACGCGGAGCAGTCGTCGTGCGGCGTACTGCAGTCCCGGCCGGGCGATGTCGGGCAGGACGCGCAAGTTCGTCAGCAGCGCTCCCATGAGCACCGCGGCGACGAGCGGTGACAGCACGATCGGGGTCTGCGACTTGACGAACTTCTCGGCGGCGAAGGCCAGCACGACGACCAGACCGGCAAGCCCGAGTCCGGGGAGTTGGGCTCGGGTCGGCACGGGGCGTCATGGTAGACGTTGACCGCCGAGCCAGCCGAGGAGGCTCGATGGACGAACGGCCGAACAGGCCGCTCGAAAGCGAGCAAGACTGGCTCGGTGCCCGAAACCCCGCCGACGTCGTTGGCCGACCGCCGCCAGGATTACCGCGCCGGCACCCTCGACGAAAGCGAGGTGGACGCCGACCCGTTCGTGCAGTTCCGACGATGGTTCGACGACGCGAGCGCGGTCCATGTTCCCGGAACCGACGAACCGCATGCGATGACCCTTGCGACCGTTCTCGACGGACAGCCGATGACGCGGACGGTGCTGCTGAAGGGTCTCGACGACCGCGGGTTCGTCTGGTTCACGAACTACGCCAGCCAGAAGGGTCGGGCATTGGCCGCCGAACCGCGTGCCGCGCTCACGTTCTACTGGGGTCGACTCGAACGTCAGGTGAACGTTGTCGGCCTGGTTGAACGCGTGACCGCCGAGGAGAGCGACCAGTACTTCGTTTCCCGTCCGGTCGGCAGCCGAATAGGTGCCATCGTAAGCGCGCAGAGCACGGTGATCGAGGGTCGCAGCGCGCTGGAAGCAGCGGCCGAACGTCTCGCCGAGCGCGACCCGAGCGAACTGGCGCGCCCGGAGACGTGGGGTGGCTACCGGCTGCTTCCCGCGTCGATCGAGTTCTGGCAGGGCCGTCCGTCCCGCCTCCACGATCGTCTTCGCTACCGACACGAAGCCGGCGGTGCCTGGGTGATCGAGCGGCTCTCCCCCTGAGGTGATCCGCCTCATTCGCGAACCGTTTCTCTTGGCAATGGAGCGAGGCGTTCGGTCGGGTTCTCGTTCACCGCCGCGACGGCCGACACCCGCTCTCTCCTATCCACTCGGGTGACGGAGTTCGTCCTGGCGGTGTTCGATGCCGATCCGCGATGCTTCCCGTGGCTGGTCGTCGAGACGCCGCCGGTGCGATGACGCCGGACGAAGGCGTGCAGCCGACGTCAGTTCCCGGTGATCAGGTAGCTGAGGATCCGGTCGGCCGTCTGCGGCGCCCATTCCCGAAAGCCGGTCCAGTGGCCGAAGCGTTCGCGTAGGTGCCCGGCTGCGGCCCGGGTCACGTCACCACGGACGCGTTCGGTCATGGCCACTCCGTCCTCGCCGGGACGCGGCGTCTGGCCACCCACGACGCCGTACTCGAGCGCCGTCGCATCGAGCAGGCGCAGCATGTACTCGCGGTAGTCCGCCACCCAGTGGCGTCCGCCGGGGCCGGTGTGACCGCCGGCGACCAGTTCGAAGTCGAGGGTGACCGCCGCGTCGAGGGTGTCGAGATAGCCGCGGAAATCGGTGTCGGGGAGGTTGCGGTACGGAGCGGTGTCCGGCTCGACCCCGTCGACCCAGATCAGCAGCCGTCCGCGGTCGGTGGGAGCGAGGAACAACAGGTTCGAGTCGGAGTGGTTCGGTCCGAAGAAGCGGACCTCCAACTGGACGGGGCCGTCCGTGACAACGTCCCCGTCACCGATGAAGCGGTTCGGCTCGAGCACGTCTGCGTCGTTGCGTCGGGCGATTCGGCGTCCGGCTTCTGCGTGGGCGCAGATCTCCGCGTCGTCGTTGCCGACGAGAGACCGGGCGCCGACGATGTGATCGCGATGATCGTGGGAGTAGACGACGCGATTGACCGGCAACGAGGTGACGCTGCGGATCGCTTCGCGATACGCCGTCGCGGCGGCGTCGCTGATCGGGTCGATCGCCGTGACGCCTCGTCTTCCGACAAAGAAGGCACTCAGGTAGAAGCCTTCCTGCCATCGGAAGAGGAAGGTGCCGCGGCCGAGCGAGTCAACCTGCCAACTGGTGCCCGCGGCCATCGGTGCACAGTAGATGGCGAAGGGTGATTCCCTGCGCCCACGTCGGCAAGTCTTCGTCCGTCGCTAGATGTGTTGACCGGTGCAGCCCGCAACGCGCACATCGGGGCTCAGGGGATGGTGGTTGTTGTTGTCGGGGTGGTCGTGGTGGTTGTTGTTGTCGGGGTGGTCGTGGTGGTTGTTGTTGTCGGGGTGGTCGTGGTGGTTGTTGTGGGGGTGGTCGTGGTGGTTGTTGTGGGGGTGGTCGTGGTGGTTGTTGTGGTGGGGATGGTCGTGGTGGTTGTTGGTGTTGCGATGGAAGTGGTGGTGGTCGTGGTCGTTGTTGTTGGGATGGTCGTGGTGGTGGTTGTCGGGATGGTCGTGGTGGTGGTCGTTGGCGTGCTCGGGGTCGGCGAGATGTCCAAACGTGCGTCGCCTTGTCCGGTGTTGTTCTTGAAGTGGACGACGACGGTGTGCCTTCCGGCCGTGAGCCTCGGCGTCGCCCACACCTCGATGGTCGGGCTGGCTCCCCATTTCTCGAGGATCTGGCGTCCGTCGACCCAGATGCGCATCGAGTCGTCGCTCTTCGTGGTGAATCGGGTCACGCCGGCGGCGAAGATGAACTCTCCGGTCCACGACGCGCTGAAGTTCGTGAACGAGTTCATGCCCGGAGGTTTCGCACTGCCGCTGTAACGCTCGTCGAGCGTCGGGTCGCACACCGTGGAGACGGGAGTGCCGGTGACCGTCGTGTTGTTGAAGAACTGCACGAGCCATTCACCTGGGTTGCAGGAGATGGTGGCGGTCCCGCCGGCAGAGAGCGCCCCCGGCGACGGCAACGGCGCGCTGGCCGGTCCGGTGGCAAACGCCGGGGTGAAGGCGAGCGCGGCGCGTGACGAGCCGCCCTTCGGCCGATAGGTCACGTCGATCGTGTGCGTACCGGCCGTGAGGGTCTTCTCCGTCAGCGCGGTGAGCTCGGCGGTGGTGTCGGAGCCCGAGCCCTGTTTGAACACCCGCGTGCCGTCGATCGACAGCGACGCCACGTCATCGCCGGTCGAGAAGAAGCTGTAGGTCTGAGAACTGGCCACGGTCACCGTTGCTGTCCAGGAGGCGTCGAACGACGACGAGATCCCGGGCATCGGCGACTCGCCGTTGGCGAGGGAGAGGTTGAGGCTCGTCTCGCAGCGGATCGCTTGATTCAACCCGGACGTGTAGGTCGCCCGCCAGGCGCCCGGGCAGGTTGCCGGCCACGTCGTCGTCGGCGCGGGTGGGACGGTCGCAGGCGGCGGGGCGGTGGTGGTCGGCGCGATCGTCGTTGTTGTCGTGGTCGTTGTCGTTGTCGTGGTCGAAGTGGTCGAAGTGGTCGAAGTGGTCGAAGTGGTCGTCGTCGGTGACCGTGTGGTCGTCGTGGCGGGCCGGGTCGTCGTGGTGGCGGCTGGTGACGACGGGGGAGTTGTCTCGGCGACCGGCCGGGTGGTGGGTGGTGCGATCGTGACGGGGATCGTTCCGCTGATCCAGCCGTCGAGGAGCGTGGTCGACGTCGAAGGAATCAGCGGTCGAGTCGATGCGACCGGAATGGTCGGGAAGAGGTCGGTGGCGACCGTGGTCGGCGTGTCGACCCGGGTGCCGGCCCCGGGCAACGCCTGGGGCTGGGACGTCGGGGAACGGTCCGTTCGTTCACTGGCGCGTTCGGGAGTGGCGCGGTTTTCTGACCGGATTGGTCGCAATGCCAGGTTGTCAGGTGCCGCCGATGGCGCGAGGGTGGTGGTCACCGCGAGGGCCAGGGTGGTCACGGTCGTCTTTGCCGTGGCCGCGGCGGCTGCCAGGGGCGAGGACACCACGGTCCCGGCTCCGCCGCTGAAGAACACGAGCCCGCTCTCCGGGGCCGATTGCGCCGCCATCTGCATGCCCCGCACAAACGGCGCAGCCACGGAAACGCCGGTTGACGCACTCACACCGCCCGACACGGACTGCGCAATGGTCGCGACGGGACCGTTGCCGGAAGCGAGGTGGCTGACAACGCTGGAGAGCAATCCGGCCGACCTTCGCGTCTTCTTCGCTCCCACCTTGAGGAACGCTCGAACCACGGCTGGGTCGAAGTGCGTTCCCGAGCACTTCACCAGTTCCGCCCGGGCGTCCTCGTAGGACATCGGTTTCTTGTACGACCGCGCCGCCGTCATGACCTCGAAGCTGTCGGCCACGGCCACGATCCGCGCCTGCAGCGCGATCTGCTCGCCCTTGAGTCCGAGCGGGTACCCGGAGCCGTCCCATCGCTCATGGTGTTCCTCGATGACGCGGGCCGACTCCCCCAGCCACGCCCGGAGCGGACCGATCCGATCGTGCCCTTCCATCGGGTGCGACTGGATGATCGCCCATTCCTCGGCGTCCGGCTTGCCGGGCTTGTTGAGGATTTCGGCGGGGACCGCCAGCTTGCCGATGTCGTGGAGGACCGAGGCCCATCGCAGCCGGTTTCGCTCGGCCTCACTCAGCCCCATCTCCTGGGCGATCACCTCGGACAGCGCCCGCACCTTCTCGGTGTGGCCGCGCGTCTTGCGGTCATGGCGGTTGAGCGCCTCGATCAGGTCCAACACCTGGAGCGCCGCCTGCTGCGGGTCGTCGGCGAGGCCCTGGGCCATGAACTCTCCGATGACCCGTTCGCCATTCGCGGTGTTGCCCATCCGCAGCGCCGTCCTCACCCGCGAAGGCGCCTCCTCGGGGAAGTTGAGGTTCATCTGGCACAGGGCCGACAGTGGAAGGAGTCGCTCCGTCCACCGCCCGATCCGGTTCGCCACGACCGTGGCGATGACGAACATGAGGGCGATCCACCCGAAACGCATCGGTGTCGGCCACGCGCCGCGGTAGAAGACGCGGCCGAGTGCCGTGGTCACGAGGATCGCGCCGCCGACCGGGATCAGGAACGCCACCAGCCGGATGGCGCGCGCCAGCCAGGGTCGGCTCTGCCAGCCGGAGCGGTTCGCATAGTCCTGTGGCTTGGTGTCGGCGATCGGCATTCGCGCCTTGGCGGAAAGAGGAACGGGAGAAATCCGATCCAGGCATCGACAGGCCGGTGAACAGGGTCAATAGGGCGCGGGGCCCAACGTCGGGGTGTTTCGCCGGTGGAGCCGGTAGATTGCGAATCCCATGGGTGTCGGCGAGGTCGCGGAAGCGGTTGCCCGCGAGATCGAGGCGGTCTGGCCCGGTCTCGACCGGTCACCGTTCGTGCTCGGTGTCGGCGGATCGGTGGCCGTCGGCAAGTCCACGTTGGCCGAGAACGTGTCCGCCCTCGCGGTGGCCCGCAACGGCTGGAGCGTCACCACGATCGGCACCGACGGCTTCCTGTTCCCGAACCGTGTCCTCGCCGAGCGTGGCGCGCTCGACCGCAAGGGCGAACCGGACACCTACGACGAGGCAGCCCTGCTGCACATGATCGCCCGCGTACGCGATGGCGCAACGGCACTGGAGGTGCCCCGGTATTCGCACCGGACCTTCGACGTCGAACCCGGCGAGCCGGTGCGCATCGGTGACGTGGTGATCGTCGAAGGGGTCAACGCGCTGCAGCCCGGTCTCGTTGAGGCGTATGACCTCTCCGTCTACCTGGACGCAGAGGAGGACGTGATCATCGGTTGGTTCGTCGAACGGTTCCTGGCGATGGTGACGGCCGCCGAATCCGATTCCGAGAGCTTCTACCGGCGATTCGTCGAACTCGATCCGCCCGGCCGAGTGTCGATGGCACACGCGGTGTGGTCAGCCATCAACGGTCCGAACCTGCATCGCTTCGTGGCGCCCACCAAAGACGTCGCTGACGTGGTGGTGACTCTCGATGCCGGCCACGGCGTCATCGGCGTGGCCGGCGGTCGGCGGCGGCTCAGACCAGAAAGGTCGTGAACTGCCAGGTCTCGTCGGGGTCGTCGAGACGGATCCTCGGCTGGGTGAATCGCTCGAAGAGCGCAGACTCCGCACGGTTGCGCAGAGGCGTCCACTCGTTCGGCTCGGAGTGGTAGGTGCCCAGGTAGGGGCGGCAGATCTCGAGGATCCGTTCGTGGTCCAGATCGTCTGGCACACAGATTCCCCGCGCGGGGTTCTCGATCATCCAGACGACGGCGGCCATGACCGAGACCGCGACCTGCACGGTCGTGGCGCTCTGGCCGGGCACGAGCGTGCGGGCTTCGTCGATGGTGAGGACTGAACCGGTCCACCAGCTCGTGAACGGATGGCCCATCAGCAAGATGCCCATGGCGTCAGCGCCGCCGGGGAGTATCTCGTTGTTGAGGATCCGCTGGCGTTCGGGCATCACCAGGTGGTTCTGGCGGAGTTCGTGGAGTGATGCGATGGCGGAGTCGCTCGGACAGTAGGTGTAGTGGACGGTGGGTCGGTAGACGGGACGGTCGCCGTCCCAGACGGTGAGGTGGTCGCTGATCGTGAATGCCTCGCCGTGGCGGATGACCATGCCGTGGATCTCCCCGAGCGGCGTCCATGACCGCACGACGGTGTCCATTCCCATGCGGGCGAGGGTGATCTGGTTCGACGGTCCGTACTGGTGCACGTAGGCGTCCGCGGGCATACGCCGTTCGTGGGTGCCCCAGCCGAGTTCGGCCGGTGCGACACCTTCTTCGTAGAGTCCCTCGACGCTCCACGTGTTGACGAACTCGCCGCGCTGCTTGGGCTTGTCGGTGATCTGGGTGTCGAGCTCGGCCACGTGGATGACCTTGACGCCGAGGAGCATCGCGGCGTCGTTGTGACGCCCGATGTCGAGTGCGTGGCCGAGTCGTTCGGCGGTTGCCTCGTCGACCTTCTTCTCGGAAATCGCCCGACGACCGATGGTCGTGAGCGCGTCCTTGGTGAAGTGGGAAACGAGGCCCGGGTTGGCTCCGTGTTCGAGCACGGCCGTCGGTCCGGGCGTTGTCCAGCGGGCCATCATCCGTCGTAGATCCATGTGTCGGACGTAGAGGCTCCGCTCGCGTGGGTCCTGGCGTTCGGCGTCGGTGTAGGCGTCCCAGAGCTCGACACTGGTGTTCAGGTAGCGGACGCCGGCGTCGTGGCACCACTGCAGGATCTCGGCGGCATCGATGTTCCACGCCAGGTCCAGCAGGATGTCGCCGTCGCCGAGGTGGGGTCCGAGAACATCTCCGAGGTTGTGCTGCTCGACCCGGTCGACGACGTAGGTGACGCCCCTGGCGATCTCTTCAGCGATGCGGGCCCGGTTGTCGACGAAGTCCATCACCGTGACCTGCTCGGGTGAGCAGACGTGTCGCAGGAGCAGCGGGAGCGTGCATTGGGCGACGGAGCCGCATCCGAGAACGAGGATGCGGCCGGTGAACGGGACGCGGGGCAACAACGTGGGCTCCATCAATTGGAGACTCCTTCTGGGCAGGTTGATCGCCGATGCGCGCACGGGGGCGGCATCGGCACGGCGAACAGGGGACGCGCATTCCGGTCGCGGTTGCGACCGGGCAACGATCCGTCTGTGGCGCGGAACTCGGCCCAAGGACGGCCCGAAAATCGTAGTGGCCCCATCGGAAGGCCTGAACCGCGTGCTGACTGGGAGAGAGGTTGCCCCCATTCATGGGGGCAGAACACCTCCGAACGTCGCTCGGAGGTGTCCAGCCGCAACTGCGTCGGCGCTCCGGTAGGTCGAACGACCTACCGGTCGGGCTACGGCGCAAGCTGCGCAAGAAAACCTGTTCAGGTCACCGGATCGGCTGCCGATGCTGCATGCATCCGTTGTCCTTGCGGCCTTCGTTCCGAGGGGCAGCACAGAACTTGAATCCATCACGAAGGGGAACCATGCTCCTCGATCACGCCCTGCCGAATGCTGCTGACGGCGTCCCGCTGCGCCGCGGCGAGCGACGGAAGCAACATACGAAGCGCCGCCTCCTCGATGCCGCCGCCGAGACCTACGCCCTCATGGGTGTGGAAGGGGCGACGATCAGCGCGATCACCGAGCGCGCCGACGTGGGCCTGGGCACGTTCTACCTCCACTTCGAGGACAAGGACACCATCGCCGCTACCGTCTCGGCCATCATCGTCCGAGCGATCCTGGTGACGGAATCGGCACTCGCAGCCGAACGAGCGGTTGTCGACGGAGCGATCGACCGCCTCGTGCTGCTCGCCCGTGTGGTCATCGACGCCGCGGCGAGCTCGCCCGGGCTGTTCTGCGCCCTGCTCACCTGGGAAGGGTCGCGAAATGCCCCTTCATCGTCCCATCCGACCATGCGTGACCTTCTGACCCCGGAGCTGGCGGCGCGGATCGCCTGCGGCGTCGAAACTGGTCAGTACCGCATCGAGGACTCCACGATCACCGCCCACGCGATCCTCGGAGTGCTCTCGGCCTGCATCCCCGCCTGGACCGCCACCGGACGGACCGACTGGGACACCCTCGGTGGGTTCGTCGAACGTTCGGTTGCTGGAATGGTCGCCGAACGAGCCTGACGCACCAGCCGCACCCGCTCCGCTCTCCCTCGCACCAGCCGCACCCGCTCCGCTCTCCCTAGCGTCGCAGCCTCGGTTTCTCCCCGAACCGGGGCTGCGTGCGCGTCCGGGTTCGTGGCGGCCCGCCCAACGCAAACGGCCCGGACCGCGAAGGTCCGGGCCGATGCGGGCGTCACGAGACGTCGATGTTGGCGGAGAGGGTGGGATTTGAACCCACGGAACCTTGCAGTTCAACGGTTTTCGAGACCGTCCGATTCGGCCGCTCTCGCACCTCTCCAGCGGCGGGGAAACCTTAGCCGACGGAACGGGCCCAGCGGCCGGTGAACCAGTCTCCGGCGGCCGTGCCCGGCCAACGCGACGATGCCGCCGGGAGTGGACGGCCAGGCGATCTGCGGCACACGAGGGTCCTCACTGAGAGCTGCTGCCTTCCGGCCCTGACTCGGTTCATGGGGTTCTCGTTGCGCAGGACCCGACCGCCCACACCGGGCGGCACCGGCTGCGGTCGTGCGAGGCGGACGGAACACGCATCACTGCGTGCTCTGGCTCAGACTAGCCTCTGCGACGCTGTTTCGGTCCGGGTCGTTTCCTCTTCGAGGGGCCCTCGGTTCGTGAGAGCGGCCGGGAGGAGTGCGAGAGCGGCCGAATCGGCACGCTTGGAAAGCGTGTGTGGGGCAACTCACCGTGGGTTCGAATCCCACCTCCTCCGCCAGTTATATTGCCGGCGGGCCCCGCCTCCGCTTCGCTTCGGCACCCACCGGGTGGCCTCTTCGGGGTTCGCGGCAACGCTCGTCGCTTCGCTCCTCACGTTCGCACTCACCCACGGCCGGAGGACATTGCCGGCGGGCCCCGCCTCCGCTGCGCTGTCTTCGGCACCCACCGGGTCGACGCCGCAGGCGATGCCCAGCCGGTGCCGGACGTGTGTAGGGTCGGCCGGGTGACCGGTTCCGTTGCCGCAACACTCGATCTCGACTCGCTGATGGGCCTCGCTCTCGCGGAAGCTGTCCTCGCCCTGGAACACGGTGATGTCCCCGTGGGGGCGGTGGTGGTCGTCGACGGGAAGGTCGTCGCCGCGCGGCACAACGAGCGTGAGCGTACGGGCGACCCGACGGCCCACGCCGAGGTGCTTGCCCTTCGTGACGCCGCTGCAGCCGTCGGTCGATGGCGGCTCGACGATGCCACCCTGGTGGTCACGTTGGAACCGTGCGCGATGTGCGCCGGCGCGGCGATCAACGCCAGGGTCGCGCATGTGGTCTACGGCGCAGGTGACCCGAAGGCGGGTGCCACCGGCTCCCTGTACAACCTGTGTGCAGATGCCAGGCTGAACCACGAAGCGGCCGTGACTCCGTTCGTACGTGCCGAGGAATCCTCCGATCTACTGAAGGACTTCTTTGCCTCGCGCCGCTGATCGGTCGCTACTCGCCACCTCGCCGGGGCCGGGTGTCGTACCCCTGCCGGTACAGTCTTCGGTGTGACGTATCAGTCCCTCTACCGCCGCTTCCGCCCGCAGCGCTTTGCGGACATGGTCGGGCAGGAACACGTCTCGGACACTCTTCGAAACGCAGTGCGCAACGACCGCGTGGCGCATGCGTACCTCTTCTGTGGTCCGCGTGGCTGCGGTAAGACAACCTCGGCCCGCATCCTGGCCAAGGCGCTCAACTGCACCGACCTCCAAGACGGCGAGCCGTGCGGTGTCTGCGACTCGTGTGTGCAGGTTGCCGCTGGCACCTCGATGGACGTCATCGAGATGGACGCGGCGTCGAACAACGGTGTCGACACGATGCGCGAACTCGTCAGCCGGGCATCCCTCGGCACCGCCGGCCGTCGAAAGGTCTACATCCTCGACGAGGTCCATATGCTCTCGACGGCGGCGTCCAACACGCTTCTGAAGACGCTCGAAGAGCCCCCGCCCCATGTCGTCTTCGTGCTCGCCACGACCGACCCGCAGAAGGTCCTGCCCACGATCCGCAGTCGCACGCAGGTCTTCGAGTTCCGGCTCTTCGCCATCGATGCGCTCACCGGGCTGGTCCGAGATGTCGCCAGCCAGGCCGGCCTCGAGCTCGACGACGCCACGCTCGCCGCGGTGGCCAAGCGCGGCAACGGGTCGGCGCGAGATGCGCTTTCGGCGCTGGATTCGGTTGCTGCGTCCGGCGGTATCAGCGATGCCTTCGACATCGCCGAATTGGCGACTGCCGTGGGGAGTCGTGACGTCGCGGAGATCCTGCGCTCGATCGATCGAGCTTCGGAGCGCGGCCGAGATCCCCGTCAGTTGGCCCGCGATCTGGTCGAGGTGCTGCGCGACGTGTTCCTCACCCACATGGGTGTCCCCCGCCCAGGCGCGTCCGATGATCTTGTTCGCCTGCTCACGCCGGCAGCGTCCACGCGCGCGCTCGAAGTCCTCGGTGAAACCCTGGTCGCGCAACGTGACGCCATCGAGCCCCGCCTGGTTCTGGAGACGGCCCTTGTACGGCTCGCCAACCCCGATCTCGACACGTCGCCGGCGGCGTTGATCGAGCGACTCGACCGACTCGAACGACTGGTGCCTGGGGGAGGCACCGGGTCGACACCCGCGCCGAGCCCTGCTCCGGCCGACCTTCGACCGACGCCACCTGCACCGGTTGCGGCGCTCGAGGCATTTGCGGCTGCCGAGGGGCAGCCCCCGACGACCGACGCATCTGAAGCCCCGCCGTCGGAGCCCACCGCGCCCCGGCCGTCGCCCGGTCCGGGGCCGATGCCCAGCCTTGCGTCATCCCGTCCCGCCGTCGCCCAGTCGGCCGAGTCCCGACGTTCCGGCGTGGCCGACGGGGCGCGGGCCCAACTCGGGGCGCGTCCCGCACCCGTGCGTCAGCCGGCTCGGCCCGCCGCCCCGCCCCGCCCCGCCGCACGAGCCGCCACCGCGGAATCGTCACCCGGCCCGGTCGACGAACGGGACCGGGTGCTCGAAGGCCTAAGAGGCAAGGCTCGGGCCATGTTCTCCGCCGGCCACTTCACCTCGACAGCGTCGAACGAGGTGGAAGTAGCGTTGCCCAACGCCATGCACCTGTCGCGGTGTGAAGAGTTCGTCCCCGACCTGGCGGCAGTGTTGGCTGTCGTTCGAGGTCATCCGGTGGCCGTGCGCCTCACCGTCGACCCGACGGCAGGAGCACCGATTGCCGACGCGCCGGACGACGCCGGCGGGGTCCTGGCGAATCGTCGTTTTGCCACCGCGGCAGCGCCATTGGCAAAGCCGGTCGAGGCAGCGCCGCCGATGTCAGAGGAACACGATGTCGACCTCGACGAACTCGTCGACGCCGGCGACGCCGCCTCGTCGACGCTCGAGCACATCTCCCGTACCTTTCCGGGCGCAGAACTCGTCCGCGAGTCCTAGCCCAGCCCATTCCCGAGGACACCCATGTCAGACACTTCCGGTTTCGATCTCAACGCCCTCCTCGGGCAGGCCATGGAGATGCAGCAGCAGCTGGCCGCTGCCCAGGAGGCCGCGGCGCGAACCACGTTCACGGGGTCATCCGGTGGGGGCGCCGTGCAGGTCGACGTGACGGGGACGGGCGAGTTCCTGGCCGTTCGACTCGATCCGTCGATCGTCGATCCCTCCGATGTCTCGTTGCTCGAGGATCTCCTGCTCGCGGCGCTGCACGACGCATCACATCGCGTTGCGGAATCCAGTGCCCAGGCGATGGGCGGCATCGCCGGTGGGCTCCGGAGTCTCGGCGGAGGAAATCCGCTCGGCGGACTGCTCGGCTAGCCGATGGCCAATCTCTACGCCGGGCCGGTGCAGGAACTGATCGACGAGTTCGGTCGACTGCCGGGCATCGGCCCCAAGTCGGCTCAGCGCATCACCTACCACCTGCTGAAGAAGTCGAAGGAAGACGCCCTGCGTCTGGCGCGGGCCGTGGCTCGCGCCAAGGAGCTCGTGGTGTTCTGCGTTCGTTGCTTCAACATCGCCGAGCTCGAGGTCGGGCCGGACGGGTCGGTGCACTCCGACGCCCTGCACACCGAGTGCGCGATCTGCCGTGACCCAGCACGCGACACCCGGGTGCTCTGCGTCGTCGAGGAGCCGAAGGACATCGTTGCGGTCGAACGCACCAAGGAGTTCCGCGGTCGTTTCCATGTGCTGCAAGGGGCGATCAACCATCTCGAGGGGATCGGGCCCGATCAGCTCCGTATCAAGGAACTGCTTGTTCGGCTGGGTGAGGAGGAGATCGACGAGGTCATCCTGTGCACCAATCCGAACCTCGACGGTGAGGCGACGGCGATGTACCTGGCCCGTTTGCTCAAGAACGCCGGGATCACGGTGACACGCATCGCCAGTGGGCTGCCGGTCGGCGGAGACCTCGAGTACGCCGACGAGCTCACCCTGGGGAGGGCTCTTGAAGGTCGCCGGACCGTCGAGAGTTAGAGCCTGGCGCCGGAGCCTGCTGGCGGCGTTGCTCATCGGGCCGTCCGTGATCGCCTCGACGGCGCCGAACCGGGCGTCGGCGGCGTCATCCGCCAGAAGGGTGATCGAACGTCTTGATCAGGCCGCGCAGAACGCCATGGTCGGCGTCAGCTGGTTCACGGGCTGTCCGGTTCCGCTTCGTGATCTGCGCCGGGTGACCGTTGCGTTCGTCGACTTCTCCGGAGCGAGCCGCACCGGGGTGATTGTGGTCCATCGAGACGTCGCAACGGCGGTCGGTCGTGTGTTCGCCGGGCTCGACGCGGCGAGGATTCCTCTCGCGTCGGTCGAGCCGATCGAGGCGTTTGGGGGCGACGACGACCGCTCGACATTGGCAAACAACACGTCGGGGTTCAACTGCCGGCCGTCGTTCGGTCCCGATGGCGCACCTACGAGACGTTGGTCGCAGCACGCCTATGGGCGGGCCGTCGACGTCAACCCGGTGCAGAACCCCTATGTGCTCGCCGACGGTTCCGTGCTCGACCCGGCGGCACGGCGATACGTCGACCGCAGGCTCGGCGAACCGGGCATGGTGGTGGCTGGGGGTGCCGTGGTCAAGGCCTTTGCCGCCGAGGGCTGGAAGTGGGGCGGCAACTGGCGGTCAACGAAGGACTACCAGCACTTCTCGGTCACCGGCCGCTGAGTCCCGAACGCACCGGGCCGGCGGTTTCGAACCGAACGACAGCGGGCCGGGAACCGTCGAGTGTTCCCGACGATCCCGGCCCGGCGAACGACGTGTCCGGTCGGGTAGGTGCCGGCCGGTCGGTGCAGCCTGGGGTCAACTCTTCCGGACGAGCTTGGCGGCCTCGCGGGCGGCCTTGGCGGCGTCGCGCTTGGCGTCGCGGGCGGCCCTCTCGGCGTCGCGCTGGGCCTCACGAAGCGCCTTGTCGGCTTCTCGCTTGGCCTTGTCCGCCGCCTTGTCGGCTTCCTTGTCGGTCTTGCGAGCTGACTTCAGAGCAGCCCGAGCCTGTTCGAGCTGGGCCCGGGCCGACTTGAGGCTGGCGAAGACCGAGTCGAGCGAAGCGTCGCAGGACTGGAGTGCCGCGGCGTTCGATGCCTGGACGGTCTTGTCGCCCTTGTCGGGGAGCAGGCTCATGCACGGCGTGATCGCGGCGGCAGGATTGAGGGCGGTGACAGAAGCGACCGCGGCGTCCTTGAGGGCCTGGGCGGCCGTGGTGTCGGCTCCCTTGGCCTTGGCAGCATCGATCTCGGTCTGCACCTTTACGGCGGATTCGTTGAACTTCGTGATCGATTCGAGGGCGTTGTCGCAACGCATCGCCTTGCCGGCCTTCGGGAGAACGACGAGGTAGACCCGGAAGTCGGTGAAGATCTTGCCGTAGAGGGTGCGAGCAGTCGGGAGGTCCGTGGTCGCCGCGAGCTGGTTGCCGAGCGCCGTGAGACCGGCCGACGTCGTGGTCATCTCGGCGGCGCGGGCTGCGTTGAACCCGCAGTCGGCCTTCTGCGACGCGAGCTTGGCCTGCGTGCTGGTGAGCGAGCCCTGGCGCTTGGCGATCTCCGCCGCCCCCTTGGAACGGATCACGACAAGCTTGAGTTCGACCGGAGGGATCGCCTTCTCGGCAACGGCTTCAGGGGCGTTCTGGGTGGGAACGACCACGGTCGGGACCGTGGGGAGGGCGTCGTCGGCGTTGGCCGGGACGGCCCCCACGATGACAGTTCCGACCATGCCGATGCCGAGAAGTGCAGCGGCGGTGCGGCGGCGGCGGGAGGGGGTTGGGGCGAGCGTTTGCATCGTTGAGTCCTTTCGAAAGCCGAATCCGTCGGCGACGCGGAGTGGTTGCCTGCACGTTCGTCGCACCGTGTGAGCGGCGTGTGACGAGGCGGTGCGGAGCTCGTAACCGTCGTTCAGTGAGTTGTGAGGTGGCTGGTGTTGCGAGGTCCTGTCACCGGGGAGCCCTCCCACGCTGCGGTACTCGCCCGTTGTTCTCCTTCGTCGAACCGGGTCTCCGTCCCTAAGGCGGGCCCCTCCTCGGTGCCACCCCTCCGCTCATCGCTCTGGGCGACAGACGTGGCACGAGAGAGCGAGCCGAGTGGCAAGACTTCTGTGAGTTAGACGGCGAGACTTGAGTGGAATAGACGCAAGTTTGCTATCGTTGATCCTGTCAGCGTGGTTCACGTAGTGCTCGGAACTCCGCGAAGATCTACCTACAACCCTCTTCTCTTCAGGAGCCCCCCATGCCCAAGGCCGTCGGTATCGACCTCGGTACCACCAACTCCGTCGTCGCCGTTCTCGAAGGTGGCGAGCCCGTCGTCATCCCGAACTCCGAGGGTGCACGCACGACCCCGTCGATCGTCGGCTTCAAGAAAGACGGCGAGGTCCTTGTCGGCGAGGTTGCCAAGCGCCAGGTGATCACCAACCCCGACCGGACCATCCGCTCCGTGAAGCGCCACATGGGCACCAACTGGAGCGTTGACATCGACGGCAAGAAGTACACGTCCCAAGAGATCAGTGCCCGCACGTTGATGAAGCTCAAGCGCGACGCGGAGGCGTACCTGGGTGACACGGTCACCCAGGCCGTCATCACCGTGCCGGCATACTTCGACGACGCGCAGCGTCAGGCCACCAAGGAGGCCGGCCAGATCGCCGGTCTGGAGGTGCTTCGCATCATCAACGAGCCCACCGCGGCTGCGTTGGCCTACGGTCTCGATCGCGAAGACGGCAAGGATCAGACGATTCTGGTCTTCGACCTCGGCGGCGGCACCTTCGACGTGTCGGTGCTCGAGATCGGCGATGGCGTTTTCGAGGTGAAGTCCACGAGCGGCGACACCCACCTCGGTGGCGACGACTGGGACCAGGCGATCATCGACTGGCTGGTGAAGGAGTTCAAGAGCACCGAGGGTGTCGACCTCGCCGCCGATCGCATGGCCACGCAGCGCCTGAAGGAAGCGGCCGAGAAGGCGAAGATCGAGCTCAGCCAGGTGCAGCAGACGCAGATCAACCTGCCGTTCATCACGGCGACGAGCGAAGGTCCCAAGCACCTCGATGTCTCGCTGACCCGGGCCAAGTTCCAGGAGATGACCGCTGCGCTCGTCGAGCGCTGCAAGGTCCCCTTCGAACAGGCCATCAAGGACGCCGGGCTGAGCAAGGCTGATATCCAGCATGTCGTCATGGTCGGTGGATCCACCCGCATGCCCGCCATCTACGACCTCGTGCAGGGCCTCACCGGGAAAGAGCCGCACAAGGGCGTGAACCCGGACGAGGTCGTCGCCGTCGGTGCTGCGGTGCAGGCCGGCGTGCTGAAGGGCGATGTGAAGGACGTTCTTCTGCTCGACGTGACCCCGCTGTCGCTCGGCATCGAGACCAAGGGTGGCGTCATGACGAAGCTCATCGAGCGCAACACCACGATCCCCACCCGCCGCACGGAGGTGTTCACCACGGCCGACGACATGCAGCCGTCGGTGCAGATCCACGTATTGCAGGGCGAGCGCGAGATGTCGATGTACAACAAGACCCTCGGCAAGTTCGAGCTCGTCGATCTGCCGCCCGCACCCCGAGGCGTCCCCCAGATCGAGGTCACCTTCGACATCGATGCGAACGGCATCGTGCACGTCTCGGCGAAGGATCGGGCCACCGGCAAGGAGCAGTCGATGACCATCACCGGCCAGTCGTCGCTCAGCAAGGACGACATCAACCAGATGGTGAAGGATGCGGAGGCGCACGCGGAGGACGACCGTCGCCGCAAGGAGGAGGCGGAGACCAAGAACAACGCCGACTCGCTCGTGTATCAGATCGAGAAATTCCTGCGCGACAACGGCGACAAGATCCCGGCCGATGAGAAGACCCGTGTCGAGGCTGCCCTCGACGAACTGAAGAAGGTCAAAGACGGCAGCGACATCGAGGCCATCAAGCGGGCCACCGATGGCCTCGCGCAGGCGAGCCAGAGCGCCACGCAGAAGCTCTACGAGGCGTCCGCCGCATCGAACGCTGGCGCGGGTGACTCCGCCGGTGGACCGGGTGCATCGTCGATGCCGAACGACGACGACATCGTCGACGCCGAGATCGTCGACGAGAAGTAAGCGCGCTGGGTATCTGTGATGACTTCGGAAGAGACGAACGAACCGAAGGAAGGCGCGCCGTCCGGTGACGACGCCTCGGCGGCAGCCGCCGCCGAGGCGTTTGACGCCGACCTCGACTCGGTGCTGTCAGCCGAGGAGCAAGTGCTGATGACCCTTCGGGCCGAACGAGACGACTTCCTCGACTCGCTGCAGCGGCTCAAAGCCGACTTCGACAACTACCGGAAACGGTCGTTGCGGGATCAGGAAGCCGCGGCCGAACGGGCGGGGGAGAAGCTGATCACCAAGCTCCTTCCGGTCCTCGACACGTTTGAACTGGCCATGTCCCACGCCGATGATGTCGACGCCTCGCCGATGGCGAAGTTGCACGACGCGCTGCTGAGCGCGTTGGAAAGCGAAGGACTCGAACGGCTCGCGCCCCAGGGCGAGGCGTTCGATCCATCGGTGGCCGACGCCGTCGTGCACGAGGAGGCCGATGCAGACGCAGAGGGCCCGATCGTCAGCGAGGTGCTGCGTGCCGGGTACCGCTGGAAGTCCAAGGTCGTCCGCGCAGCAATGGTGAAGGTCAAGGGCTGATCGGTGATGTCGCGCTATCGGCAGCAACGGTTGGGCGCAGTGAAGGTCAAGGGCTGAGGCTCCGCCGATGGCACAGCCGCAGCGTGAGTGGTTCGAGAAGGACTACTACGCAACCCTCGGCGTCGCGAAGACGGCGACGGAGAAGGAGATCACCAAGGCGTACCGCAAACTCGCCAAGGAGAATCATCCCGACTCCCACCCGGGTCGCGAAGACAAGTTCAAGGAGATCAGCACGGCCTATGCCGTGCTGAGCGATGCCGACAAGCGATCCTCCTACGACGAAGTCCGCGCCGCCGGCCCGTCGGCGTATGGCTTCGGCCCTCCCGGTGGTGGCGGAGGCGGAGCCACGAGCGGATTCCGTGTCGATGACCTGAGCGACCTTCTCGGCGGCGTGTTCGGACGCGGGCAGAAGCGGCGTGGTCAGCCGGGGCCGCGCCGCGGGGAAGACCTCGAGGCCTCGCTCACGCTGGCCTTCGGTGATGCGGTCAGTGGTGTGACGACCGAGGTGAACATCGTCGGCGCGGGCCCGTGCGAGACGTGCAACGCCACGGGCGCTGCGCCGGGAACCACATCGTCGGTCTGCTCGGCCTGCGGCGGTCGCGGTTCGGTCGATTCCAACCAGGGCTTCTTCTCCTTCTCGCAGCCGTGCTCACGCTGTGGCGGGACGGGGATGCGGATCGAGACGCCCTGTCCCTCGTGTCAAGGGACCGGCGGCTCCACCAAGCCGCGTCGGGTGAAGCTGCGCGTGCCGGCCGGGGTGGAAGACGGACAGCGGATACGGCTCAAGCATCGCGGTGGTATGGGCTTCAATGGTGGCCCGCCAGGCGATCTTCTCGTCACCGTTCGCGTCGGCGGGCACTCACTGTTCGGTCGTAAGGGCAAGGACCTCACGCTCTCCACGCCGATCACCTTCGCCGAGGCGGTCCTCGGGGCCACCATCACCGTCCCGACGCTCGACGGCAAGGTGTCCCTCCGCGTGCCTCCGGGCTCGAAATCAGGTCGGGTCCTCCGGGCCAAGGGGAAGGGCGCTGCCGCTGCCGGTGGCGCCGGTGACCTGCTCGTCACGCTCGAGATCGACGTGCCCAGCGCACCGACCCCGGAGCAGCAAGCAGCCATCGAATCCTTGGCCACCGCCACCCCCAATCCCCGAGCCCACCTGGGCGTGTGAGGCGATGGAGCCGTTGGGAGAGAGGTTGCCCCCGTATATTGGGGCAGAACGCCTCCCAACGTCACTCGGAGGTGTTCTGCCGCACCACGAGCGACGACCCGGCTGGCCATCTGCAGCCGTGCCGAACCCGCCAGCAACACCGATTGAGGAAACGAGGTGCACATGACGCCGCCTAGCGATCCGGACAAGGAGTTCTCCCATGGCGCCTCGCGGGCTGTGTACGTCATCTCCGTCGCCGCCGAACTCGCCGGCATGCACCCCCAGACGCTCCGGATCTACGAGCGCAAAGGGCTGCTCGAGCCGTCACGCACCCCGGGCCGCAGCCGGCGCTACAGCCAGCGCGACATCGCCATGCTCCACCGGATCGCCCAGTTGACGAATGCCGGACTCAACCTCGAAGGCGTCCGCCAGGTCCTCGAACTGGAGGCGGAGAACGAGCGTCTCCGCAACGAATTGGCAGCAGCGCGCCTCGCATTGGCCGAAGCCGTGGAGGCCACGCATCGGCACTATCGACGCGATCTCGTTCCATTGAATCGGCTTCCAGAGCAGAGATTTCCACCACGGCAGTAGGCGCGCCACGTCCGGCTCATGGCCTCCCGGAACGAACGACCGCGCGGCTGATGTGCCCTGGGCGGCGACCGCCCGTAGGATCCGGCAATGCCCAACCCTCGTCTGCGCGTCGTCCTCGACTGCGATCCCGGCCACGACGACGCGCTGGCGATCGCACTCGCATGCGCGCATACGGATCTGCTCGGTGTCACCACCGTGGGCGGCAATGTCGGCCTTGATCGCACGACGAAGAACGCGCTGCAGGTGCTCGACCTGATCGGACGGCCGGACGTCGAAGTGCACGCCGGCGCCCCGAACCCACTGGTCAACGAGTTGCGTGAGGCCACGAACATCCACGGTCAGAGTGGTCTCGCTGGCGCCGAGCTCTCACCTCCGAGTCGTCCGCCGACATCGGATGACGCAGTGGGTTTCCTCGTCGAGACGGTCCGTCGCGAGCATGGGCAGAACGCCAACGCCGGTAGCGGTGTGTGGCTGATCGTCACCGGACCAATGACCAACGTCGCCCTCGCCTTCGAGCGTGATGCCGGCCTCGCCGCCAAGGTCGCCGGTGTGTCGTTCATGGGTGGCAGCACGCACGTCGGGAACTGGTCGGCCACGGCGGAGTTCAACATCTGGGCCGACCCCGAAGCGGCGGACATCGTGGTGCGCTCCGGCGCGCCGTTGGTGATGGCCGGGCTCAACATCTCCCACCAATTCCAGGCCACGCCGGAGAGGATCGCGGTGCTGCGCAAGACCGCCGGACCGACGGCTCTGCTCTTCGCCGACCTCCTCGACGAGTTCAGCGACCGGTACCGAGCACGGCAGTTCGACGTGATCGGCGCGCCGATGCACGATCCGCTCGCCGTCCTTGCGTTGACCCATCCGGAGCTCTTCGCTCACTACGACGCGCGTCTGGACATCGAGACTGCCGGCATGCACACCAGGGGCATGACGGTCGTCGATCAACGGTCCTTTCGGGAGATGCCCGCACCCAACTGCCGTGTGCTGCAGTCCGTCGATGCCGACGCCGCCTTCGCCCTGATCATCGACGCGCTCCGGTAGGTCGGCCCACCCACCCGAGGCCAGGCCGACCGGGCCTCGCCGTGCCCCTTGCCACACCACCGCGTTTGGTGGATCGGATCGCTGAAGTGCGAGGCTCTCGGATGCTCCGAGGAGATCAGACGAGATGACCACGACGACGACCATGTCCACGATCACCCCAGCCGGCGCACGCCAGCCGGAGCACTTCGATGTGTTGATCGTCGGGGCCGGGATCTCCGGCGTCGGGGGCGCACATCACCTCAACGAGCAGTGTCCCGACAAGACGTTTGTCGTTCTCGAGGCGCTCGACGGCTTCGGCGGCACGTGGCGCACGCACCGGTATCCGGGCATCCGTTCCGACAGCGATCTCTATACGTTCGGTTACCGCTTCAAGCCTTGGACCGGTGCACCGATCGCCACCGCGGGCGAGATCAAGACGTACATGGGCGAGGTGATCGCCGACGACAACCTCGACGAGCACATCCGCTACAACCACAAGATCTCCTCGGCCCAATGGTCATCGACAGACAAGCGCTGGACGATCGTCGCCACCAAGACGGATTCGGACGAGGTTCGCACGTTCACCGCCTCGTTCCTGTGGATGTGCCAGGGCTACTACCGCCACTCCGAGGGGTACACCCCGAACTGGCCCGGCAAGGACCGCTTCGGTGGTCAGATCGTGCATCCGCAGACCTGGCCCGACGATCTCGACTACGCGGGCAAGAAGGTGATCTGCATCGGATCGGGCGCCACCGCGGCGACGCTGGTTCCGGCGATCGCGCCGAAGTGCGAGCACGTCACGATGCTGCAGCGCTCGCCGACGTACTTCGTGACCGGACGCAACGCCAACGAACTCGCCGACCTCCTACGCGAGATCGACACGCCGGAGGAGTGGATCCACGCGATCGTGCGCAAGAAGATCCTCCACGATCAGGCGAACGTCACCCGCCGCTCATTCGAAGAGCCCGATGCTCTCGCCGCCGATCTGTTGATGGGCGTGCGGGCCTTTCTCCCCGAGGAGACCGTCGCGAAGCACTTCACCCCGAGCTATCGACCGTGGAGGCAGCGGCTCGCGTTCATCCCCGACGCCGATCTTTTCCTCGGCATCAAATCGGGCAGGGCATCGGTCGTCACGGACGAGATCGACACGTTCACCGAGAAGGGCATCCTGCTGAAGTCCGGCGTCGAACTCGAAGCGGACATCATCGTCACGGCGACGGGTTTCAACCTCAACGTCCTCGGTGACATCGCGTTCACCATCGATGGTGAGCCCCTTGCCTTCCACGACGCCGTGACCTACCGCGGGATGATGTTCACCGGAGTACCCAATCTGCTCTGGGTGTTCGGCTACTTCCGGGCGAGCTGGACGCTCCGGGCCGATCTCCTTGCCGACTTCGTCTGCCGTCTTCTTCGTCACCTCGACGAGACCGGCGCGTCGACGGTCACTCCGCAGTTGCGCGACGACGAAGCCGACAGCCCGAGGCTTCCGTGGATCGACCCGGAGAACTTCAACCCGGGCTACATCCAGCGCGGCATGCACCTCATGCCCAAGCAACTGGGTCATGCTCCGTGGCAGATGAGCCAGGACTACGAGCGCGACAAGGTTGAGCTCCCCGCGGTCGATCTCGACGACGGCACGCTCATCTACAGCTGACGGGTCGCTCGTACGGGCCTCTCAGTTGTCCACAAACGCGGCGTGCTTCATCTCGCTGTCCGCCATGTCGGCGATCAGCTTGCGCCACGCGGCACTCAGACGATCCGCGCGCGTATGAAGCTCGGGCAGCGGTGCGATCGGCTCTTCGGGCGCAAGCCAGAAGAGTCCGCATCGTTCCATGGCGGCGAACGGCGCGTCGAGGTGGGCCCGAGTCGGAAACGACGCATCGGTGCCGAGGGCAGGAATAGCTGTGCAGGCGCGGTCACCGTCGAAACGCCAGCCGTGACGTGCGCACTGGAGCCCGCCGTCGACGATGGAGTCAGCGCGGCGCTACACGCGGTGCTTGCGGGTCCGCTCTGATCGATGAAGATGACCGGGTGACCTCGACTCCCAACGCCGGTCGATCGGTTCTCGGCAACGGGGCGACGCACGCACGCGCGCCGATCACCGTTGCCATCGATGCGCAAGTGGCGGACGCCGATGCCGATGCCCGGGCGCTTCGGGTCCGCGCCCAGCAGGTTTCGCGAGGTGCCGCACGGGCGGCCGTGCTAGGTGTCAACGATGGGCTGGTCTCCAACCTCTGCCTGATCCTGGGTGTCGCCGGGGCGAGCACCAGTCAGAGCGCGGTGCGGATCGCCGGCTTCGCCAGTCTCATCGCCGGCGCGCTGTCGATGGCGGCAGGCGAGTGGGTGAGCGTCCGCAGCCAAGTGGAATTGCTGCACGGTGTTCTCGCGGAACTGCGCCGTCTCATCGTTCGCAATCCGAAGCTGGTCCTGGGTCAACTGGTCGACAAGCTCGTCGAGGTCGGGTTCGACGAATCCACGGCCCGTCGGGCCAGCACCGAACTCCCGCTCGACGGGGAGAGGTTCATGGTCTTCACGGCGCGAACCGTGTTCGGCATCGACCCCGACGAGCTGGGTTCGCCAGTGACCGCCGCGGTGAGCTCGCTAGCGCTGTTCTCGGGCGGCGCGCTTGTGCCACTCCTTCCGTGGTTCTTCATGAAGGGAACGCCGGCCGTTCTGCTCTCCGCCGTACTCACCGGTGTGGCCAGTCTGGTCGTCGGCGCAGCGATTGCCCGCTCGAGCGGGAACAACGTGGCCCGAAGTGCAGCCCGTCAGTTCGCCATCGTGGTCGCCGCCTCGGCGATCACCTATGGCATCGGCAAGGCCTTCGGCACGGCGATCGGCTAACGACCGGGTGTGCTGGCAAGGTCGTCGTCAACGCGATTCGCGGACCAAGGCGCGGCGTTCGATCCACTCGAGAAGCCGGGGCGACTCCAGGCCCGGCGTGAGGAAGTACCCCTGCCCGGCGTGGCAACCGAGTGACGCAACCACTTCCCACGTCCGGGCATCCTCGATCCCTTCGACCACCGTGCGCAGGCCGAGTCCAGTCGCGAGGTCGGCGATCGCTTTCACGATCGCCGCGTCCGGCGCGGAGTTCGCCACGTTGACGATGAACGAGCGGTCGATCTTGAGCTCATCGACGGGTAGCCGCTTCAGGTAGGAGAGCGAGGAGTATCCGGTGCCGAAATCGTCGATCGAGAATCGAACCCCGTGCCGGCGGAGACTGCCGATGATGG
>JANPFX010000295.1:0-22537 GCA_031423635.1 Acidimicrobiia bacterium | reverse complement strand
CCGGCGCCCCCGCCCGCAGCGATACCGAACGCGTTGAAGCCGGCGCCGATGAAGAAGTTCCGCAACTCGGGAGCTTCACCAAGGATGAAGTTCCCGTCCGGGGTGAAGCTCTCGGGGCCGTTGATGAGGGTGTTGATCCCGACGTCACGCAGCGACGGGACGCGCCCACACGCCAACTCCATGGTTGGGGCGAAGTGATCGAAGTCCGGCTCGAGGAGCTGGAACTGGAACGGCCGAGGTATCCCGTTCACCGCCCACGGAATCGGGTTGGGCTCGTACCCGCCCATCACCAGGCCACCCACCTCCTCCTTGTAGTACGTGAGGCGATCGGGGTCGCGCAGGGTCGGCAGGTCGCGGGGAACGCCCATCGGTTCGGTGATCACGTACTGGTGCTGCACGGGAACGAGCGGCACGTTCACGCCAACCGTCGCACTCAGTGCCCGGGTCCACTGTCCGGCGCAGACCACGACCTTCTCGCACTCGATTCGTCCTCCGTCGGTGACCACGGCGCGGATTGCGCCATCAACGACCTCGATCGAGAGCACCTCGGTGTCCTCGCAGATGGTCACCCCCGCAGTGCGGGCGCCCCGGGCGAGCGCCATCGTGATGTCGCTCGGGTTGGCCTGGCCGTCGGTGGGCAGAAACGCCGCACCGACGACGTCGTCGACCTCCATCAGCGGCCACAGGTCCTGCGCTTCCTTGGGCGACAGGAGGTCCATGTGGAGACCGAAGCTCGTCGCCGTCGTCGCCTGGCGCTTCACCTCGGTCCATCGTTCGGCGTTGCAGGCGAGGCGTAGACCGCCGTTCATCTTCCAACCGGTCGCCTGCCCGGTCTCCTCCTCGAGGCGCCGGTAGAGCGCCACCGACTCACCGAGGAGCTGGGTGATGTTGGCGCTCGTCCGCAACTGACCGACAAGGCCGGCGGCGTGGAAGGTGCTTCCCGACGTGAGGCGGTGCTTCTCGACGAGCACCGTGTCGGTGTGCCCGAGCTTGGCGAGGTGATACGCAGTGGAGCATCCGACGATGCCGCCGCCGATCACCACGATGCGGGCAGACGTCGGCGGCACAGCCATGGGCTGATTGTCTCACGAGCGGTGCGTCGGCCGCCGCTCCCGTCGTTGGGCGGCCGGTCGGGTTCCGTTTGCGCGGCGGGGGCCCGTAGCATGACCGGTTCCTTCTCGCTCGACCTCAAGGAGTCCAACACATGAGCACCATCTCCCTCGGCGGAAACCCCGCGCACACCTCCGGCGAACTGCCCACGGTCGGAGCCGACGCTCCTCAGTTCACACTCGTGAAAGGCGACCTGTCGACGCTGTCGAACAGCGACCTCGCCGGCAAGAAGGTCGTGCTCAACATCTTCCCCAGCGTCGACACCGCCGTGTGCGCCGCGAGCGTCCGGAAGTTCAATGTTGCCGCGTCGGATCTCGACAACACCGTGGTCGTCTGCGTGTCCGCCGACCTGCCCTTCGCCCAGGGCCGCTTCTGTGGCGCCGAGGGTCTCACCAACGTCGTCACGGCGAGCGTGTTCCGCTCGCCCGAATTCGGCGCTGACTACGGCGTGACGCTTACCGACACCAAGCTCCAGGGACTCCTGGCACGCGCCGTTGTCGTTCTCGACGAGGCGGGCAAGGTCGTGCACACCGAATTGGTCGCCGAGATCGCCACCGAACCGAACTACGACGCAGCCATCGCGGCGCTGCAGTAGCAACCACGGCGGGGTCGGGGGTGACGCGGTGACGAACGTCCTGCTGATCACCCTCGACCAGTTCCGAGGCGACTGCCTGTCGGCGGCAGGACACCCCGTCGTCCGGACACCGGGGCTCGACCGGCTCGCGGCCCACGGCGTGTCGTTCCGCCGACACTTCAGCCAGTCCGCGCCCTGTGCGCCGGGAAGGGCCGCGCTCTATACCGGCACCTACCAGTTCAACAATCGCGTCCTCGCCAACGGAACACCGCTCGACCGCCGATTCGACAACCTGGCGTTGGCCGCCCGCCGCGGTGGCTATCGACCCACGCTCTTCGGCTACACCGATCAGGGCATCGATCCACGCAACGCCACCGGCCCCGACGACCCCCGCCTGTCCACCTATGAGGGCGTGCTGCCCGGCTTTGACGTCGAGCTCGACCTTACCGGCGAGGCCTCTCCGTGGATCGACGCGCTGCGGTCGTGGGGTCATGACGTTTCCGGCGGTATCTGGGGCCTCCTCGCAACCGAGTCGCACCGTCCGGCGGAGCACGGGCTCTCGGCGTTCACCACGGACCGGCTCATTGCTTGGCTCGGCGCGCAGCACGGCCCGTGGTTCGCGCATGCGAGCTATCTCCGCCCGCATCCGCCGTTCAGCGCGGCCGGCCGGTGGGCCGACGTGTACGACCCGGAGCAGTGCGGCGGGGCGACCCCGCCGGTCCCGATGCAATCGCGCCATCGTACGCACCGTGCCTTGATGGGCCATCCGTTCTTCGCCCCTCCGGCCACCGAGCAGGAACTCCGACACCTCCGCTCGCAGTACTTCGGGATGATCGGCGACGTCGACGAGCAGATGAGCCGCCTCTGGAGCGCGCTGGAAGAGACCGGGGCGTGGGACGACACGATCGTGATCGTGACGTCGGACCATGGCGAGCAGCTCGGAGACCACGGGCTGATGGGCAAAGGCGGGTTTTTCGAGTCGAGCTACCACGTGCCCGCGATCGTCCGCGATCCCCGGTACCCGGGTCAACACGGTGCGGTCGTTTCGGCCTTCACCGAGAATGTCGACGTCTTCCCGACGATCTGCGACGCGATCGGTGTGGAGGTTCCGGCGCAGTGCGACGGACTCCCGCTGACGCCCTTTCTTCTCGGCGAGTCGCCCCCGTGGTGGCGGACTGCTGCCCATTGGGAGTTCGACTGGCGATCCACGTACATCGCCGATGGTGCCCATCAGTGGCCGTGGGACCGCCGACTCGAACGCCAGCACGTCGCCGTTCTTCGCACTGACGCCGCCGCCTATGTCCAGTTCGGTGACGGAACATGGCGCTGCTACGACCTGGCGGCGGACCCCACCTGGCGAACCGAGATCACCGATCCAGCGATCGTCCTCGCGCTTTCGCAGGAGATGCTCACGTGGCGCTCGACGAACGCCGACCGGACGATGACCGGCATGCTGCTCGAGCGGGGCGGCATCGGCCGATGGCCGGAGGTTCCCGACGGAACCTCAGCGCGCTGATCATCTGCGCGCCGAGCAACGTGCGTTACGGTGCTCCGCTCACCACGAGGATCTGACCCGTGATCCACGACGCGCCCGGCGACGCCAGGAAGACAGCGGCAGCCTTGAAGTCGTCGTCCCTGCCGATTCGCCCGAGCGGCTGCTTCGACGCCATCTTCTCGAACTGCGCGTCGGTGAAGCCAGATGACTCGTAGTAGTCCTCGGTGGCCACGGGACCCGGAGCGATCGCGTTCACGCGGATCCGGCGCGGCGCGCACTCGAGGGCCAGCGTCTGCGTCAAATGGTTGACGGCCGCCTTGGCCGCGCAATACGCACCGTGACCCGGCGTGCCGTCGCGGAAGGCACCGATGGACGACACGTTGATGATCGTTCCGCCGTCGGCCAACACCGTCTGGGCGACCTTGCTGGCGAGGAAAACGGCAGTGAAGTTCCGGTCGATGACCGAGTGCCACACCTCCTCCGCGAGATCGGCCACGGTGCCCATGGGATCGCCCTGCAATCCACCGGCGTTGTTGATCCACGTCGTGACCGGACCGAAGGCCGCCACCGCCCGAGCTGCGAGGTTCTCGAGGTCGGAAGAGATCGTGACGTCCGTCGGCACGGCGAGGGCTCGTCGCCCGAGCGATTCGATCTCTGCGGCCACGGCGTTCAGCGGTTCCGGCCGACGTCCGGCGATGATCACGTCGGCACCGGCGTCGGCCAGTCCGAGCGCCATCGCTCGGCCGATGCCCGTCCCTCCGCCGGTCACAACGGCAACATGGCCGTCCAGTCGGAAGAGATCGAGCACGGTGGTCACGTCCGGATCGTACGGGAGAGGGGTGCCGTGCGGCACATCCAACGGCCTGCGCCACGCCATCAACTAAGGTTCGTGGTGTTGCGTGACGATGTTCGTCGGGCAACGGTCGAGTGCAGTGCACTTCGTGCGCATGGTTTCCCCTCCTTGGGGTGTTCGCCGTTTCGAACGGCTGGCCAAGCATCAACGGCCAACCACTTCTTTTGAAACTGAGTCGAACAACCATGTCCACCACCCTCGCGAACGAGACGTTCGCGTCCCTCGGCGTGCCTGCCACGCTTGTCACTGCTCTTGCCGACAGCGGCATCAGCGACCCCTTCCCCATCCAGGCCTCCACCCTTCCCGACGCCCTTGCCGGCCGCGACCTCCTCGGCCGCGGCAAGACCGGTAGCGGCAAGACGCTTGCCTTCGCCATCCCGACGGTCGCAATGCTCGCTGCGTCGACCAACAAACGACGCACGAGCCGTCCACGGGCGCTCGTGCTCGTCCCCACCCGTGAACTGGCCAACCAGGTCAGCGAGGTCTTCCGTCCGCTTGCCAAGGCCGTCGGTCTGCGCATCATGTCCATCTACGGAGGCGTCGGCCAGGGCCCGCAGGTGAATTCGCTGCGCGGCGGGGTCGACATCGTCATCGCCTGTCCCGGGCGCCTCGAAGACCTCATCCAGCAGGGTCACTGCCGGCTCGACGACGTCGAGATCACCGTGCTCGACGAGGCCGACCACATGGCTGACCTCGGGTTCCTTCCCGGTGTCCGCCGTCTCCTCGAAGCCACGCCGCGCGACGGCCAGCGTCTCCTCTTCTCGGCGACTCTCGACAATGGCGTCGACATCCTCGTGAAGCGATTCATGAACAAGCCTGTCGTCCACTCGCTCGATCCCGAGGTCTCCCCCGTCTCGACGATGACGCACCACGTGTTCGCCGTGACCCGTGACGACAAGCTCGCCGTGGTCCGTGAACTCGCCTCCGGGCACGACCGATCGCTGCTGTTCATGCGGACCAAGCACAGCGCGAAGAAGTTGGCCCAACAGCTGACGAGATCCGGGATACCCGCGGTCGACCTCCACGGGAACCTCTCGCAGAACGCCCGTGAGCGGAACCTCTCGGCGTTTGCCGACGGTTCGTGCAAGGTCCTTGTCGCCACCGACATCGCAGCCCGCGGCATCCACGTCGACGACATCGCACTCGTCATCCACGTCGACCCACCCACCGAGCACAAGGCGTACCTCCACCGCTCGGGACGCACCGCCCGCGCCGGGGCCGAGGGCATCGTCATCACCATGATGACGCCGGATCAGGTCAGCGACGTGAAGGCGCTCACCAAGGCTGCCCAGATCACCCCGATCGTGACCCGCGTAGCCCCCGGCCACCCGACCACGCTCGAACTTGCCGGCGAGCCCGCTCCCCATGTCGAGCCTGCCCCGATGTCCGACGCGCCCTCCACGCCGAGGATGAGCCAGGGCGCCCGCAACGCCCGCTCCGAGAGCACCATCCGGGCCAACCAGGTACGCAAGTCGGGTCGTCCCGGCGGCACCTCTTCTGGTCGGCCGTCGTCGGATCAGTCGTGGGGGCGCCCGTCGTCGCCGCGCCCGTCGTCCGGAGGTCAGTCCGCGGGCCGACCCGCCTCGGCCGGTCGGCCGTCCTCGGAGCGCAGGAATGCGAACGCAACGACCGCGTCGGCCGCCACCAACAGCCGACCGTCGACCCCGTCAGCAGGCAGGACGGCGTCGAACCGGTCCACCCGGCACCGCAACGGCGCGTAGGGAAAGCCCGCTGACGACACCGTCAGCGTGAGCGCCCCGCGCAGCACGACGAGCGCAACCGCATCCTCGGGTTCGACAGCTTCGCCTTTCGCGAAGCTTCGGACCTCGAGGTAGGGCATTCGTGACTCCACCGTTCGTCGGACCATGAGGTTCAGGTCACGGACCGGTCCATCGAGGAGCTCGGCGCTCGTCGGGAGATCTCCGGCGAACGACACGGACTCGAATGTGCCCACCTCCCTCGCGTCGGAACCTTCGACCAACAGGCGCATGCCCTTGCCCGCCGCGACAGCCAGGCTCCTATCCGTGTCCGGAAGCTGCGAGAACGGTCCGTCCTCGTTCACGTCGGCGAGGCTGAGTCGCCACACCCATACGTCACCGCTCGGGTAGGCGGCGATCTCCTTGGTCGAACCCCGACCGTTCGCCCACGGCATCACCCGGTGATCGCGCTCGGGTTGCCACTTCATCGACTCCAAGCTTGCCAGCCGCGGTGGGTGAAGCGGGTCTCGTAGGGTGAGAGCGATGGCACTTCGAACGGCGGCTCGTGTGGGCGGGGTCCTCGGCCCGGCGATGTTCCTCTTCGGATGGATCATCAGCGCGCTTCGTGCCGACGGATACTCGGTCATCGAAGACGCGATCAGCCGGCTGGCCGCCGTGGGCGCTCCGACCCGTTCGCTCATGACCACCGGCTTCATCGGCTTCACCATTGGAGTGGCGGTCTACGCATACGGGTTGCGCTCGCGTTTGGACGGCCCGGCATGGATCGCCGCGCTGATCGCATCGATCGCCACCCTCGGGGTTGCGGTCTTCCCGCTCGACCACTCGAGCGGTGTCGATCTGCTCCACGGCGCCGCTGCCTTCACCGGATACATCGCCCTTTCCGCCCTCCCCCTCTACGCGGCCCCAGAACTGGCTCGACGAGGACACCGACGGGCCTCGCGTCTGTCGCGCCTCTGCGGCACGATCTCGTCCCTGGCGCTGGCGGCCACGCTGCTCGGCCCGGCACACGGACTGTTCCAACGCATCGGCGTCACTGTCGGCGACACCTGGATCGCGATATCGGCAATCTGGTTGCTTGCGAAATCGACTCCGCTCTCGCCTGTGCTCTCCATCGCCCACCGGTAGCTCGCTACATCCGATATCCGTACCCTGGTGTCAGTGTCCACGACCGCCGGGTACTCCGGAACGCCGCTCCCGAAGAAGCTCGGGATCACCGAGGGTGCCGACGTGGTTGCGCTCGGCGCTCCTCCCGGGACGATCGATCTGCTCGAGCCGCTCCCTCCCGGCGTCCGCATTCGAACGGCCCTCGGCACGGGAACGAGCGCCGACGTCGTTCTTGCGTTCGTCACGAAGCGTTCCGCCCTCGATCAGCTCGTGACCCGTGCCGGGCCGGTGGTCTTCCCCTCAGGTGGGTTGTGGATCTGTTGGCCGAAGCGCACCTCGGGAGTTGCAACCGACATCACCGAAGACGTGCTGCGCGAGGTGATCCTGCCGACCGGTCTGGTCGACAACAAGGTTTGTGCCATCGATGCCACGTGGTCGGCGCTCCGGTTCGTGTGGCGCAGGGAGCTTCGCTCGTGACTCTTCCACGTCTTGGACCGGCCGCACGTCAACTTGATCTGACCCTCCCCCCAACGTGGAAGAAGCGATTCGCCCGCCTCACGCGACAAGGGCGCCGCATCCGTTTCCGGAAGCGACGCCCTCGATCAGAAGTATGTGTGCCTAGAGTTTCTTCGTCAGGTCGAGGAACTCATTCGTGTAGATGTCCGACGGCTTGAGATCGGCCTTCGGAGGCGTGCCGAGCTTGGTGTAGATCGGCGTTGCCTTGGTGATGAGCTCGGCGACCCGGGCTTCGTCGAAGCTGCCGAACACCCCGTCGGGGCCGTTCGCCATAAGACCATCGGCAATGATCGTCTTCACGGCATAGTCGGCAACGCCTTGGCTATAGACCCAGCCGTTGTTGTACTTCGCGACGAGTTCGAGGACCAACGTGTTCGTTGCGGCCGGATCCTTGAGATAGTCGATCGACGCCTGCTGCATGATCGGAACCAGCTTCTTGAAACAGTCGGCGTACTTGGTGATGTTCTCCGGCTTCGTGGCGATGGACTCGGCATAGTTCCTCCAGCCCGCGTCGTTGATGTACGCGTACTTGACCGGCTTGCCCCACTCCTTGACCTCGTTCTGGTAGATGTACGGCTCCGCGGAACCGAAGATCTGGGAGGCGGACTTGCCCTGGTCGGCGACGAACAACGCCGGCGAGCCGTCGTAGTTGCCGTCGACCTGCGCCTTGGTGAGGATGCCCTCGGTGGTGAAGTAGTCCATGTACGCCGCGCCCGAGAAGTAGCGAACCTTCGCACCGGTCTTGCCGAGGTCGGCGATGGTCTTCACGTCCGGATACGTCGCCGGATCCCACATGATGGCCTGCGGGTTCTTCTCGAAGGGCGAGAAGATCGCCCTCGTCGGGTTCTTGGCCGACAGCTGAATCGCTTCGTCGGTATAGACATAGCCGAGCAGGAGGTTGTCGTCCTGGTACATCTGCGAGGTCACCGTCTGGAATCCAATCGCCGGACCGCCAGATCGGACCTCGACCTTCACGCCGGTGTCGACCCCACCGGAGACGAGCGTCCCGGTGACGAGCTTCTTGTCGGCATTGATCTCCGGATTCGGACCGAACAGCTGGTAGAGGAAGCCGTGCTCGGCTTCGGGATTCCAGTCGGTCTGGATGGAAACGGTCGCCGGGCAGACGTCCTTCAAACTCACGTCTGCCGCAGGCGCGGCGGCGGTGGTCTCTGCCGCAGCTGCTTCGGTCTCGACCGCCGCGGCTTCGGTGGTAGCTGCTTCGGTCTCGGCCGGGGCGGCTTCGGTGACAACTGCTTCGGTCGCAGTCGGGGCGGCGGTGGTGTCGGCGGAATCGCTGCTGCATGCCGAGAGGGCAAGAACGGCAGCAAACGAGGTCGCGAGTAATGCGCGCTTACGCAATGGGGCTCCTTCAGTGGTCGGGTTGTGTGTCCTGCGGGAACTGCGGTGTATCAACGGGTGCTCTCGTACCAGTGGCCGATGGTCTTGTCGGCCAGCCAGGTGAAGAACACGAAAACCATGATGCCGATGAAAGCGGCGATGAGCACTGCGCCGTACATCGCCTCGTTCTGGAGGCGGGAGCGGAAGTTGTCGATGAGGATACCGATGCCCGGCTGTCCCTGCCGGAAGAACGTGTCACCGACCACGGCCCCGATCACCGAGAGGCCGGCGGCGATCTTGAGCCCCGCGAACATCGCCGGCAGCGCCGCCGGGAACTGCAGCTTGGTCAGCCGGGTCCACCGGGACGCCTTGCGCAGCGTGAAAAGGTCATGTTGACCCTGCTCCGCCGACAGCAGACCGAACAGCGTGTTCGACACGATCGGGAACAGCGAGATGATGATGCAGACGATCACCCGGGCCTTGAAGTTGAAGCCGAAGAACACGGCCAGCAGAGGGACGAAGGCGAGGATCGGCACGGCCTGGAGCGCCACGAGGTACGGAAACAGTGATTTCTCGATCCACTTCGCCTGACTCATGACCACGGCGAGAAAGATGCCGAGGACGATCGCCACAACCAGCCCGATGAAGGCCACTCGCATCGACAGGACCGTGGCGGAGACCAGTTGCTTGCGAACCTGATCGTTGGTGACCGACTCGTTGATCACCCGGTGGGGCGGGGGAAGCAGGAATCCTGGTTTGTTGAACAGGTGCTTGAGCCCCCACGAGGACATGAAGTACCAGAGCCCGAGAAACGCTCCGAAGACCACGACGGGGAGCGATCGGTAGAGCGCAACGCGGCCGCGTCGCTCGGCGACGCTGCGCGCGTCGACGTCCTGCCCGGTGTAGCGGATCAGGTTCGATCGCTCCGACGTCTCGCCGGTAAACGTGGACGCCTTGCTCGGCATCTGGGGATCGTCGGTCATCGGCGTGCTCATATGTGGGCCCCCCGCAGTGCATGCGACACCTGGCCGCACAGCTCGGCAAAAGCAGGGTCGAAGCGTAACTCCGGCGAGCGCGGGTAGCTGAAGGGTACGTCGAAATCGCCGACGATCTCGCCCGGTCGGCCGGACATGACGAGGACCCGGGTCGAGAGGAACACGGCCTCGGCGATCGAGTGGGTGATGAACAGCGACGCGAACCGCTGGCGCTGGAAGAGGGAGAGGAGTTCGTCGTTGAGTCGTTCCCGCGTGATCTCGTCCAGCGCGCCGAATGGTTCATCGAACAGGAACACGCTCGGATCCATGACGAGGGCCCGGGCGAGCGAGCACCGCATCTTCATCCCGCCGGAAAGTTGCTTGGGGTACTTGTCCTCGAATCCCCGGAGGCCCACGAGGTCGATCACGTCCGACGCCATCGCCCGACGCGTCTCCTTGTCGACGCCACTCAACTCGGCCATCAACTCGACGTTGGATTGCACCGTGCGCCACTTGAGCAGGGTCGCGTCCTGGAAGACGTAGCCGAGGCTCTCCCGATCGACGGCGACGGTCCCGCCGGACTGCTGAACGAGTCCGGACGCAATGCGGAGCAGCGTCGACTTCCCACAGCCTGATGGTCCGACCACCGTGACGAATTCACCCGGGTGCACGGTGAACGTGGCGTTTCGCAACGCGAGTGTCCCGTCAGGGAAGGTCATCGAGACGTTCTCGAACACGAGAGCCGGCGTGCGGCCGTGGTCGTCCATCAGTGCATCACCATCCCACCGGAGACGTTCATCGCCTGACCGGTGCAGTAGTCGGAATCAGCCGAGGCTAGGAAGAGCGCGGTTCGGGCGACGTCGGACGGCTCAGCCAAGCGGCCGAGCGGGGACTTCGCCGACCATGCATCGATCATCGCCTGCGTGCGCGTGGCGGCTCCCATCTCCGTGAGCACGTAGCCGGGGCAGATGCAGTTCACGTTGATGCCGTGCACCCCGAACTCCATCGCGCAAACGCGGGTGAAGGCGATGACCGCCGCCTTCGACGCGCAATAATGCGCCTGGTTCGGGCTTCCCAACTTCCCGCCCATCGAGGCCATGTTGACGATCTTCCCGGCGCAGGCCTTCTCGCCGCGGCCCTGCTCGATCATCGCTCGAACCGCAACCTGGGTGGTGAACAGCATGGACCGGGCATTCACCTCGAACATCAGGTCCCAGTCCTCGGCCGACATGTCAAGAATCGACGAGAACCGCAGCACACCGGCGTTGTTGACGAGCACGTCGACCCCACCGAGGGCGTCGATCGCCGCCTGCGTCGTCGTCCGGGCGCTGTCCGGATCGCGGAGATCACCGACGACCGGCTTCGCGCTCAGTGCCGCTGCCGCGGAGGCAAGCTCGTCAGGAAGCAGATCGATCAAGGCTAGCTGGGCACCTTCGGCGGCGAACGCTTCGGCGATCGCTCTGCCAATCCCACGCGCTGCGCCGGTGACCACGACGCGACTCCCGGCCAGGCGGCCCTCGCTGTTTTCCGGCGGAGGTGACGATGACACGCCACGAAAGGTAGCCGGTCTTCGTTTCCGGAGTGTGTCCGCCGGGGGACGGACCCGATTGTCACACCCCTCCCGGCACGATGGCTCCACTTCTACGAGCGGAGGCAGACCATGCCCATCTGTGAGCTGTGTGAACACGAGATGCTTGACGACGGGGTGACCTGCGTGGCCACCCCGGTGCCGACGGGAACCGGTACGTTCCATCCGGTGGCCTTCGGTTCCGAGCGAGTTCGCGGCTGGAAGGCGGAACGATGCGGGGACTGCGGTGTCCGACCGGGCGGGTTCCACCATCGCGGCTGCGACATGGAGGAATGCCCAAGGTGTCGGGCGCAGCTCATCAGCTGCGGCTGCGACATCTCGGAGTCCCCCTACGACGACCTCTTCGACCATCTCGTCCAACAGGTGAGTCCGGGCGAACGGCTCACCGCCCGCCTCCGCATCGTGCCGAGCGCTCGCATTGGATCCGTGCAAGCGTCTGACCCGACAACGCGGTCGGTCGCCGCTCCCGGGCCAATCGTTCGCAACCTGGGTACGGACCCGAACGAGCGTGCCTATCGGTCGTTGGCCCGCTCCGTGGGAGGACATGAACGGCTCCGCACCCTCGATACCGTCAACCCGCTGCCCGACGAACCCTTCCGGTGGGCCGGCGTAGCGCCCCAGAACAGGGTGGCGGTGCAGGCCGCGCTGGCCGTTCTGGATCGCACCCTGGCCCGACACGCAGTGCCGGTCGAGCTGACAACCGCGTGCCGACGCTTCCTCGCCGACCTGGCCCGGACCCCGGTGCGGCAGCTCCGACCCACTGCCGACGGCGCGCGGATCGCGGCCGGTGTGGTGTGGGCGGTCTTCACCGCCAACGAATCCATCGGCTCGCGCTGCGGGTGGCGCACCGGCACCGTGTGGAGCGTCTTCGGCGTGACCCCCAGCGCTCGCCGGGTCGGCATCGCCCTGCGACAGACGGCGATCCGCAACCGCACCGGGGAGTTCGTGCCAGCAGACGATCCCGCGCTCGGCCTCGCTGCGTTCTACACCCTTCGCATGCGCAGGCGGATGGCCGCCCGTGCAGCGGTTCTCCGCGAGATCATGGACCGACGGGCGAGCTGACCCCGCACGGCCACAGCTCTACGCGAACTCTGACAGGAGCGGGACCCAGGAGTCGAGGTCACGCAATACCCCATCGCGATCGCCGGCCCACGAGGTGAGCACCGCACGGTGCACGCCTTCGGCGGCAAGGCTCGTCAGCCCCTCGGCACTGGTCGTGGCCCCGAACACGCTGACGGCCACCGAGGCGGGGTCTCGGCCCACGCCCTCGCACACCGCGTGCATCGCGTCGAGCCGCGAACGAAGCGAAGAACGGGCCGATATCGGCAACCACCCATCGGCCCATGCCGCCACCTCGCCGAGAAGCCGTGGTCCGGCTCCGCCGCCGAGGTGCACCGGCGGCCCCTTCGGCTGAGCCGGCTTCGGCCACTGCCACGACGGAGCCACATGCACCAACTCGCCGTCGTATGCACCCACATCGTTGGTCCACAGCGCGCGCATCGCGGCCACGGTCTCGCGGACCCGTGTCCACCGGTCGGCGAACCGCATACCGTGGTTCTCCATCTCCTCACGGTTCCAACCGATACCGACGCCGAGCTCTACCCGGCCTCCGCTCAGGTGGTCGAGAGTCGCGACCTGCTTCGCCGTCCAGATCGCGTCGCGCTGACCCAGCAGCACGACGCTGGTTCCCAAGCGGAGTCTCGTCGTGACAGCAGCCGCCATCGACAGGCCGACGAACACGTCATGTAGGCGCGCGTAGGGAGTGGGGAGCGGCTCGCCGGTCAGCGAACCCGGCCACGGCGATTCGCGGCTGATCGGTATGTGGCTGTGCTCGGGAAGCCACATGCTCTCGAAACCCCTCTCCTCGGCCGCACGGGCGAGATCGTCGGGGCGGATCGTCGTGTCGGCAGAAAGAAGCGTCACGCCCAGGCGCAACCGGCTCGGCGACGAGGCGTTCAACGGATTGGCGTCGCAGTGGCGGGCAGGTCGACGTAGCGGAGCTTCAGTTCCCGCTTGAGGATCTTGCCGCTCATGTTGCGGGGCAGTGGCTCGGGGGACGACACCACGTAGCGGGGCAGCTTGAAATCCGCCAGGGTCGCCGTGCATGCCTGGAGGATGACGGAGGCATCGAGGGCCGCGCCGTTCGTCCAGGCGATCACCGCCGGGGTCTCGCCCCATCGTTCGTCGGGCACACCGATGACGGCCACCTCGACGATTCCCGGAACATTCACCAGCACCCGTTCGATCTCCGCTGGGTACACGTTGAGGCCGCCGCTGATGAGCATGTCCTTCTTCCGGTCGACGACGAACAGGTAGCCCTCGTCGTCGAGATAGCCGAGGTCGCCGGTGTGCAACACACCGTTGGCCAGCGCTGCAGCCGAAGCTTCCGGCTTGTTCCAATAGCCCTTCATGATCTGTGGTCCGCCGACGGTGATCTCGCCGACCGTCCCGACCGCGACTGCAAGCCCGTCGTCGTCGACGATACCAATCGAACCGTGGATGATCGGAAGGCCAGCCGAACCGATCTTTCGGGTCGCCTCATGGTTCGACAGGATCGTTGCCGCCGCCGAGGCCTCGGTCAGGCTGAAGCCCTGGAGCATCGGCACGCCGATGGCCTGGATCGCCTTGATGAGTGGCACCGGGACCGGGGCGCCGCCTGAGCACGCAACCCGCCAGCTCGACAGATCTGCGCCGGTGAAACGGGGATGGCTCACCAGCTGCTGAAGGATGGCCGGCACCGACAGGAGCGCCGTGACCCGTTCGGTCTCGAAGAGATCGAAGAGACGATCGGTGTCTACTGCGGGTTCCAGGACCAGGCGTGCTCCGGCCCAGTATGTGAAGAGGAAGACGGCAAGGCCGCCGGTAAACGCGAGCGGGAAAGGGAGCACGACCCGATCCTTCGGCGTGAGTTCGATGGCCTGGGCCCAGCCCTGCGAAGCCACATTCCACGATCCGTGGGTGAGGATCGCCCCCTTCGGATCCCCCGTCGTGCCCGAGGTGTAGCAGAGGAACGAGGGCGTGGACTCGTCGGTGATCGCCGTCGCGAACGAACCAGCGTCGGCGTTGACAGCCGCGACCTCATCGGCGGTGAGCACGGTCACGGACGCGTCGACCATCGAGCACGAGGTCGCGAGAGTTTCATCGGTCACGACGATCCGGGCCCCGGCATCGTTCACGACGAACGCGACCTCGGCGGGGGTGAAACGGACGTTCAGCGGTACGACGACGGCAGCGACCTTCAGCGCGGCGATCGTGACTTCGATCCACTCCGGCCGGTTGAGCATGAGGATCGCGATGCGATCGCCTGCGCTGACGCCACGCTGGCGGAGATCAGCGGCGATCGACGTTGTTCGGGCATCAAGCTCGTGCCAACTGATCGAGCGGGATCCGAAGCGGATCGCGACCTCGTTCGGCTGCCAGCGTGCCCAGTGCAACCCGATATCGGCAAGGTTCATCGTGACTCCCACAGTGCGCTTCCTGGCATCGTCGATTTTGCAGTCTGCCGGGCGGCGGCGTATTGGGCGAGTCCGCTGATGGCATCACCCACTCGGCTCACTCGTCGGGTCGGTGCGGGTGCAGCCGTTGGCAGGGTCGGTGATCGTGTCGGCGAAGTGCAGCCCGCGTGAGCCGCCGAGCGCTTGGCGGACGAGAGTACGACCGAGGACCCGATAGGCCTCGAAATCCTCGTCGGTGAAGAACTGGTCACCGGTCGAGACATTGGGGAACTCCGGGTGCTTTTCGGCGTACGCGTGCACGTCAGCCGGGAGTCCGTCGACCATCGACGCCTCGATGAGCAGGATCGTGCCGGTGACCCGCTCCGTCCCTTCCGGCGAGCCCGGTTCGAGCGGGAACCGGATCGTCCCGAACGCGAAGCCATTCGGTGCGGCCCGACCGACAAGGGGTGTCTCGCCCCCTGCACCGAGCAGGTACTCGCGACCAGTGGGCAGCGGCCCGGGCTCGTCGCTCAGGAGCGGACGGGTATTCCACACGGCGTCGATGTCGATCTCTACACCGAGGTCGGTACGGGCGATCTCGACCGCCGAGGCAAACGTCGAGTTCGAGTACAGCCCGTCACCGGCGGCGGACACCACGACGATGTTTGCGCAGCCGCGACGGAGCAGTTCGACGAGGCCAAGGTTCTCCCAGTGTCCACCGTCGGTCACGTAGAGGTACGGTGCCTGCGGATCGAACCGCCGGAAGACTTCGCGGACGAACCACTGCCATCCCGGCAGGTGGCGCCAGGCGCCCTCGCCGACCGACGCCACCCAACCAGGATTCGGCAACCAGGCCCCGAGCCGCACGTTGAGGATCGCCAGGACGGAGCCTGCGGCACCGAGATCGGAGCGTCCCATCCCCGGGCTCGCGGCTGCTCCGGATGTGGCCATGAGCCCCGGGAGACTCACGTCCCAGACCCGCCGCGGCGACATCTTGCTCCGGTAGGTCTTCGTATCCATCCAGCCGATCTCGGGCGATCCGATGTAGGAACGCGACGCGCTGAATGACACCGCCTTGCGTGCGGTCGGTGCCCGGTTCTCGCCACGGACGTTGACGGCGCAACACAGGACATGCTCGGTGCCATCGCCGGCGGACCCTCCAGCGAAGCCACCGGTGGAGCCGCTCGTGAGATCTTGCCAGGCGAGTGCCGCCGCGACCTGCTCCTCGGTGAGTGGGCGCTCGAAGGTCGACTCCGAGTGCACAGCCTCGGCGCGCCCGTACGGACGCCGCTCAGCCGTCGAGCCGACCCGCGACCAGGCAAAGCCGTACGCAAGCCGGCGCCGGTAGATGGGCGCCATCGACCACGACACCGCCTCGGTGAAGCTGACCGTCGCCAAAAGAAGGAAGACGACGACGATCCACAACGTGTAGTCGGGCGGGAGCTTGCCGACGAGCAGATCGCCCCACACCATGTCGCTCAGCCAGGTGAAACGACCCTTCGGACCGTTCAAGGCGCCGACGGCGAGGATGGTGAGGATGTTCACCGCCGCTACCGCGATCAGTCCCACGCCGATCACGGCACGCGTGAGAAACCGGGTCGCTTTCCTGGTGAACGCCCGGGCGTTGCTCTGCAGCGGCTTGGATGTGGCGGCCGCGTTTGCGCTCTTCGCGCCCCCGAACTGGCGCTGCACCGAACGCACGCCCAGCACCACAAAGGCGAGAAGGTTCGAGAGGCTGCTCGGCGGGAGCTCGAAGCCGAACAGCTTCGGGCGCGAGGCCGGCGACGGCCCGTCGTCTGCCGCTCTGGAAATCGCTCGGGGGATCGACTCCACCGCGGCAGGGAGAAGCCACCACACGACCAGGAGAACGGACCCGACGAGCGCAAAACGCAGCGCCCATCGGTTGAAGGTCCGATAGCTGTGGGGCCGACGACCGACCCGGTACACCATCAGCAGCAGGGCAATCACGAACGCAGCCGCGGCGGGACCGAACGCGGATCGACGCGAACGAGCATCGTCACGGCGATCCAAGATGCTGACCGGCGCGACCAGACGACGAGGGCCGGGATTGTCGATCACGAGGAATTGGGTGATCGGTTCCGCCGGTCCGATGCCAACCGCATCAGGCCGGAGCGAGATCGTCGGCTGGATCACGCGGACGAGGCCGGCGACGACGTCGCCGGCCGGGTACGTGGCGGGCGCTCCGGGACACTCGTCCGCCGTGCACCAGCGGGCCGCCAGTGTCGCCTGCCGTTCGATGCGGGCCTTTCCGTCCTCGACGACGACCACCGCTGGCCGGATCATCTCGAGCCGGATCGATTTCGTGCGCTCGGTGATCGACGGCGGTGAGACGAGCGCAATGCACTGGGTCGGCGCCGCGAGAGCGACCTCGTATCGCCGTGTCGTCACCGACGGGCTGACCTCGACGGCGTCGACGATCGAGATCAGCTTCCGCCCGACGTCGGGGCCGAGGTCACGGCAGGCGCGGGCGTCGGGTGACAGCACCTTCGTGGCCACCGGCTGCTGGACGCGCAGACCGGGGGCAACAGCCCCGGAACCGATGAACCACCCAACGGGTCGCACCAAGGCGAAGAGCAGCAGATACAGCAGGACCAGGTTGACGAACAAGCCGAAGAGGATCCGTCCGACTGCGGCGACCAGGACGCCGTTGCTGGTGGCGAAGTACCGCAGCGATCGCCGCAACGCCTGCTCCTCCGGCGAGTTCTCGTGCCACTGCTCCCGCTCGGCGATCGGGGGAACAGTCGCTCCGGAAGAGCCCACACGCGGTTGGTTCATCGCCGTGAAGGCCGTGGCGGTGTACCCGCCCCCTGAGACCGACGCTAGATACCGGGCGTTCCCGAGTAGACCCCGCACGCGGAGTTCCTGCATCACGCCGAGCGAGAAGGAAGCCGACCGGATACCACCGCCGGAGAGAGCCACTCCGAACCGCTGGGCGTCGGGGAGCCACTCCGTGATCACGCCTTCCGTGTCGAGTCGCCTGCGGTTGGCCGGTCCGTGCCATCTCGGGTCGTGTCCGCGCCGGCGCGCCCCCCACCGGTCCGGCGTCGTCAGCCACCAGCGCCCCCAGGACTTCGGGTCATCAGCTCGTTTCGGCAGCGTCACGTACCACGACGCCGCCAACGCCAGGAGGGCCGCGCAGAGAAAGCCCCACTTCGCCGCCGACGCCGTGGAGAGCTCTCGGGCCGCGTCGGCGGTGATGGGCGGACCGCCGACACGGCGCTTGACCCGAACGATCTCGTAGAGCGAGCGGTTCTCCGCCTCGTCGGCGAGGAAGTACAGGCCGACGCTGAAGAATCCGAGCACACGCCATCCGCGGTTGCGGCCGACCAGAAGCGCCAAGATCGCTGCGAACAGGAACGCAAAAACCATGTCCATCACGACCAGCTGAAGCGCGTTCCGGGGAAGCGTTGTCTCCGAGATCGCTGCGGCCGATCGACCTGGCAGCTCGAAGAGGCCCTCATCGTTGCGCATCCATCCGAGGAACAGGGCCCCGGCGACGACGAGGAGAACCAGGAGAACGAGATTGCGTCGAACCTCCCACCACCGGCGACCGGGCGCCGCAACTCTCGCCGGGGCGGACCCATGGCCGCCCGGAGGTGTCGGTGCTGCCGCTACGTCCGAGTCGTCCGTCGTCGCACTCATGGCCTTGATCGTTGCAGAGAGCCACGAACCATGCCGAGCGCATTGGGAGAGAGGTTGCCCCTCGGCTCGCCCGGCGCTGCGCCGCTCGCTTCGCTCGACTGCTCGCAACACTTGTGTCCCACCCACTTTCAGAGAGGTTGCCCCCCGGCTCGCCCGGCGCTGCGCCGCTCGCTTCGCTCGACTGCTCGCAACACTTGTGTCCACCCACTTTCAGAGAGGTTGCCCCCCATATATGGGGGCAGAGAACCTCCCGACGCCGCTGCGAGGTGGATCGGTTGTACCCTGGGGGGTATGTGTAGACGAGTGCGGTGCAAGCGGTGCAACAAGCCGTCCTGGGCCGGCTGCGGCGCGCATATCGAAGCCGTGCTGGGTGACGTGCCGGTCAACGAGCGCTGCGCATGCTGCGCCGAAGCCACCTCACCGGCCAAGGCAGACAGGAAGGACGTGTCAAGCCCGGCGGGTACTCGTCGGTTCGGACGCTTCGCTCGGCTCTTCGGCAGGTAGTACCCGGGGCCGGCGGCCGACGGGAACCGCTCCTCAGTAAGTGTTCATGGACCTCAGGCCAGCTTGGTGAACATCTTCTGCACCTCGGCGATGTCGTAGCCCTGCTTCGCCGAACGCTTGGGATCGGCAATGCACCAGGTGAGTCCCGCCGCGATGAGGACAAATCCTGCCTGCTCCACGGCCTTGTTCGCGGCCGACAACTGCGTCACGATGTCACGACAATCCCGCCCTTCCGTCAGCATCTGCTGCACCCCTCGAAGCTGGCCCTCGGCGCGGCGGAGCCGCTTGAGCAGATCACTGACGGTTTCCTCGGGAAGTTCCATGCCGACCAGTGTGCCATACCCCGCCCCGTATACGAAGTACCGCCCGGGACCCGATCCGAGATCGACGAGCGGACGACGACTCGGCTAGACCGGAACGATGCGACGTATCGATATCGAGAAGGAACTCCACGAGGGAAGGGTCTGGCTTCTCGCCAAGTTCGAGGCGCTCACCGATGAACAGCGCCACCAGCCACTCACACCGAGCGAGCACGACCCCTCAAATCTCTGGACGGCGCTCGACCACCTCGCCCACCTCTCGCTGATCGAGCACAACTTCGCGGCCATGGTGCGCCGGCACCTCACCGGGCACGCCAACCCCGTCGGCCTTCGCTCGGATGACTCAGGGAAACCCCGGACGACTGAGGAGATCATGGCCACCGTGCACGCCATGACCGACCAATGGCAGCGCAAACACGCCGGGAAGTCGTTCGACGAGGTCGTGGCGCTCGGACAGGAGTCACGGGCCGTCACCCTCACCCTGCTCTCGGAGCTCAGCGACGACCAACTCGGCGAGAAGCTCCCGGGCGCTCCGTGGGCCGACGGTTCGATCGGCGGCGTGCTCGCCGCCAACGCCGGACACGGCCGGATGCATTGGAAATGGGTGACCGACGCCTTCGATGCCGCGCACGGAGACGCCCCGTCGCAGTAACGGTGGCACGCTTGTGGGGTGAGCACTCCCGATCGTGACCAACGCCCGTTCGATCTGATCGTCTTCGGGGCGACGAGCTTCGTCGGCCAGATCGTCGTCGGGCATCTCGTCGAGCGCGGTGACCGGAAGCTTCAGTGGGCGATGGCCGGCCGCAGCGCAGCGAAACTCGCCGACGTCGCCGCCGCGACCCTCGCCCGTGTCGATCGCATCGTGGCCGACGCCGGTGATCTCGACGAGATGCGCGCACTCGCCCGGCGCGCCCGGGTGATCGCCTCGACCGTGGGACCCTACGCCCTGCACGGTTCGAACCTGGTGCAGGCGTGCGCAGAGGAAGGGACGGACTACGTCGACCTCACCGGCGAGCCGCAGTGGATGCGCCAGATGATCGATGCCCATTCAGTCGCCGCGACGGTCTCGGGCGCCCGCATCGTGCATTCTTGCGGTTTCGACTCGATCCCCTCCGACATGGGCGTCTGGTTCACGCAACAGGAGAGCGTCGAACGTTTCGGTGAACCATGTTCGCGGATTGGGATGCGGCTCGCGGGGGCGCGTGGCGGGGCCAGCGGGGGCACGATCGCCAGTCTCCTCAACGTCGTCGCCGAGATGTCGAAGAACCCTGACCTTCGCGAGATCATGAAGAACCCGTACGCCCTGGCTCCGGGCCACCTCCGCACCGGTCCGACCCAGCCGAACGTCACGTTGCCTCAGCGTGACGATCTGTCAGGTCAGTGGGTCGCGCCGTTCGTGATGGCGGGCATCAACACCAAAGTCGTGCAGCGCAGTCATGCCCTGCTCGATCGGCCCTGGGGCGCGGACTTCCTCTATGACGAGGCGATGCTCACCGGAACCGGACCGCTCGGTGCCGCGAAGGCCTCCGGTGTGGCCGGCGCGATTGGCGGATTCATGGCCGCGTCGCTCCTCGGTCCGGTGCGGGGCGCTCTGTCGCGTTTCGTGCTTCCAAAACCCGGCGAGGGGCCGTCCCCTGCCTCGCAGGCGAAGGGGTACTACGACCTGCGGTTCTTCGGCGAGACGAAATCCGGCCGCAGGATCACGGTCAAGGTCACCGGGGATCGCGATCCCGGGTACGGATCCACCGCCAAGATGATGGTTGCGGCCGCCCTGACCCTGGTGGACGTCGACCGGCGAACAACGCCCGGGGGCTTCTGGACGCCATCCACGTCGATGGACGGCGCGCTCCTCGAGGCGCTGCGACGCGACGCCGGCCTTACCTTCGAGGTCATCGGGTAACGCCGCGACCGCCACGATTCATCGGGTCGTCACGGCTTCGATCCCGACGACATCGAGCGCCCCGTTGCTCGGGCCCGTGATCGTCAGCGTTGTCGCCGATGTGGCTGACGGCAGGACGATCCGACGTTCGGACCACAGCACTGCCCCGCGCCGTAGACCGGCCTCCGCAATCGGTTCCCCGATGGCGGCCACCGGGAACCGGACCTGCGCTGACCATGGTGGCAGTGCCTGTCCGGGGTCCGAGCCTGTGACGGTCGCCGTGATATCCGTGCCGGGGACGACGCTCAGCGGATCGGCAAAGGCTCGAACGACCAGCACGGCGCCCGCGGGTAGACGCCGATGAGACACCCGGACCGTTCCTCCGACGGCCGTCCAATCGAGATGGAGCGATGCCGGCCGGCCGACCAACTCGCTCAGTTCCACGCGGTGGCAAGACTCCGTGCCGGGAGCAAGAAACGGCGACGACATTCCCGCCGGGCATCGGACGATGCGCAGACCCGTGACCTTCGCCTCGGCGACCGGCCAACCGGCCGACGGGGCCAAGAGGGTTCGACGACGAACGGTCGTATCGAGCTGCACCAGGCGGATCCCGGGCGCTACTCGATCATCTGCACGCGTGACATCGAGCAGCGACCTCGTGGCCGTGGGCGCTACCGCGTAACCGATCAGTGCACGTATGATCTGCGGCACGAGATCGGCGAGTTCCGATCGCTGGGCGGCTGCGCCGAGTCTGACGTCGTCCGCGCAATCCGGGTTGGCGCGGTCAGGAGACTCCGGACCCAGTCGTTCGTTGACCGCGTTGTGCGTAGCGCCGCGCATCAGGAACAGGGCGATCGGACTGCGACGGACCCGAGGCATCGCCGCCGTCAGGAATGCACCGCCGTCCACCCCGGAGTCACCGTCGCAACTCCCGATCACCACGGCAGACGGGACATCGGCAAGGAGCTCGGGGCTGACCGTATCGGATGTGGGAGCGATCAGCACCGAAGCGGCAATGGGAACGGACAGTCGACGGCCCGGATCGCCACGTCCGAGAACGGCGGCGACCGCTCCCCCTCGCGAATGTCCGATGAGAATGACCTTCGACCGGTCGACCGTCGCCGGGTCCAGCCACGAGGCGAACTTCGCTCCGCGAGCGGATAGCGGTGCGAGCACGTCTCGTTCCACCAATGATGCGGTGACTGCCCCGACCTCGTCGGACGGTCGAGCGAACTCCGCGTTCATGCCGAAGGCAACGGTGACGAAGCCCTGACGGGCCAGAGCTTCGGCGAGCCACGAAAACCCGTCATGGTTCGGCACCTCTGTGCCGTCCGGGCACGGCCACTCACGTGCACGACCCGATGCACAGAAGGCGTGCGCGCCGTGCAGCACGATCACCAGTGGGAACGGCCCGCGCCCATCGGTAGGTGCGCTTACGACGCCCCAGCTCCTCACCGGCGTCGTGGT
>JANPFX010000294.1:0-62335 GCA_031423635.1 Acidimicrobiia bacterium | reverse complement strand
GCCGACTACGTCCGCACCGCCCGGGCGAAGGGCCTCCGCGAGCGGACCGTCATGCGTTCGCATGTCCTGCGCAACGCGTGGCTGCCGACGCTCACCATCCTCGGTTTCTCGTTTGCGCAGCTGCTGACCGCCTCCGTCCTCACCGAGACGATCTTCCAGTGGAACGGCATCGGGTCGTATGCCGTGCAGGCCGCGCAGACGCTCGACTATCCGGCAGTCGCCGGCGTCTCGCTGTTCGGCGGATTCGCGTTTCTGCTCGCCAATCTCGTGACCGACGTGCTGTATGCCGTCGCCGATCCGAAGATCCGGCTCTCGTGACCAGCACGACCATCGCCCGGAAGCGTGTCCGCATCCCGCAAGAGTTCCGCCGGCCGGCCATCATCGGCGGTGCTGCGGTCGCGGGAGCGTGGCTCATCGTGGTGCTCACGGTTTCCTGGTGGGCACCGTACGGGCCGCTCGAGTCGGTCGGGACACGCTTGGACTCGCCGAGCTGGGCCCACTGGCTCGGAACGGACGCACTCAGCCGTGACGTGTTCACCCGAGTGCTCTACGGCGCCCGACAGACACTTCCCATCTCCGTCGCCGTCATCGTGTGCGCAGTGACTATCGGGAGCATCGTCGGATCCATCGCCGGCTACGTCGGCGGATGGCTCGACACGGCCCTGATGCGGATCGTCGATGTCACGGTCGCATTCCCGCCGATCTTCCTTGCCATGGCGGTGGCCGCCGCGCTGGGACCCGGTCTCCGGAACGCGTTCATAGCGATGGTGATCGTGTGGTGGCCGATTTACGCGCGCTTACTTCGTGGGCAGGTTCTCTCCATCAAGCATCGCGACCACATCCAGGCTGCAGTGTCGATCGGGGCGACGCCGAGCCGAATCCTGCGCAAGCACGTCATCCCGCTGTCGTTCACTCCTGCTCTGATCAACGCCACGCTCGACCTCGGGCAGGTGGTGATACTGACCGCCACGCTGAGCTTTCTCGGCCTCGGCGCGAAGCCACCGTCGCCGGAGTGGGGAGCAATGATCACCGACGGCGCAAAGTACTTCTACCAATGGTGGGTGGCTGTCGCGCCCGGCCTCGCCATCCTGACGATCGGTCTGGCGCTGAACTTCCTCGGCGATGGACTCCGCGACGCGTTCGACGTGCGGGCCCGCCGATGAGCGACCCGAAGCGCGAGCCGCTCCTCGAGGTTCGCGGACTCGATGTCCGATTCCACGTGAGCGGCGGGTCTGTCCACGCCGTGCGCGGCCTCGACCTCTCTGTCCACCGGGGCGAGGTTGCCGCCGTCGTCGGCGAGTCGGGCTCGGGGAAGAGCGCAACGATGCTCGCCGCGCTCGGTCTCCTCGATCCCAACGCCACCGTTCAGGGGTCCGTTCGCTTCGACGGCGTCGAGTTGATCGGTGCACCCGGATCAGTCCTACGGGGGGTGCGAGGAGGCCGAATCGGGATGATCTTCCAGGATCCGATGACTTCGCTGAACCCGGTGCTCACCATCGGCCGCCAGATCGCCGAGGCAGTGATCACCCATCAGAAGGTCTCACCGAAGCAGGCCGAGGCCAAGGCAGTCGAGCTGCTCGAAACGGTCACGTTGCCCGACGCCAAGAATCGGGTTCGTGCGTTCCCGCACGAGCTGTCCGGCGGCATGCGTCAGCGAGTGATGATTGCCATGGCGCTGGCAAATGACCCGGACATCCTGATTGCCGATGAGCCGACGACCGCTCTGGATGTCACCATTCAGGCCCAGATCCTGCAGGTACTGCGCACGCTCCAGGTAGAACGTGGACTTACGATCGTTTTGATCACCCATGATCTCGGCGTGGTCGCCGGGCTCGCCGACACGGTGCACGTGATGTACGCGGGCACGGTCGTCGAGGCCGGTCCGGTCGTCGACGTCTTCCACCGTTCGAACCATCCATACACCGCGGGATTGCTGGCGTCTCTGCCTCGGCTCGATCGTCCTGAGCGCGAACTCGTCCCGATCGGTGGAATGCCCCCGTCGCTACGCCACGAGCCGGCGGGATGTGCATTCGCCCCGAGGTGTCGCCACGCCGTCGAGAGTTGCACCGTTCATGCTCCGAAGCTCCAGACCGTCGGCGCCCTGAGGGTCGCGTGCGACGTGCTCCCGTTCGGAACTGAGGGTCGACGTTGAGCACGTCTTCATCGGGCCCCGACGAACGGCCGACGTCCTTGCTGTCCGTGCGCGACCTCGTCAAGGAGTTCCCTGTTCGTCGGCGTTCATGGCGTGATCGCCACCCGGCGCCGGTGCAGGCCGTGTCCGGGGTGTCCTTCGACGTGCACCGCAACGAAACGCTCTCTGTCGTCGGCGAGTCAGGGTGCGGCAAGAGCACCACGGCACGGTGTGTGCTGCAGATCGTTCCGCCCACCCGCGGCTCCGTGAGATTCGACGGAATCGAGTTGACGACACTGTCGCCGGAGGAGCTCCGTCGGAGTCGGCGGCGGTTCCAGATGGTGTTTCAGGACCCACACGCGTCATTGAATCCGCGGATGACGGTGGGCGACATCATCGGCGAGCCGCTCGTGGTGCATGGATCGTCGGCGGGAGAGGCCGACGAACGGGTTGGAGAGTTGCTCGACCTCGTACAACTCGGTTCTGATGCCGCCGAACGGCATCCTCATCAGTTCTCCGGTGGGCAGCGCCAGCGCATCGGCATCGCCCGAGCACTGGCCCTGCGCCCCGACCTCATCGCTCTCGACGAACCCGTTTCGGCGCTCGATGTGAGCATCCAGGCCGAGATCATCCGCCTCCTGCAACGGCTACGCCATGAGTTCGGCCTCGCGTATCTCTTCATCGCCCACGATCTCTCCGTCGTGCGACACCTCAGTGACCGCGTCGCGGTGATGTACCTCGGCAAGATCGTCGAACTCGCTCCGACCGCACAGCTCTATTCGTCGCCGGCCCATCCCTACACCTCCGCGCTCCTGTCGGCTGCCCCCATTCCTGATCCGCTCGTCGAACGGGGACGCGAGCGCATCGTCCTCAGCGGGGATCCGCCGAACGCCGCTGACCCCCCGTCAGGTTGCCGCTTCCGAACGCGTTGTTGGAAAGCACAGGAGATATGCGCACAGATCGAGCCGCCGTTGACCGAGATCGGGGACGGACAACAGGTGGCCTGTCACTTCCCCCTGCACAACTGAGGGCTTGGACACGCTTCCCGAGGTCGGGTCGGGGCGCCGTGCAAACGCCGACCCGCATGCAGTCGGCGAAGTCGGAGGTCGGTCAGATCCACCAGCCCGGGCCCATCCCAGGAGCGAGGATCGCGAGATGCGCGAGGTCACCTGCGGCGGCGAGGCGACGATCAAAGGTCAAGAGCGATCCGAGATCATCGCCGAGTTCGAGGGCGGACGCGAGATGCAACGCGTCGAGGGTTCGAAGGTCTGCCGTCCCGATGGACCGTGCGGTCATGAAGGTCGTCTCCGACGGGACCAAAGTCACAGCAGCGAGCGCATGGTCGACCTCCTCAGGCGCAATGCCGAGGAGAAGCGCGGCGCGGTGGGCCTCCACGGCCAAGAGCGTCGACGACCAGAGTTCGACGTGTGTGACCGCGGCCCGCACGTCGTCCGAACTCGATTCTTGGACGAGGAGCTTCAAGAAGGCCGACGTGTCCAGATACGTGATGGACATCTCTCAGTCGTCGGCTCGCAGGGCGTCGAGCACCGACGATGTCGACAACGAACGCACGCTCGGCGGGGGACGGTCGGAAGGCGCAACGGTGGCCCTTCGCACTCGTCCGCTGGCGACAAGCGCCGCCGAGCCACGAAGGGAGGACGGAGGTACGAGAACGGCAACGAGCGTTCCCCGGTCGGTCACCCCGAGGGTCTCCCCGGCGCGCACGCGCCGGATCACGGCTGACGAGTGCTGCTGAAGCTCACGAATGGCGATCGACTTCAGGTGCGTCGATCGCAGCACCAGCACCCTGACACGACCCGCCCAGCACGATCAACCGCCAGTCGGTTCGGGTTCGCCGGAAGTGGAGCCAGACTTGCCGACTAGAGCATCCATGACCGACCATTCCCTACCCGTCCGAGAAGCAGTTCGCGCGCAGAACCTTCTTGGCGAGGGTCCGCTTTGGGACGTCGACCGTGGCGGCCTGTGGTGGCTCGACCTCAAGCGACGAACGATCAGCTTCTGGATGCCTGGGGCAGACGAGCACCGCACCTGGCCTGTCCCTGAGCTTGTCGGCTCGGCCGCGCTCTGTCCCGACGGCCGACTCCTCATCGCCGGATCGATGCTCTGGGACTTCGACCCTTCGGCCCCGGAACCCTTCACGGTTCGCGCCGCGATGCCAACCGACGAGCCGACCACAAATCGGTTCAACGACGGGCGCGTGGACGCCCAGGGACGTTTCGTTGTCGGCACGATGGACGACGCGGGGGACGGCCGACGAGGCACCCTGTATCGGGTCAGCGAGACCGTCGCCGGAACGCTCGACCTCGAGCACCTCTGGAGCGGGTGCGGTGTGCCCAACGGAGCGTGCACATCGCCGGATGGAACGATCGGCTACTGGGCCGACTCGTCCGATCCGACGATGTACCGCTATGACACGGCCGATCCGCACAGCACCAGGCGTCCCTTCGCGCCCGTCGGACCAGAAGGTGTGGCCGACGGGGCCTGCGTGGACGCCGACGGACACGTGTGGCTCGCCCACTGGGATGGGTGGAAGCTCAGCCGCTTCCGACCCGATGGCACCCTCGAGCGGACCGTGCGACTGCCGGTGCAGCGGCCGACCTGTCCGGCGTTCGGTGGGCCCGACCTCGCCACGCTGTTCGTCACCACCGCGAGCGACGGGCTGACCGACGGCGAACTCCGCTCCCAGCCTCTTGCCGGTTCGGTCCTCGCCCTTGCGGTCGGTGACGTTCTCGGCATCGTCGGTTTGCCCGAGCATCGCTTCGGTCGGAACACGACGCTCTAGACTGCATCGGCCGGAACGGTGTCAGACAGCGACCCCGAGCACCGCAAGGAAGAACGCGCCAACGCTGACGACGGTGCGGGCCAGGTGGATTCGCTGCCACTGACGGAGCTCCGCCGAGAGGGCGGTGTCGTCGCCGTCGGCAGCCAACACCGGCAGGCGTTCGTTCGCCGAATGGAAGTACAGCCGGTAGAAGGCCAGGAGCGAAGCGGCCAAGACAGCGGAGGCGACCGTGTACCAATCGGCAAGGTCCTGTTCCGATCTCCACGTGACCGCTATCCCTGAAACAAGAGACATCGACGTGGCCCCGGCCGTCAGCGGGGCGAAGAACCGGTAGAGGCGCGGAGCGAACCCCGCGTGCAGATCGGCGAAGGCATCCGAACGAAGAGATCGCCAGTACGGGACGAGCACGAGGCCTTCGAGGCAGAGCGCACCCGCCAACAGGCCAAGGAGCATCGCCGTGGCGAGACGAAGGGCGTTCATCGGGCCGCTCCCGTTCTCGGCCGATGTTCATTTCTCGTGGTCGTCGTCTTGTCCATGGGATTTTGTTCGCTTCCCGATAGTTAGGTATCTAACTATACAGGGATTGACTACGTTGAATGCATGGACGACCACGACCCCATCGACGAACTGCTCCGAGGGTGGCAGTCAGCGCGACCCGAGCTCGAATTCCAGCCCATGGCACTCTTCGCCCGATGCAACCGCTTCGTCACCCTGTCTATGCGCCAACTCGAGGCAACCCTTGTCGACCATGGCCTGTCGGTGGGCGAGTTCGACGTCTTGTCGGCGCTCAGACGCAGTGGCGAGCCGTTCGTGCTTCGCCCGTCGGAGCTCGCCGACCGGGTCATGGTCACCCGAGCCGGAATCACCAATCGCATCGACAACCTCGAAGAGCATGGCTTCGTCGAGCGACGTCGTGACCCGAAGGACCGCCGTTCGGAGCCGATCGCGCTCACCAAGGCCGGTCGGCGCCTGGTCGACGGAGCGCTCGTCGCTTACCTCGACAATCAGACACGGCTCTTCTCGGAGTTGAGTCCGGCGCAACAGCGTCAGCTGGACTCCCTGCTCCGGCGCCTTCTGTGATTGGACGATCGAGCACTCAGAGAGACAGGATGCGCACCGCGCACGACCGGTACGACGCCCGTCGGCACGAAACTGAGGACGGCCTGAGGAGCGCTGAAGGCTGCTGAGGACGGCTCTCAGGTCCGGTGACCCACGACGCGGCAACCTGGGTCTCATGCACCCGACCGCAATCACCACTTTCGACACGATCGTCATCGGCGCCGGCCAGGCCGGGCCGGGACTCGCCGCGACCCTGGCGGGTCGTGGCGAGCGAGTGGCCATCATCGAACGAAGCCACCTCGGCGGCACCTGCATCAACACGGGTTGTCGACCGACCAAAGCCATCCGCGCTTCAGCGCGGGCGGCGCACGTGGCGCGCTCGAGTGCCGCGTTGGGTGTCCATTGTCCAGAGGTGCGGGTGGACTTCGCCGAAGTCATCGGCCGCAAGGACGCGCTGCTGGCAGGTTGGCGCGCCGGATCGAACTCGTGGCTCGAGAACGATCCGGTCATCACCCTGTACCGCGGCTCGGCGCGTCTCGACGGCACCGAAGCTGGCGAGCACGTCGTACAGGTCGACGGCGGAGCGCAGGATGGTCAGCGGCTCCGCGCCCGGCGGGTCATCATCAACACCGGCGGCAGGTCCATTCCGCCTCCCATCCCCGGTCTCGACAACACGCCATGGCTCGATCACGTCAGCGTCCTCGACCTCGAGGAGCTGCCCCGCCACCTCGTCGTCCTGGGCGGCAGCTACATCGGCTTGGAGTTCGCCCAGATCTTCCGCCGGTTCGGATCCGCCGTCACCGTTGTGGAGCGCGCTCCGCGCATCGTCGCGCGCGAGGACGTGGAGATCTCGGCGGCGATCGCGCAGTTCCTCCGTCGCGAGGAGATCGACGTGATCGAAGCGACCGAGACCACGTCGGTGTCGTCCGCCGACGACGGGGTCATGGTCACCCTGGGCGATGGCCGGACCATTCAGGCGTCGCACATACTCGTGGCATCCGGACGAGTGCCGAACAGCGACGGACTCGGACTGGAAACCGTCGACGTGAACCGCGATAGCCGTGGCTTCATCACGACCGATGAGGTGTACCAGACATCCGCCGAGGGCATCTACGCGGTCGGCGATGTGAACGGCCGAGGCGCGTTCACCCACACCTCGTATCAGGATTTCGAGATCCTCGCCGACCACCTCGCCGGTGGTGCGCGATCGGTCGCCGGGCGCGTCACCACGTATGCCCTGTTCACCGATCCCCCGCTCGGCCGCGTCGGCATGACCTTTGATGAAGCGCGGCGCAGCGGCCGATCGATCTCGACAGTCAGCTTCCCCATGGCCCGGGTGACGAAGGCGGTACTCGACGGGGAGACCGATGGTCTCGTGCACATCGTCACCGACACCTCGACCGGCGAGATCCTGGGCGCGGCGTGTCTCGGACTTCACGGCGAGGAGATCGTGCAGAGCATCAGCCTGATGATGCACGTCGGTGCACCAGTGTCGGCGCTCGCCTCGTGGCTTCCGATCCACCCCACCGTCACCGAGTACTTGCCGACCATCGTCGGGGGCCTGCAACCCGACGCCATGTGACAGCGGATTGAGAATCGCGCGAACGCCCCTGGACTCGCCGCAGCCGCGAGCTCAGCCGTGCAGCGACACGATGAGCCCGGTGCTCGGCGCCACCGTTCCGGCGAACAGCGACGCCCACGAACCGTCCGCCGCATCGGGGCCGCGGCGTTCGTCGATCTCCAACCAGCGATGGCTGTCGTCGATGAACGACGCGAGCCCTTCCTTGATGCGCCGCTGGTATTCGTCCACACCCCATTCCTGCACCCGATCGCCCATCGCGGTTGGGGCAAAGAACATCTGCTGCCGGGGTCCTGCCGTCACGCGGGCCGACGGTGCATCGTGATGGCTCTTGCCGACACCCATGGAGTAGGTGATCAGGTCACCGAGCCGTTCGTGCACCGCAGCCACGACCGATCCGGACCCCGCCATGTCGATGACGGCCGACGGCTCCTTGGCGATGTCGTCAATCTCGTCGTAGGCCAGCACGGCGTCGTAGAGACCGATGCCTTCGACGAACTCCCGGTTCGACGCCGACGTCAGCCCGATCAGCCGGAGGTCACGACCCTTCGCGCTGTGGGCATAGCCGAGCGCGGTCTTGCTGCTCGCCGAAAGGACGATCGCCTGGGTTGCCCCGTCGTACGACGACGCGCCGAGGAACCCGTCGATGAGGAACCCCGTCAGGAAGAGCCCGCGCAGCAGCGAGTGCCGATCCTCGTCATCAGGAGTGGTGTAGAGAGCATCGAGATCGGTTCGCGTGAACATGCGGTACACCGCAGCGTGTTTGGCCCGGTGGGCGCCGTCGTCACGCAGGCCGAGAGGAACGGGGGTGGCGAGCACATCGACGCTCGTCGCCATCGGGTACCAGCCGTAGAAGCGCTCCCCGACGCCAACACCACCGACGCGCGACTCCGTAACCCTTCCCCATCCCATCGCCGGCACGTTGCCCCACGGGAGTTCTGCCGGAAAGAAGCCCCAGTAGTCGAGCTGGTCGCCGAACTGGGCATAGGTCATGTTGTTCGAGGTGAGTGCGAACCGCTCGATCTCCAGGCGGACATGATCGGGTGCCAATTCGTCCGTACCCGTCGTACGCAGTTCGGTCTCTCCGATCGATGATCGGTTGACCAACAGTTCCGTTCGCGAGTTCATGACGAGCAGTATGTCCGAAGAGTCCAGAAGCGTGCACAACCGATAGAAACATCGCGGCACGAAAGCCGCCGACGCGGCGACATGAACGCCACTTCGGCAGGAAGCGCGCAACAATGAGTCGGTGATTCCGGCGTCGACCCCCACGAAAGTCCCCGAGCTGCGCGAGCGCACGCTCGGCGAGCGGATCGACGCGTCGATCAAGATCGTGTCCGCCAACTTCCGCGTGCTCTTTCCGATGGCCGCATTGATGGTGCTGCCCTTCCAAGTGCTGATCGCGCTGACCTCCATCTCCATCATCGACGACATCGGTGCCACCAAGGCCGGGGAGCTTCCCGAGGTCACGTCGGGCCAGATCGGCGCAATCGTCGCCACCGTGGTCCTCGGCCTGATCGCGACCACGGTTGTCACGGGCGCACTGACGTGGTTCATCGCTGAGTACCACCTCGGTCGTCGTCCGAAGGCGGGTGAATCGCTTTCGTACGCCCTGCGCCGCACGCCCGCGTCGATCGGCAGCTACGTCGTCTCCGCCATTGGAGCGCTCGGAGCGTCCCTACCCGCCATCGCACTCATCGTCGTCGGCGCGATTGCCGGCATCGCCTTACTGGCGATCCTCGGAGCGATCCTGATGGTCATTGCGTTCTTCTGGTTCTTCATCCGGGTGTCGACGGCGGTCCCGGCGATCATCGTCGAGCGGCTCGGCCCGATCGGTTCAGTGAAGCGCTCGTTCGGGCTCACGAAGGGCTTCTGGTGGAAGGTGTTCGGCAATCTGATCGTCACGAGCATCTTGACGGGCATCGTGGCCCAACTCCTCCAGACGGTCATCACCGGGATCCTCGGGGCTCTCGGCGGCGACAACAAGGCGTTCGAGTTCGTGTGGCTGGCGATCGCCGGTACGGTCGCCACCGCGGTGACCACCCCGGTCTCGGCGGCGATGGCGGTGCTGATCTACTTGGAACTCCGCGTCCGCAAGGAAGGCTTCGATCTCGAGGTGCTGGCATCGTCGCTGTCCGACTGACGTTCGCCGCAAGCACCGACATGACCCACCGAGCGCACAGGCACTTCGGGCAACACCGGTGATGTCCGCCAACGCAACGACGCCCTCGCCCGACGAAGCGCGGCGCGCCGCCCAGGCCATCTTGCGCGAGCGCCGGTTCCAAGCCGAGAAGTCTCCCCAGCCGTTGCGCGGCCTCCTCAACTGGCTCGGTGATCGGGTCCGTCCGATCGGCCGTCCCTTCGGATGGATCGTGCGCCAACTCAATGAAATCCTCCCCGGCGGTGGCAATGCCGTGTGGATCGTCTTGGTGCTCGTGGTCCTCACCGCCGCCACCACAGCCCTGCTCCGATTTGCTCGGTCGCGAAACGTCAAGGCGAAGGAAGCCGAACGACGAAACAGCGACGATCGGACCGCAGCAGAACTCGAACGCCAGGCCGATGATGCCGAACGATCCGGACGATTCGGCGACGCCGTGCGGTTGCGCTTTCGTGCCGGCCTTCGTCAACTTGCCGAGGGCCACGCCGTTCGGATCCCTGAACAACGACCAAACGGTGAATTGGTCCGCCAACTCGATGACGCAGCCTTTACCGGACTCACGACCCGATTCGACGAGATCGCCTATGGCTCGAGCCAGGCATCCATCGCCGACGTCCTCGTCGCCAAGGACCAGTGGCCCGGGGTCGTCAGTGTCGGCATCGACATGGCCAGGCAGAGACAGCGAACGGTCGCTCCGACTGCGAAGCGCCGCAGGTGGCGAAGGAAGCGCACTTGAACACGAACGCCTCGCTCTCGGTGGCCCCACCCGCCGTCGTCGGGGCGGAAGACTCGGCGATCTTGGCGCCTTCGCTCGCGGGTCGCGGGCGCAAGATCCTCGCCATCATCGTCACGGCGGTGCTGGTCCTGGCGGTGATCAGGGAACTGGCTCAGCAGACACGCGGCGCCCGAGGACCGGCGGCATCGAGCTACGCGACTTCCCCTGCCGGTCTGGCGGCACTCAGCGAACTCCTTCGCCAGCAGGGCACCGAAGTGGCGCAGCTCACCCGACCGCTCGATGAAGCAATCGCTCGGAACGAGGTATCGACCGACGATCGCCTCGTGGTGCTCGACCAGAGCCTCTCCCCCGCCGAGACTGATGCCCTCGCCGCATTCGTTCTGCGGGGTGGTCGCCTCCTCGGCGGAGGCAGCCGTTCGGGCCGATGGATCGGACGAATCTGGAACGGCGACGACGAACAAGTCGATGAGCCCGCCGACGTGCGGCAGGGCGCGAAGGGAACGGTCGAAACCATCGGCGGAACCGGCATCACACGCACACTTACTACTTCTGGGACTCCAGTGGTATGGCGAGACCTCACCGGGAAGTTTTTCACCGCGGTGGTCGATGCAGACTTCCGGGTCGTGCTTGCCCAACAGGGTTCGTTCGACGCGCTGGCCGACCCGTCCATCCTCAGCAACGCAACGTTGGCCCAGACCGACAACGCCGTGTTCGCGCTCAAGCTCCTTGGCAACACCGAACGAGTCGTGTTCGCCGAAGCGGGCCATGGATTTCGCTCCGGAGGTGGTGCCGGTTTCTCCGCTATCCCGGCGAACGTCCGAACCATGCTCTTCGGTCTCCTCCTCGCGGTGCTCGTCTGGATGTTCTCCATCGGTCGCCGCATCGGCGCGCCGGACCTGCCCGACCGGCCACTTCCGCCCGGTCGCTATGAACATGTTGCGGCCATCGCATCGCTGCTCGACCGCTCCGACCCCAAGGTCCGTTCTACTGCCTCCGATCTCGAGGCAACCACACCGACCCAACCATTCGACCCGAAGGTCCGTTCCACTGCCTCCTATTTCGAGGCGACCACACCGACCCAACAAAAGGAAGCGTGACCATGCAACAGCTCCGTGACAGCGTGCTTTCCGAAGTTCGCAAGGTGGTCGTCGGCCAAGACGCGGTCGTTGAATCGAAGCTCGTTGCCCTGGCAGAGCGGGGCCACGTTATGCTCGAAGGACCTCCCGGCACGGCGAAGACCCTCCTCGCAAACGCCGTGGCCAGGGCGCTTGGTCTCACCTTTCGACGGGCCCAATTCACCCCGGATCTCCTCCCGACCGACCTGACTGGCACGATGACCCTGATGGGCGGAGCGATCGGCGAACTCAGCTTCCGGGCTGGGCCGGTATTCACCAACGTTCTCCTCGCCGACGAGATCAATCGGACACCGCCGAAGACCCAGGCGGCGTTGCTCGAGGCGATGGGCGAGTCGCAGGTGACAGTCGACGGGACCACCCGTGCGCTGCCCGACCCGTTCTTCGTCGTCGCCACGCAGAACCCGATCGAATACGAGGGCACCTACCCCCTCCCGGAGGCACAGCTCGACCGCTTCACGGTCAAGGTCGATGTTGCTGCTCCGTCGAAACAGGACGAGACGTCCATGTTGCGTCTCCGCCACGAAGGCGTCCGCCCCGCCACCCTGGACGACGTGTCCTCGGTGTGCGACTCCGCGGAACTCCAGCGCCTCCGGGCCGCGGTCGATGCCGTGACGGTCACCGACGCCGTCCTCGACTACGTGGTCGACATCGTCCGCGCCACGCGAACCCTTCCTGCGGTCGCGCTCGGCGGCTCACCCCGAGCAACGGTGCAGCTCCTCGCAACGTCCAAGGCCTTCGCGTCGCTCCAGGGTCGGGGTTACGTGACACCAGACGACGTGGCCGCGATGGCCAAGCCGGTCCTGCGTCATCGTCTCGTCCTGCGACCGGAAGCCGAGATGGAACGCTACCGACCGGACGATCTCGTCGCAGTCGCGTTGCAGAGCGTCACCGTGCCGCGGTAGATGGCCCCGACTCGACGACTCGCCGGCCTCGTTGCCGCCGTCGGAGCCCTCGGTCTCGTCGCTCCGATCTCAGTGATAAGCGCGCTTTGGGTAGTCCTGTTCGCCGTTGCTCTCATCGACCTGCAGTTCGTGCGGACGGCCCCAGCGGCCACGTACACCGTGCCACCGCTGGCCCGGCGCGTCGCGTCGTCCTTTCGAGTGGCGTTGACACCGTCCTCGGTGACGCGGAGAGCGAGCGCAGTCACGATTCGTCAGCCGATCGGAGCCGACGTCCGGGTAACGCCGAACACCGCCGAGGGAATGACGCTCGAAGGATCGATCACGGCAAGCCGGCGCGGATTTCATCAGCTTTCACCTGCGGCTGCGCGATTGGTCGGCCCCCTCGGCCTCGCCAGCATGGTGCACGAGTTGGCCGGCGCGCCGAAGATAACCGTCCACGCCGACATTCCCAACGCGCACCGACTCGTGCTCGCAGCTCGACGTGGGCTCCTCCAGGTCGACGGTCGAAATCGCGGGCCGTTGGGCATCGGGACCGAGTTCGAGGCGGTGCGCGAGTATCGACCCGACGACGATGTTCGCCAGATCAACTGGCTCGCCACTGCGAGAACCGGCCGGGCGATGAGCACGGTCTACCGCCAAGAGGACGACCGCGATCTGGTCATCGCCGTGGAGAGCGGTCGACTCAGCGCCGGATCGTTCGCCGGAGAAGACGTCCGTCTCGACGAGTCGCTCGGTGACGGGATCCGCCCCGGCGAACGGCGGCTCAGCATTCCAGATGACCTTTCGTCCACCAGCCGCCTCGACGCCCTCCTCGACGCCGTTGTCGCCCTCGCCCTGGTCGCCGACGAAGTGGGTGACCGGGTCGGGTTCCTCGCCTACGACTCTGATGAACGGGCGCGCCTCAATCCGCAACGGCGCGGCGGACAAGGCATCGTGCACGCCGTGCTCAGCCTCACGCCGAGCCTCGTCGAGGCCGACCACAGCAAGGCCGCCTTGCGGCTCCCGGCAGTGCGGCGATCCGTGGTCATCGTTCTGGTGGAGCTTCTCGACGAGGCCAACGCCGGTGGACTCGTCTCCGCTGTGGCCCGGCTGCAGGCATCACACGATGTGATCGTGGCGACTCCCGACGACCCGGCGGTGCTTTTGGCTCGTCACGGCTCTCGACCCGCTCTGCGACTCGCCGCAGAGGATCTGATGACCGATCGCGACAAGCTCATTTCTCGTCTGACCGGCACCGGCGCTCTGGTTGTTTCTGCTCCGCCTCATACGCTCGCAGCAACTGCTACGCGCGCGTATCTTTCCCGTCGGAGCGGCCGACTGCCCAAGGTCCACACCAGGGTCCAGTAGCCGGCACCGAGGCCGACCCCCACGATCGACGCCACCACGACGCCGAGACCGGCCGGCGTGAAGAAGCCTTCGACCAGCCCGGCGAGAACGAAGAACGGCATCGTTCCGAGAACGATCAGCACCGCAGATTGCGATTCGCGCATGATGACGCGTCGGCGGGACTCGTTCCCGGGCCGGATGATCGCCATCCCTATGCGCATGCCGGCCATGGCCGCGATCACGATGATCGACAGCTCGAGAACCCCGTGGCCGACGATCAACGCGAGCGCGACGTCGCCGTAACCGTCGGCGATCGACGTGCCGGCAACCATCCCGAGCAGGGCGCCGTTGAACACCAGAAGCCACGCGCTGCCGAGACAGCACGTGATCCCGAGAGCGAAGACGAGAATGCTCACGCGGATGTTGTTGACGAAGATCTCCGAAGCGAACTTCGTCTGCTCACCGACACTGAATCCGAGATCTCCGGCGCTGGTCCGCCCCTGGAACCGATCGCCGAGCAGAAGGTTCGCTCGTTCAGGTGACAGGAGAGCCCAGATGCCGACGGCCACCGCCGGAAGGAACATGAGCAGGGCGGCGGACGCGAGGATCGCCGGACGTTCTGCGACCAATCGCCAATAGGTCCGGGTGACGAAGGCGCGCAATCCGATCCCGCCGGGGGCCCGGTCGTAGAGCATCGGTCCGCTCCGGGCGACGCGTCGTTCGAGATCAGAGGTGACCGGGTCGTTCACGAACCAGGTTCGGGCAACAGCAAGGTCAGCACTCACGGAGCGGTGAAGCATGCCGAGGCGACGGATCTGTTCGGGGCGGAGTGACCGTTTCCGGCGGGGCGTGGACCCGACGGCGATCAGCGCGTCGAGTTCTCGCCAGCGGGGTTCGCCGAGTTCGAGGAAGTCCGCGCGAGACGGCCCGTCGGTCATGGCAATGACGTTACAGACCGTAGGTTGGGATGGTGGGCACGGATCGTCTCGAAGGAGTAAGCCCGGAGGGACTTCCGATCACATTGCCGTTGGCGTCGATCGGCAGTCGCGCCATTGCCGGTGTCATCGACCTCGCGATTCAGATCGCGCTGATCATCGCCGTGACCTACGGGTTGGGTCGCAGCAATGTGTCGGCGGCTGCGGGTGCGGTCCTCGGCTTTCTTGTCCTCTTCTTCCTCCCCGTCGCGTTCGACATGCTCGATCAGGGCCGCGGGCCGGGGAAGCGAATCGTCGGGCTTCGGGTCGTAACTCTGCGCGGCGGTCCGATCGGCTTCCGGGCGAGCGCAATCCGCAACCTCTTGCGATTCGTCGACTTCCTCCCCACTGGCTACCTCGTCGGCATGACCTCCGTGTTGGCGACGAGTACCTCTCAGCGACTCGGCGACATCGCCGCGGGAACCGTCGTGTCGTTCGTGCCCGGACGTGAGCGGAAACGCAAGGGCCGCGAGCAACTTTGGGGGCCGGAAGGACCGCCATGGCGGGCCACCCAGCCGGTGTCTGCCGCGGTGGACGAGGCCGGCCTGGCGACGGCGCGGGCGATCGACGCCGTCCGCATCACCCCTGCAGAGGTGGGCCTGGTGCAGTCGTTCCTCGCCCGGCGGTCATCACTGGCCGAACCGGCCCGCGTCCACCTGGCCACCGAGATCGCCGGACGTCTGCGCCCGAAAGTGATGGGTGTCCCCGCGGACCTGTCCGACGAGGAGTTCCTCGAACTGCTGGCCACGGCGAAGTCGATGCGCCGCTAAGTTTCACTCCGAGCCGGGCGTCTTCCCGGCGCGGGACGGCCTCGACACGCCGCAGGCCGGACCGCCACACGCCCCACCACCAACGGAGTCCGATCATGATGCCCACCCCCGCAGACAAGTTCACCTTCGGCATGTGGACCGTGGGCTGGCAGGCGCGTGATCCCTTCGGGGATCCCACCCGCGAGCCGCTCGATCCGGTCCGGACAGTCCACGAGCTGGCCAAGCTCGGGGCCTACGGCCTCACCTTTCACGACGACGATCTCGTCCAGTTCCAGTTGAGCGACGCCGATCGCCGGGCGGGGATCGACCGGTTCAAGGCGGCGCTCGCCGAGACCGGGCTCAAGGTCCCGATGATGACGACGAACCTCTTCACCCACCCGGTGTTCAAGGACGGTGGCTTCACCAACAATGACCGCGACATCCGCCGATTCGCGCTCCGTAAGGTCATGCGCAACCTCGACCTCGCCGCGGAGTTCGGTGCGAAGACCTATGTTCTGTGGGGCGGGCGCGAAGGATCGGAATACGACGGCGCCAAGGATGTCGGCGGCGCGCTCGATCGCTACCGCGAGGGTCTCGACACGCTGGCGCAATACGTCAAGGACAAGAACTACGGCATCCGATTCGCCATCGAGCCGAAGCCGAACGAGCCCCGCGGTGACATCCTTCTGCCGACCATCGGCCATGCGCTTGCCTTCATCAACTCACTCGAGCACCGAGACATCGTCGGGCTCAACCCCGAGGTCTGTCACGAGCAGATGGCGGGGCTCAACTTCGTCCACGGGATCGCCCAAGCGCTGTGGCACGGCAAGCTGTTCCACATCGACCTCAACGGCCAGCGGGGCATCAAGTTCGACCAGGACCTCGTGTTCGGACACGGTGATCTGCTCAGCGCGTTCTTCCTCGTGGACCTCCTCGAGGGATCGGACTACGACGGACCCCGCCACTTCGACTACAAGCCGTCACGCACCGAGGACGACAAGGGGGTCTGGGCGTCCGCTGCAGCCAATATGCGCACCTACCTTCTTCTCAAGGAGCGCGCTGCCGCGTATCGTGCCGACCCCGAGGTGCAGGCCGCCCTGGAGGAAGCCCGCGTCGGAGAGATCCACGCCCCGACGTTGGGGGTGGGCGAGACCTACGTCGATCTGCTCAATGACCGCAAGAGCTGGGAGGACTTCGATGCCGACGACGCAGCGGCCCGCGGCTGCGCGTTCGTGGCCCTCAACCAACTCGGCCTCGAACACCTGATGGGTGCCCGGGGCTGAGGACACGCGCTCTCCAAGGTTGTGCTCCGGTTCGCTCGCGCGAACAGGAGCGCAACCTCGCGGTCACGATCAGCTCGTGAGCCTCGCCAGCGTTCCGTAATACGCGGTCACCAGGAGCTGACCCCGCGGATCCAGGGCAATCGACGTGGGGGCCCGCAATTGCAGCGCGAGCTTGGTCCCCATCCACCGGCCGCCGACACCTCGGCGCACTGCGTAGAACGTCCCCGTGCACAGGTCCGCGTGCACGTAGGCCCCGGCAAGCGATCCAACGCGTGCAACAGCACCGCCGATCACCGCGCATCGGCCGTCGTGCGGGAACTCGTAGACCGGATCGATGGCGCCCTTCGGCTTCGCCCCGCCGCGGTATCCCTTGGTGCCCTCGCGGAGGCGCCATCCGAAGTTCGCTCCACGGGCCTGCTCGAGCGTCACCCTGTTGACTTCTTCCCAACTCGCTTGGCCAGTGTCGGCGATCCACAACACCCCATCGGGCTCGAGGAAGATGCGCCACGGATTGCGTAGGCCGTACGCGTAGATCTCCGCGAGTGCCTTTGTCGTTACCCCGAGACCCGGGCCGGGTGCACGACCCGAGGCAAAGGGGTTCGTGTCGGGGACGGTATAGGGCATGGCCCCGTCGGCCGAGCGTCGAGGGTCGATGCGAAGCAGCTTGCCGAACCACCGGTCGAGCCGTTGCGCGTTGTTCGGGACGTCGCCCACGCCGCCCTTGGTTCCTACGCCACCACCATCTCCCAGCCCGACGAGGAGCAGTCCGTCCGCGGTGAACGCCAGCGATCCGCCGTAGTGGTCGTCGTTCGGATGCGGGAACTGCAGCACGATCCGCCCGGTGGCGGGGTCGGCGATGGCGCCGTCGAACGCGTACTCGGCGAGTGTCCACGCCCCGTCGAGCGCGGCGTAGGTGACGTACACGAACGATGGCGGACCGGGCGGGAACGACGCCTGCAAGAGCCCGCGCTCGTTTTTCGTCGAGACGAGCGATCGGATATCGAGCACCGGTTGATCGCGGACCACGTCGTTGACCACGGCACGCAGCCGTCCGGTCTTCTCGACGACATAGATCGTGTCGTCGCCCGGACGCACCGTCGACGAGATCGGCTGCTCGATGTTCACCGCAATCGGAACCAGGGCAATCCCGGGCTGCGCTTGTGAGGTCGAGGTTGTCATACAAAGCGCGCCGATGATCAGCGCACTTAGGATAATTCGAAACCTCACGCGTCGGGGTGAAGACTTGCCGCCAATCCTTCGACCACCTCGAGGTACTCCTCCACCATGTCCATGACCACTCGGCCGGCCGGCTTGATCTGGTTCATGTTGCCGACGATCTGACCGACGAAATAATTCACCAATCGCTCGGCGCCCGATCCGGGAACGTTCGCGCCGCGCCCGATCCGCCGCTGCGCCTCGGCAATCAACATGCCGTGGAGGGGCATGCCGAGCGGCTTGGGGTTGTCGGGGTTCTCCCACTCGTCGGTCCATGCCGTGCGGAGCTGACGGGCCGGCTTGCCGGTGCTGGCCCGAGAGCGCACGGTGTCGCTCGAGGTCGCGGTGAGGAACTTCTGCTTGACGACCGGGTGCGTCTCGGCTTCCTCGGTGGTGAGCCAGACCGAACCCGTCCACACGCCTTGTGCGCCGAGAGCCATCGCCGCGGCGATCTGGCGACCGCGGCCGATGCCGCCGGCGGCGACGACGGGAACCGGCGAAATGGCGTCGACCACTTCCGGGACGAGCACCATGGACGCAATGTCACCGGTGTGCCCACCCGCCTCGTAGCCCTGGGCAACCACAAAGTCGACGCCGTTGTTGACCTGACGCTCCGCGTGAACCTTCGTGCCGACGAGCCCGGCCACGTGCACGTTGGCTTCGTGGGCCTGGGTCACGAGCGTTGCGGGAGCCGGACCGAGCGCATTCACGATGAGGCGGATCTTGCGGGAGAGCGCGATGTCGACGAGGGGCTGGGCACCCTTGTGCGACCACGTGCCTTCGCCGGTCGGGGCGATCTCGCCCTCGGGCAGCGGAGGAACGTCGTAGCGGGCGAGGATCTCGTTCACGAACATGCGGTGCTCGGCGGGGATCATCGGAGCAAGCCGCTCCGCAGTGAGCCCGCCTTCGTCGGAGCCGGTGTACTTGGCGGGAATGAGCACGTCGATGCCGTAGCTCTTGCTCGGGCCGATCTGCTCCTCGATCCAATCGCAGTCGATCTCCAGCTGACGGGGGGTGTGTGCGGTCACGCCGAGCACGCCCATACCACCCGCCTTGCTGACGGCAGCCACCACGTCACGGCAGTGACTGAAGGCGAGGATCGGGAACTCGATACCGAGCATGGAGGCGATCTTGGTCTGCATACGATGCACGCTACCCGGGACGCCTCCCCGACCCAAGGCTGCCAACCGAACGGCCCTGTCGTATCGGCTTTCGAGGGCGCAATCCGTTCAGGAACGCGATTCGAACCGCCGAGATGTTCGCGAAGTGAGCATTCGGTCGCTAACGTCCCGCTCATGGCTTCGAAGAAGATCGCAACGACCGGGGTCGCGAAACCGAAGCCAGCACCGAGCAAGCCGGCAACTCCGATCAAGACCACAGGCCACGCCGTGGCCTTCGACGGCTTGCTCAGCGGCGATGCGACGAAGACCGGGATCATCGTTCCGGACGAGGTGATCGACCAACTCGCGGCCGGGCACCGTCCGCCAGTCGCCGTCACGCTGAACGGCTACGAGTTCCGCTCAACGGTTGCGGTCATGGGCGGAACACACATGATCGGGGTCAGTGCGGCAGTCCGCGCCGCGACGGCCCTCAACGCCGGCGACGTCATCGCGGTGTCGTTACGGGTTGACGCCACCCCGAGGGCGATCGGTCTACCAGACGACTTCGCGAAGGCGCTGACGTCATCGGGCATGCAGGCGTTCTTTGACGGTCTGCCCAACAGCCTGCAGCGCTTCCACGTCGATCAGGTCGTCACCGCAAAGTCCGACGAGACCCGCCAGCGCCGAATCGCCAAGGCCGTCGAACTCTTCCGAGCGGGCCAACGGCGCTGACGGACCACCGAGCGGCGAGTTCGCGGGTGTCACCTCACCGGACCGGGCCGGCTAGTTGAGGGCAATGACGGGTTCGGGGGTGCCTTCGACGTTGAGCTTCGGGATCGCTTTGTCGAGCCAGCGGGGGAACCACCAGTTCCGGTCGCCGAGGAGTTCCATGGTGGCGGGGACCATGACGATGCGCACGATGGTGGCGTCGATGAACACCGCAGTGGCGAGGCCGAGGCCCATCACCTTGATGGCGCGATCACCCAATGCGAAACCGAGGAACACGCAGACCATGATGGCGGCCGCCGCGGTGATGACCCGGGCGGTTGACGCCAGGCCCTCGACGACCGCGGTGCCGTTGTCCTTACCGTGGTCGTAGTACTCCCGGATCCGTGACAGGAGGAACACCTCGTAGTCCATGGACAGTCCGAAGACGATGGCGAACATCATCATCGGGATCCATGGCTCGATCGGGCCGGGTTTGCCGACACCGAGGAGCGATCCGCCCCATCCCCACTGGAATACGGCGACGACAAGTCCGTATGCCGCGCCGATCGACAACAGGTTCATGATCACGGCCTTGAGCGGCACGAGGATGCTGCGGAACACCGCCATGAGCAACAGGAACGAAAGGATCAGCACCACACCGATGAACAACGGAAGACGACCACCGATCAGCGACGCGAAGTCGATGCCGGTCGCCGTGAACCCGCCGAGGTACGCGGTAGCACCGCTCCCGGCGATGATCGGGGCGATCACGTTCTTGCGGAGGTTGTGGACGAGCTTGTCGGTGGCCTCGTCCTGGGGGCCCGTCGTCGGCGTGAAGTTGATCAAGAACGCCTTGCCCGAAGGAAGCGGCTGCGCTGCAGCGAACGCCACACCGGGCGTCGACTTCACCGCAGCCTCGAGTTTCGCCACGACCGCCGCCGATTCGGGAGTCGGTGCTTCGATGGCGATGAGGCCGGGAGCGTTCGAACCCGGACCGAACACCGACGCCTTGATGTCATAGGCCTTCCGGGTGGTGTTGCCCTTGGCGTTGTTCCCCTGATCGGAGAACCCCAGACGCAACGACAGCAACGGGATGGACGCGACCACAAGAACGACCAGTCCCCCGATCGCGAACGGCCACGCCTGGCGCTGCACCAGACGGCTCCAACGATGCCAACCGGTCTCACGGTCCTTCGGCTTCGCCGGTCCCCGATGGATCGAGAACTTGTCGATGTTGTGCCCGACAAAACCGAGCATCGCCGGGATCAACGTGACCGCAGCCAACACGATCACGAATACCGGCGTGGCACCCGCCAGGGCGATCCCGTTGATGAACGACAACCCCATCAAGAACATGCCGAGCATCGAGATGATCACCGTGCACCCGGCGAACACCACCGCACGACCCGCCGTGCTGATCGAACGCACCGTCGCGTCGTGAGGACTCTTCCCTTCATGGAGCTCGTCCTTGTAACGAGTGACGATGAACAACACGTAGTCGATGCCGACACCGAGGCCGATCATCCCGGTGATGCTCGTGACGAAGGACGGCATGTCCATGAAAGACGACCAGATCCCCACACCGGCGATGGCGATGCCGACACCCAGCGCCGCGGTCAGGATCGGCAGGCCCATGGCAATGATCGACCCGAACGCCAACAGCAGGATGATCACCGCAGCCAAGAGACCGAACGCCTCGCTCGGAGGGAGCGAGAACCCGGCGAACGGCTGACCGCCGAACTCCGTCGTCACGCCCAGAGCACGCAACGACTTGGCCGTCTTCACCAACTTCAACGGCTGGGTGTTCAGATCGACACCCGGCTTGAACGTCACCTGTGACAGTCCGACCGTTCCATCAGGCGAAACCTGACCGGGCTGCGTCGAAGTGAACGGGCTTGACACGGTCGCCACGATCTTGTTCTTCGCGAACCCTTCGAGCCACGCCGTGATCTCCGCCTTCTTCGACTCGATCCCACCGTCGACCTTGAACACGATCTCACCGGCCTCGCCGTTCGACTGCGCCTTGCCCTGAGGAAACTCACGACTGAACACATCGATCGCCTTCGACGACTCCGTCCCGCCACCGCCGCCCTGCGCATCATTGAACGTTCCACCGAGCGCACCCGATACCGCGAACGACGCCGGCAGAGCAAGGATCCATACCAACAGCACGATCCGGCGGTGAGTGAAGCAGAACGACGCCATCCGCTCGAGGAGCGGGCGGTCTGCGGGTAGGGATGAAGTGTTCACGAGTCTCCTCGATAGGGATTCGGGTCGGAACGGTTCGAGGTGCAAACCGCGAGAAACGTCGGCGTCGGCCGCGCGGACTGCGAAATCATCGCGCCTGGAAGACGACCGATGATCGAACAACAACGATTCGAGTCATATGTCACGCCGCCCGGTCTGCGCGGAAAAGCCGGCCGCTCCGACGCCCCGGAGCTGGAAGGATGTCCGGCCGTGAACTCCCCCGACACCCGCCCCGTGCCGACGCGAGGGCTCACCGCCGAGGGGGTCCACCGCGATGCGTTCACGGCGAAGGACTGGCTCCTGTTTCTCGGACCGGCCTTGATCTGGGGCACCTCATTCCTCTTCATCGCCGAAGGACTGGAAACGCTCGAGCCCGGGGTCGTCACGTTCGGACGAATGCTCTTCGGGTTCCTCGCCCTCGCCGTGATTCCGGGAGCTCGGGCGGCGATCCCCCGTCACGAATGGCCGCGCATCGCCGCCGTCTCGGTCACCTGGCTGGCGTTTCCGATGACGCTGTTTCCGATCGCCCAGCAGCACGTGTCGTCGAGCCTTGCCGGGATGCTCAACGGCGGCATCCCGATCTTTTCCGCTCTCGTGGCGACGGTCCTGCTGCGGCGACTCCCCGGCCCGTGGCAGCGTCTCGGCCTGATCGTCGGCGTCGTCGGTATCTTGCTCATCGGTGTCCCGACGGTGAACGAAGGACGAAGCAGCGCCTTCGGAGTGGCCCTCGTCATCATCGCCATCGCGTCCTACGGCATCGCTACCAACCTGGCCGTGCCCCTCACCCAGGCCTACGGCCCAGTGCCGGTGTTCTGGCGGTGCCAGATGCTGTCGCTCGTTCTCACGGCACCGTTCGGCGCATGGGGCCTGAAACGCTCCTCGTTCGAATGGCGGCCGGTCGGTGCCGTCATCCTGCTCGGCGTGTTCGGCACCGCGATGGCGTTCGTCATGATGACGAGCCTGGGCGCCCGGGTCGGTGCCACTCGCAGTTCCACGGTCACGTATCTCGAGGCGATCTTCGCGCTCGGCATCGGTGTGGCGATCCGCAACGACAAGGTGGTCGCGCTCCAACTCGCCGGCTGCGTCGTGCTCATCGGCGGTGCCTGGCTCGCCAGCCGCAAGGACGGCTGAGGTCCGGCCATTCGAACGCCGGGGCGCGTCACACGTCACCCCGCCCCTCCTGGGCGGTCACACACTGCGCAGACCGCCCACGACCGCTTCGGGGCTACCGTCGGAAGATCCACCATGCGAACAGTCCCTACTCTCCGGCGAGTTGCCCGCTCGATTGTTGGCACGTTGCTGGCGTTGACCGGCCTCGGATTCCTCGGCGCCCCACCGGCCCGGGCATCCATCGGCTCGGACGCTTCGGTAGGCGTTGGAGTCGGCGTCACCAGCGCGCCCGGTGCCATCCGACTACCGGACGCCAACCAGCTATCGCGCACCATTCCCCCGCCAATCGCTGATCTCGCTTCTGCCATCGAACAGATCGATCTGTTCGCTATCGACGCCGAGATCCTTCCCAACGGTGATCTGAAGTCGACCGAGGAGATCCTCTGGAACTTCGGCTCCGACACCACCAAGCACGGCATCTTCCGATACATCCCGACGGTTCATCCGTGGACCCGCGATCGACAGCCCGGCTGGAAATCGTGGGAGAAGTTCGACCGGATCACTGCCGTGCGGTGGGGCGCGGTGAGCTCACCTACCGGCGCGCCGACGGCGACTGACATCTCCACCAAGGACGGGCAATCCGTCCTTCGGATCGGCGACGCCGACATCACCGTGAGCGGACGGCAGACGTACCGGATCTCCTACGTGATCGACCGAGCCGTAGTGGCCGGCGCGTTAAGGCTGTCGTTGACGGGCACCGGGTGGGTCGTGCCGATCCGGACCATCGAGCTCCGACTTCTGGGAACGACCGCGAGGACGGCAGCCGACGCGCATTGCGAGTTGAACGGAGCGCGCACCGATCTTTGCGGCATCAGCGTCGATGGCCCAGTACTACGTGTACGTACGAATAAACTCGGCGTCGAACTCGTCGTCGGTGTCGACCCATCGATCAATCCGAAGCCGGTGTTCGAGGCACACCAGACGTTCCGTCGGGCGTTTGACTGGACCAGCGGCCAGCTGCCGATCGCCGGTGGGCTCACTGCCGCTGCTGCGCTGATCGTCGCTCGCATCGGACGGCACGGTCGCGACCTTGTCTATTCCGGTGGCGGGCCGTTTGCCGGGCCAGACGCCAAACAACGGGCCCGGGGCCGCGGCGAACGACTCGCCTCCCCGGTTGAGTTCTCGCCGCCCGACAACATCCGGCCCGGCCTCATTCCCGCGGTGCGCGACGGCAAGATCCCACCCGTCGCCCTCAGCGCGATGCTGCTCGACCTCGCCGTACACGGTCACGTGCGAATCGACGTCGAACCGGCGAAGAAGGCTGTCGACAACGACTACGCGCTCGTCCGGCTGCACCCAGCCGAGGAACAACCGCTCACCGCATACGAGACAGCCTTCCTCAACGCGATCTTCTCGGGTGCCGAGACGAAGCGCTTGAGTGAGATCCGAAAGTCCGCCACGACGGGCAAGGCGCTCGGCCGGGTGAAGAGCGCGATGCTCGTGGAATCGGTCGCGCAGGGCTGGTGGAAGTCACGCCCGGATCACGCCCGGGCCAAGACCGCCGGGCTCGGCGTCGTGGTCACCGTCATCGGCATGATCCTGCTGTTCGTGCTCGCCGTCGCCAGCAGCCTCGGCCTGCTCGCCCTGCCCGTCATCGCCCTCGGCGTCGGCATCCTCGCCGTGAGTCGATCAGCGCCAATTCGCACGGCGAAGGGGACGACGCTCGTCGCTCGACTCGACGGTTTCGAACTGCTCTTCTCCGCCGGTGAAGGCGAACGTCTTGCCGTGCTCGATCGCCGGGGCATCGTGACCGACTACCTGCCCTATGCCGTCGTCTTCAACCAGGTGAAGCCGTGGGTGAAGCGCTTCGCCGGAATCGACGGCGGAGATGGGACCACCTCGGCGTTCGACGTACCGTGGTACCGCTACCCCGGTGTCGGCCTCTCCCCGATCGCATTCGTCGATTCGCTCGCCAGTTTCAACAGTTCCCTGCAGACATCGATGGAGGCGTCGTCGAGCGCGACGTCAAAGAGCAGCGGCGGCGGCTTCAGCGGTGGAGGGGGCAGCAGCAGTGGCGGCGGAGGCGGTGGGTCCTGGTAACGGTGCGCGTCGGTTGACCGATCGAGCCCGGGGTCGTCACGCTCGGACGAATGCTCTTCGTGTCGCGATGTCAGCGGCGTGCTTCCGCCTCGCTCCCCCCGCACCACCGCGACCCGACGTTGAAGTCTTCAATCATGGCGTCAGAGTAGGGGGGCTCCTCTTTTCCCGTCAGACGACAAGCTGCGTACGACCGGACCAGTCTGCGAGAATCCGTTGATGAAGTACTTCGAGGACTACGAAGTTGGCCAGTCCTTCGAGCACGGCGCCTATGAGGTCCGGGCCGAGGAAATCATGGCGTTTGCTCGGCAATACGATCCACAGCCGTTCCATCTCGACATGGCAGCTGCAGGATCCAGCGTGTTCGGCGGGTTGACCGCATCAGGGTTTCATACTGTGGCGATACAGGGTGCGCTGATGCATTCGTCTCCCGAAGCTGACGCTGCGGTCATGGCGGGCCTTGGCTGGGACGAGGTGAGGTTCAGCAGTCCTGCCCGCGATGGCGACACACTTTCGGTTCGATTCACGTGCCTTGAAGCACGCGCATCTGCGAGCAAGCCCGATCGAGGGATCGTTCGGAACAGGGTCGAAGTACTGAATCAGAACGGCCGGACGGTGCTCAGCAGCGTGCACAACTTGCTCATCGCACGCCGTCCATTGGATTGATCGAGCCACGTGATTGGCTCGACGGACAGGTTTCGCTGGTGATTCGGTCCGAGTTTCGAAGCCTGCAGTACCCGTGACTGTTTGGCCGCCCGTGATCGCATCGTTCGGCTACGACGGAATGCGCTTCCACCGAGTGCGCCGGTCCGCCGACCGCCAAAGAGCAAACACCGCTGAGCTATCGCGCTCGGGTGAACAACCGGCACGACGCGAGGCAATAGCAAGCACACATAGGGGCCGTTATCGGGTGGCGACCTCTTCGCTCGAGCAGAGGTACTGAGCGTCGTTATGGAGTGCCCCTGATCGGCACCTATGCGATATCTCCGACGGGCCACCTTGCGCGACAGCGGACCCGGTACGGCGTGCCTTGCGGTCATCGATCACCTCGGTGGCCTTGCGCGAGGATGGGACGATGACGGCCTACATCCTCGCTGAGATCTCCATCCACGACCGCTCCCGCTATGGCGAGTACGAGTCCGGTTTCGTGAAACCGGAGCTCGGCGCAGCCATGGCCCGAACCTCAGCACGTTTCATCGCGGTCGACGAGGCGCAGGTGTCCCTCGAGGGCGAGCACCCGCACACCCGGACCGTCCTCGTCGAGTTTCCGGATGCGGAAGCAGCGAGAGGCTTCTACGAGTCCGAGGAATACCAAGCGATCATCGGCCATCGACACGCGGCGTCGACCGGGTCGGTCACGATCATCAACGGTATGAGCTGATATCGCGAGGTTGGCACTCCCGTGAGTCTGGCTGGTGGTGGAGCGCGGCCACGGGCCCGGCCGGAGGCCGCCAGCTGTCACAAAGCGCCGGCAGGGGGCACGCGAATGGCCTTTGGTGGCCGGCATCAACCACGGACCTCCACCTTGACCGGCAGGTCTGCCCTGAGAGCGTCCGGTTGAGGACCGGGATCCGAGACGCCTTCCTGACTGCCACCGAACGCCGGCTCGTGGCGAAGCAGGGTCAGGACGGCGCCACCGAGTCGTAGTAGTCTTGTCTTACGTTTCGTCGTATGCTGTTGCCATGGCAGTTCTCAACTTTCGAACAGATGAACGATCTGAACGGGCGCTTGCCGAATTGATGGCTGATGGATCCACAGCTTCAGAAGCGATTCGCCAAGCCCTCGTGGACGCTGTGCGCCTCCGACGCCGAGAACAAATGCGCGCAGAGTCGCGCGAACTCATGAACGATGAAGAAGACCTCGCGGAGAGCCGACGCGTTTTGGCGGACATGGACGAAGTCCGTGCGTGGTGACATTCATCGCCTTCGCGCGCCACGAGATACACGAGGACATGAACAACAAGGCACAAGATTCGCGGTGATCATTCAGTCCGACGATCTCATGCTGTCGACACTGCTCGTTGCCCCGACCTCGAGATCCGCTCCGGCTCGATCGTTTCGTCCAACCATCACAATCAACAACGAGGAAACGCAAGTACTTGTCGAACAAACCTCGGCCGTTGCCCCTGAACGGCTCGGCGACTTCGTTGGCCGCGTCACTCTCGACGAACTCAGAGAAATCAACGACGCGCTTCGACTTGCACTCGAACTCGACTAACACCGTCAAGCTCCTCACCCTTGTCCCAGACCGCCGGCTGGGGGCGCACACTTTGCTCTGTCCGCTGGCCATCGCGACCCGCTCGGAACCGGCGTACCTACGCGCACTTAGTACTCGATATCACCCGTACGTGCGAATGCACTGCACGCTTAGCAATATCACGAGTGATCGCGTGCGAATGACTGGGGCCGGAGTGCAGCGCTCTCAAGTGGCTCGTCCACGGGTTACGGGAACGCGTTATCGGACGTCACCTACCGGCACATCAGCCGCGCCCCTCGTGAAGCACCTGCACGCACTCGAACTCGGGGCCGGAAGTGACCTCTGACGGCACCCGAGGCCCCGAGTCCAACGCGGACAGCTGCCCCGGATCGCCGGGTCGGTGCCGTGTGCGCGAGGGTGACTACGCGTGCCGGGACGCAGAGCGCGTCGGCGTCGTCCTCGTTTCAGCTCAACTCATCCTGATGTTGCGGGCGATCTCGTCGAGGTGCGTGTCCCAGGTGCCACAGCATCCGCCCCAGATGTCGAGGTGGGGGTACTGCTCGGCGATGGCGCCCATGCGCTGGCCGAGGTCGATTGGGTCGCCGGACTCGAGATGCCCGAGCGTGCACAGCGAGATCTTGTCCATCATCGCGGCGTTCGGACGCAGGCAGCGGACCCGTTCGAACCAGTCGCCCGGCTCGATCGCCGGAAGGAACTCGAGCGGGTGCGAACAGTTGATCCCGTAGAACGCCGGACGGTCCGCTCCGCATTCGGCGTCGACTGCCTCGATGGCCTCCTTCAGGGTCGGCCCGGAGTGCAGGCGGTGGTTGCTGTCCAACGTGAACAGGATTGAGGCTGGCAACCCGACCCGGGCCGCAGCTCGGGCCACGCCGACCGCCTCGGGCACGCTGTTGAAGGTCATCGCTTCGACCAGGTCCACCTCGGCAGTCGCCAACGTGGCGATCTGGGTTGCGTGGTACTCCTCGGCCTGCTCCGGGGTCATGGGTTGGTCGAGTGAGTACGCATCGCCACGTGGTCCGACGATGCCGACGAACAACAGTGCGGGCAGCTGATCGGCGTACGGCCGGGCGACGTCGCGCAGGAAGTCGATCGACCGCAGCTGCATCTCCTCGAGGGCGGCTAACGAGTAGCCGAGCAGTCCTGCCCAGTCCGGGCTCGCCCGATAGTCGAACCCGCCCATCAGCGCGCCAAACCCGTGCGCGCACGCGGTGTCGAGATAGCGCTCGTACATCCCCCGCAGCTCAGCGACCGCGCGGGGGTCATCGAGCAACGGGAACAGCGCGAACTCGGGCAGCTCGAAGCCGTACTTGTACATGATCTCGGTCTCCTGACCCCCCTCGGTCAGGTACCGGAAACCCTCCTGGTTTTGTGGGAACGAACCAGCCATCACACACCTCCGTCGTGAACGCGCGAGTCTTGCCGACGACGCCGATCGATGCACCGATTCGTTCCCCCTTCCGGACCAGCCCACCGAGCGAGACGCCCTCGCGGGACCCGCCCCCGAACGCCGGATCGAGGGCGCACACGTCGCTCAGGCCCCGCCGTCGAAGGCCCACACATACCCGGCGGTGCCGGGCGGTGCCCGCAGGGCGCGCTCAATCGGGCCGAAGTGCAGTGCTCGGGGGAGTGTTGGTCGCGGGCTGGAACGTCTGTGAAGCATCCGTATGACAGCCATACCAACCGGTTGGTAGGTTGCCGTATGCCGACAAGCACGATCACCCCATGCCTCTGGTTCGACAACAACGGCCTCGAGGCCACTGAGTTCTATGTGTCGCTGTTTCCCGATTCGCGGATCGACCATCTCGCCGGCCCGGAGGGAGCACCGTTCATGATCTCGTTCACTCTCATGGGTCGCCCATTCCAGGCGCTGAACGGCGGCCCACAGTTCACCTTCACCGAAGCAGCCTCTCTCGTTGTCCCCTGCGATGGTCAAGCCGAGGTCGATCACTACTGGGCTGCACTCACCGAGGGCGGCGAGGAGGGCCGCTGCGGCTGGCTCAAGGACCGGTTCGGTCTTTCGTGGCAGGTCGTGCCAAATCAGCTCGGCGAGGTCCTCGGCGACCCCGACCCCGAACGCGCAGGCCGGGCAACCCAGGCAATGATGCAGATGAGCAAACTTGACCTCGACGCTCTGCGTGCCGCCGCCGACACGTTGCCTGCTTGAGCAACTCCAGCCGACGCCCTCGTCCCGGCGAGTCAAGGACGGCGCTGCTCGACGCAGCACTACGAATCATCCGCGCCAAAGGCCTGCACGCCACCAGTGTTGATGAGCTGTGCGCCGCAGCGGGAGTGACCAAAGGCGCGTTCTTTCATCACTTCCCGACGAAGGAAGACCTCGCTGTCGCCGCTGCCGATCATTGGTCGACCACCACCTCGGCACTGTTCGCAGCCGCGCGATTTCACGATCCTTCCGACCCTGCCGATCGGGTCATGGGCTACCTCGATCTCCGAGCATCACTCATCACCGGGGCTCCTGCTGACTACACCTGCCTGGCCGGCACCATGATCCAGGAAGCGTTCCAAACCAGCCCGGCCGTTCGAGACGCTTGTGCCGCGAGCATCTTCGGACACGCTGAGACCCTGGAGGCAGACCTCGCTGCAGCACTGGACGCTGGCGGCGCCGATTCAGGTGTCAGCGCCGCCAGCCTGGCCCGGCACATCCAAGCCGTGCTTCAAGGGGCCTTCGTGCTCTCCAAGGCAGCCAACGACCCTGACGTCATGATCGAGCACATCGACCACCTCCGCCGCTACCTTCAATGCCTACTCAACTGCGACCGGGCCGAATAGTCGCAACGCGAAGCGCCTACCCCGCGACCTCGAACACACCGGGATTCCCAGGCCATATGCGAGTGCTCTCACGGCACACTGAGATGCGCCCCGGTTATCCGACGATGTTCGGAACCGCACACTTCGCTCCCACATCACCCACCGATGAGCGCCCACATAACCGGAGCCGAAGTGCAGCGCCTTGACCGTCGGCTCGAGCGAACAAGCGTCAGCCACTTTCGGGCCAGAGCGCGTGGCCGTACGGTTGGAGCGGTGAAGGTTGATTGGCCGACGCACACTCGACTACCTCGACAAGAATCCGGAACAAACTACTTGACAGACACGAACATGTGTTCTCCACTTGACACATGGCCATCACCGCCGCGCAACAGATCGAGGCCCTGGCGCTTCTCTGCGTGCCGCGCGGCTCGTCCGCACACTGGGACCCCACAACCGCCAAGATCGGCCTCCAACAGTTACGCCGACTCCGGGGCGAGTTGGCCGCTCTCGAAGCAGTGCTCGTCGGTGTTCTGAAGACCGAGACCGACCGCGACACGAAAGCAACTCTGGTTCGAGGCTTCGGGATGTCATCGGCCGAGGCGTCCAAAGCCATGAAAGTCTCCGGGGTCGTCGGCCGCGTTCGGGGCGCCGATGAAGCATTGGCTGACGGATCCGTGACGGGTGAACACCTTCGTCACCTCACCGACATCACCGATCCGGATGAAGCAGTCGAGCTGTTGTCGCTGGCACCGAACCAAACACCTGACGACTTCGGCCGTACCGTCGAGAAGTACCGGATCGGCCGTGACGCGAGAGGGGTCACCGAACGCCAGCGTCAGGCCCGGTCGGTGAAGTTCTTCAAAGCCGACCACGGCTGTGTCGGTATGCGCGTGATCCTTCCCACCCTCGAAGGCGAACAGATCAAAGCAACCCTCAACGAAGCGTGCGACGCGGCATGGCGCGCCGCGCACCCAGACCGGGCCGAAACGCTCCACGGCCATGATGACGCGCCCGGTGAACAGCGACTCGCCGATGCGCTCGTGGCGGTGATCAACGGAACCTCGACCGGAGGGACAGCCCGGACGGCGTTGATCGTCACGATCCAGGCCGAAACGTTGGAATCCAGGATCCTCGGTTCCGGCTCCATCCCCACCGAAGACGCACTCGACCTCGCGAACGATCCGCGGTCCGATCTCTACGCGGCGATCCAAGCGGCCGACGGAGCGATCATGAAGTTCGGCCGGTCACGTCGGTTCGCATCACCCCTGCAGAAACTGGCCTTGGCACTGCGTGACGGCGGGTTCTGCGTCAGACCTGGATGCTCCACACCATGGCAACGATGCGATGCCGACCACATCATCGAATGGGACAACGGTGGCCTCACCGATATCGAAAACCTCCGCCACCTCTGCAGCTCCGACTGCCACCCCCACCGCCACGAAACCGGCACCGACATGACCCGACAACGCGACGGCACCTGGACTGTCAACGGCGAAACCCTCCCACCATTCCCGTCTCCGCCGCCCGCACCGATGGAACCAACCGACCTCGACATGCAACGACAACTCGAAGAACTCAACCGAGCTGCCGGACGACCCCTCGCCTACGCCTGAACCCGTCACCCGAGCCGTCCCGTTCCTTGAAAACTGAAACCGACGGCACCACACCCGGCCCCGCTGAACCAGCTCATTTGCGTTCCAGTTCGACCGGCAACCGGCCGGGACGCAGTCAGCCCGGCCCGGTCCGGACTGGTGCGACCCGGTCCGGACGAGGCTCGGCCTCGAGACGCAAGACCTGCCCCAACCCGAGCCCAGGCCTCGACAGTTGACGACTGCGACGAGGCAGCCGTGCACTCCACGGCCGGAATTCCACCCCAACAATCCAACCTTGGGCAGGCCTCCCGCATCGGCTGGTCCGACTACCGTCGAAGGTGTGGCCACAGCTATCGACCTCGCCGCCGCGTATCGGCTGCATCCGAACGTGGCGGTGCGCCCCGAGCCATTCGGCGCGCTGGTGTACCACTACGGGAATCGCAAACTCGTCTTCCTGAAGTCACCGCGCATGGTTGCCGTCGTCAAGGCGCTCGACGCCGCGCCGTCGGTTCGGGCCGCTCTGGAGACGAACGGCGTGGCTGGGAAGAACACCGACCGCTACCTCGTTGCCCTGAACAGTCTGCTGGCGTCGGACATGCTCGTTCCCTCCGAGACAGCTGAGGTTTCCCATGCTGGTTGATCAGTTGAAGGCGGGTCTCGATGCACCGATCTGCCTCACATGGGAGTTGACCTACGCCTGCAACCTTGCGTGCATCCACTGCCTCTCGTCTTCAGGCCGTCGCGATCCTCATGAGCTGAGCACCGACGAGTGCAAGGCGGTCATCGACGAACTCGCCCGCCTTCAGGTGTTCTACGTGAACATCGGCGGTGGCGAGCCAACGATCCGCAGCGACTTCTTCGAGATCGTCGACTATGCGGTCGCCAATGGCGTCGGTGTGAAGTTCTCCACCAACGGCAGCCGGATCGACGCCGAAGCCGCACAGCGCTTGTCGGGCAGCGACTACATCGACATCCAGATCAGCCTCGACGGGGCCGATCGGGAAACCAACGATGCAGTGCGCGGCGACGGCTCGTGGGACACGGCCATCACGGCGATGAACCACCTCCGCGATGCCGGGTTCGGCCAGTTCAAGATCAGCGTGGTGATGACCCGGCACAACATCCCCCAGCTCGATGCCTTCGAAGCACTCGCCGCGGAGTACGGCGCCGAGCTGCGGCTCACACGTCTGCGTCCGAGCGGTCGTGGCGCCGACACCTGGGACCAGCTGCACCCGACCAACACCCAGCAGCGCGAGCTCTACAACTGGATCATCACGCGCCCGACCGTGCTCACCGGTGACTCGTTCTTCCATCTCAGTGCGCTCGGTGAGTCGCTCCCCGGACTCAACCTGTGCGGCGCCGGACGCATCGTGTGCCTGATCGATCCGGTCGGCGAGGTCTACGCCTGCCCGTTCGTGCTCCACGACGAGTTCAAGGCCGGTTCGGTGCGTGACACCGGTGGCTTCACGGCAGTGTGGCGCGAGAGCGAACTGTTCACGTCGCTGCGCGAGCCCCAGTCGCCGGGTGCGTGCGGAAGCTGCGGTTCGTACGACGCGTGCCAGGGAGGTTGCATGGCCGCGAAGTTCTTCACCGGCCTACCGCTCGACGGGCCCGACCCGGAGTGTGTGTGGGGGAACGCCGACGATGAGCTGGCCCGCATCGCCTCCGCAACCAACGCAAACAAGCCCTCGCCGGGGCCAGGTCATTCCAAACCCACGCCCGTCTCGCTCGGGCGCAAGCCCGTCGACGCACACTCGTGACCGACGAGCCGACTGCCGATGACCTCGGCAAGCGCCGAGATCGTACGTACACTTATCTCAAGTTGTGGGGCATCGACACCGACCTCACGATTCTCCCGATCGTTCGAGCACCATTGATCATCCCGTCGAACGAGGCAGTGTACGGACGCGCGACCGCCTCGTCGCTCGTTGCCCTGAAGGGCCAGGGACTCTCGCTTCCGGAGGTGTTCGCGTTCGCCGATGCCTATGAGGTATGGGGTGACCTCACGGCCGACGAGCACGATTTCGTTCTCGACGACGCACCTTCCCCCGAACAGCTCGTGCAGTTCGCCTGGCGATTCGATCAAGCCTTCGTCTACGAATGGGCGCTCGGACTGGTGCCGCACCTCCGGTTCCCGGACGCAACTGCCGACTCCGGGCGGGTCATGGAGCAACTGGTCACGCAGGTGTTGACCGTCGAACGGGCGCAACGTCCCGTCGTACGAACGGCCAAGGAACTTGCCGATGCCGCCGACGTGGCGTTCGCACTCCAGGCGATCGCCATCGCCACCGCACCGGAGCCTCCGCCCCTGGGGATCGTGCGAAGCGTGACCATCGAACGTGCCGCCGCTTTCGACTGGCTGCTGTCCGCCCCCGAGTCGGCCGGCGGCGGCTAAGACGGGGCCCGCATGTTGCTTCGGATGGATGTGCTGGGGCGGATCGTGGCCGGCGAGATCGACGTGGTCTACCGACTGTGGCGCAAACCGACGGTGAAGGCAGGAGGACGCCTCCGCACCGCCATGGGCGAGCTGGCCATCGACGCCGTCGAACAGATCGATCCCGCATCGATCACCGATGCCGAGGCCGCACGCGCCGGCTTCTCGTCTGCAGAGGAGGCGCGACACTCACTCGAACCACGACCCGCTCGTACTGGAGCCGGCAAGGCCGCCGGAAAGCCGACGGCTGGCCGCGGTAGGACCGCCAAGCCCGATGAGACCAGCCGGCCCTATCGCGTTGTCGTCCACTTCTCGGGCGCCGACACACGCTCCGCCCTGCGTGACGATGCCAGCGCTGAGGCCGTCGCCGCAGTGATCGCCAAGCTCGATGCCATGGACGCTCGCAGCGCCCGGGGGCCGTGGACCCGTCGCTCGCTCGCACTTATCGCTCAATGGCCCGGTCGACGCGCCCCCGAGCTCGCCGAGATGGAGGGCATGGAGACAACGGTGTTCAAGACCGACGTGCGCAAGCTGAAGGAGCTCGGCCTGACCATCAGCCTGGCCGTGGGCTACACCCTTTCGCCCCGAGGGGAAGCCGTCCTTCGCGCGTCTCGCTGAGCCCGCCAGATCGACGGCGGGTCAGCCCACGATCGCCAGAGCGGCCTGAACTGCGCTCGACGGCGACGCGAGGACAACTCGTCCCGGGCGCTCGTCAATGAACGCAAGCGCGCCGAGCATCGATGCCTGGGCAAGCACGACCACATGGAACGACTCATCGAGCGCATTGACATGCCCGGCAATGGCCCGGTGATACCCGTCGAGGTCGCCGTCCTCCCATCGGTCCCACGCAGCAAGGCACGGCCTCAAGGTGATCATCGGAGCGCATCCGACACGTGCGGATTCCTCCTGCAGCAGTTCCGCGGTCGGAGCGAGCGTGCTCTCCAGAGCGGCGACCACGGCGATCCGCCTTCCTGCGGCTACCGCGGCAGCGGCCATGGGCCGATCGACGCGCAGGACGGGGACACCGATCCCGGGCACACTCTCCGCAGCAGCGCCGATCGTCGAGCAGGTGCACACGATCACGTCGGCCCCCTCGCCAACGAGTCGGGCGAGGGCTGCAGCGACTCCATCGGCGACGAGCGGGTGGGCGCACCCGATCGAGCGCGCCATCGTCAGCAACTCCTCATCGACGATGTGCGTGCCACTGACCGCGCCCGGCGCATTCGCAACCAGAGAGTCGAACGTCGCGACATGAACCGGCGATGTGTGGAGGAACCCGATGGTCACAGGCATCCGCCCATCCTCCCCCATCCGAATCCGGTCCAGCGACGCATTCCCCGATGTCCCCCGGTCACCGTCCGAATCGGCTCCGCCAACCTCTTCGCGCCACCGGAGCGCTCTCGGACGCGGACTTGCACTCACGAAGTTCGCGTTCGAGCCGGGCGACCTCGCCGGCGAGCCGGTGTGCTTCGGCCGCCAGCATGTCGATGTGATTGTTGGCGCGCGCCCCGACGACATCGTCGAACACGCTGACCGGTGAGGTGAAGTGACGGGCGAGCTCCCGGTGTTCGTCGGCAACGAACCATCGGTTGAGGCCGTCGTAGTACGCAAACGTGTACGCGGCCGCAAGCACCGCGGGCTCCCACGACACGTCGACGAGGTCGCGCTCATTGGGCAGGTTGGCCTCGATGCACAGCAACCATGGCCGATGGAGGCGAAGGTCGAGGCCGGCAAGCACGTCGGCCTCGGCGCCCTCAGCGTCGACCTTCATCAGGTGAACCGTCGTTCCCGGCGGAACGTACTGGTCCCAGATGTCATCGAGCGTCCGGACCTCGATGGTGGAGCTCTCGACCGGGTGCCCGTCACGACGCGCCTCCTCGGCGAACGCCTCGATCGTCGTGGACAGGCCGGTATCAGCCACGCGATGCAGCGTGCGCTGACCGGCAGCCGATCCGGCAAGCACGCCGAGGTTGATGTCGTGCGGACGCTGCTCGACAAACGCCGCGAGGTGATCGGGTACCGGTTCGATGTTGATTCCCCGCCAGCCTCGCTCGGAGAGCGCGTAGGTCACCGAGTCTTCACGGGGCATCCACGCGCCGACGTCGATCCAGAACCCGTGCTCGATGTCGTGGAAGCATCGGCGGAGAAAGACGTCCTCGTAGTTCTGCGCGTACGACACCCACGGGGCCGAACCCGCACGCCGATCGGCCCGGTCCACGTCCACAGGACGAGACGCTACTTCCGTGCGCACGGGTTTCCGCTCGACGCGGGAGCGAGTGCCGCTACGCCCGCCGAGGGACGACAATGGTGAGGATGAGACTGCTCGAACCGCTGCCCATCGGTCGATCCGAGTCAGCCGGTCACTCTGTGCTGGCCCCGAGTCGGGTGATGTTCGGGCCCCACGAGACCAACCTCGGTCAGCATCGGACGCTCTGGACGGCCCACGTCGCGTACTACGCCCGCCGGGCGGCCGGCGGAGCCGGAATCATCGTGACGGAGGAAGCATCGGTCCACGACAGTGACTGGCCCTACGAACGGGCGCCACTCGCATCCCTTTGCGGAACGGGTTGGCGCATGATCGTCGATGCCGTACGCGACACGGGAACCGGGACCGTGGTGCTCGCCGCGATCGGCCACAGCGGAGGACAGGGGACGAGCCACTGGAGCCAGCGCGAAATGTGGGCGCCGTCCCCGGTCCCGGAGGTTGCGTCTCGTGAGGTTCCAAAGGTCATGGAACCGGCGGACATCGAAGCAGTCATTCGGGGATTCGCCGATGCCGCAGCGCTCGCCATTGCCTCTGGCTGCGACGGCGTCGAGATCAACGCCGGTCAGAACTCACTCGTCCGACAGTTCCTGAGTGGACTTACGAACATGCGAGGCGATGAGTACGGCAACGACCGCCTGCGCCTTCTGCGAGAAGTGCTCGGCTCGGTGCGTGAGGCAATGGGGGTCGGGCCGATCGTCGCCCTGCGGCTGAGCGTCGACGAGCTCGCGCCGTGGGCTGGCATCGTTCCCGACGCCGGTGCCCAGATCGCCGTCGAGGTGGCGCATCTCGTGGATCTGATCACCGTGGTTCGCGGATCGATCTACTCGGTCGCTCTCACGCGTCCCGACGGGCACGTGGAACCGGGATTCGCCATCGGACTCGCCCGACAGGTGCGCACCGCCCTGATCGAGGCCGGCCACCCGGTACCGGTGCTTGCGCAGGGGTCCATCGTCGACTGGGGCCAGGCCGAGTGGGCCGTGGACGATGGCGCGGCTGACGGCGCCGAGATGACCCGTGCACAACTGGCCGACGCCGAATTGGTCGCGAAGCTGCGCGCCGGCACCCCGGAGCGAATTCGCCCTTGCGTGCTGTGCAACCAACTCTGCAAGGTGCGCGACAACCGCAATCCAATCGTGAGTTGCGTGATGGATCCGCGCAGCGGGCACGAGCTCGATGACGCCGCGGAACCGACGGTCGGGTCAAGCGGGAACACACGGAACGGAGATGTGCAACGCACACTTACGGTTGTGGGAGCCGGTGTGACCGGACTCGAAACCGCCCGTATCGCAGCCTTGCGGGGATTCACCGTGACGGTTCGCGACCGCTCGTCCGTCGTCGGTGGAGTCCTCCCTCACGCCGCGCAGGGAGCGGGACGCGCCAGGCTCGGGAAGGCGATCAAGTGGCTCCACGCCGAGTGCCTCCGCCTCGGGGTGGTATTCGACCTCGACGCACCGGTTGATTCGGCGACGCTCGACTCGCTGCGGGCATCGGGCCCTGTCGTCCTGGCGACCGGCGGAACGCACGGAGCACTGCCCTTCGCCGTGAGCGATTCGGCCGATCTGCGTCACGCCGTCGATGTCCTCGCGCTCGACGATCCGATCTCGTCGCTGCCGCGGGGCCCCGTGGTGGTCTGGGACCCGATCGGCGGGCCGATCGGACTTTCCGTCGCCGAGTTGTTCGGCGCCGACGAAACCCGCCGGGCTGCCGGGGTCACCCTCGTGACCCCCGATCTGCTGGTCGGCGAGAAGTTGAGCCTCACGGGCGATCTGGCCCCGGCGCAGGTCCGCCTCCACGCGCTTGGTGTGCGGTTGGTGAAGCAGGCACTCGTCCGCCGTGTGGCCCACGGCAAGGTCGAAGTGGAGGACCGATTCTCCGGAGCGGTCGACGCGATCGACGTCACGACATTCATTGCGTGCGGGCATCGCCTTCCCGATCACACCCTCGATCCCGAGGAGACGCTGCCGCAAGCCGGAGACCGCGTCGCCCCGCGGACGATCCACGAAGCCATTCTCGAAGGACGCCGAGTCGCGATGGCACTGGCCATGCGGGGCTGACCCGTCGGCTCTGGCGGCCTCAGCTGACCCGCTGAAGCTCACGGTCGAGGATCTCGGCGAACGACGGTCCAGCCACACGAGTCTCCTCGACGACGAGGCGACGGGGCGCGGGCCGGTCGATCCACACGTCAGGCATCGCCGCGGCCCGGTCGAGACCGTCGAGGAACCGGCGGTAGTGACGATCGGCCGGACCCGGCACCCGACTCGTTCGCCGGCCACCTCCTGTCGAGACCACGCCGATTGCCTCGGCCAGGCTGTCGGAGCGCGGGGACTCCGAGTCGACGATCGGTTCGGCTCGCACGAGGCCGGCCCGCTGCAGGGTGCGGTACGCCGCGACGACCTTGGCAAACACGGCGGGCTCGCCACCGGTGTCCGGGTGTGAACGGCGACTCAGAGCCCGGAAGGCCCGCGTGATCTCGATCGGTTGTGCACCCACGGCAATGCCGAGGGTGGCGAATGCGGCATCCGTGCCCATCCCACGTCCTTGTGGTCTTGTTCGCCTCCGATCCGTCGGAGGCACCTCCCCATTCGGCGGAGCGTCGAGGGCGCTGCGACCTTCGCGTACGAGATGAGTCGAACGACCTACCGCGTTGCCCGGGACGCGACCGGAGGATTGGAATCTTTGTAGCTCTGGGAGCTACAGATACTCCGAAACCTCCCGGTCCCGGCGACACCACGCCGCAGTGGCTCAACGACAACTGCCGGCTCGGTGGTCGTGTGTCGCGGGTGACCTCGACGACGATCGGCGAAGGGGTCGGCATGCTCGGCGTCCTCGGACGCCTGACGCTCGAGTACTCGGAGGGCAGCGGGCCGGCCTCGGTCATCGCCAAGCTCGCGTCGCCGCACGAACCCGTCCTCGACCTGGTCGAGACGTTCGGCTTCTACGAGCGAGAGATCAACTTCTACCGACACGCCACCGGAGACATCTCGAACATCCCGCGTTCGCACTTTGCCGAGGTCAACGCGTCGGGAAGAGGCTTCGCCCTCATCCTCGAAGACCTTTCGCACTGTCGGGTCCCCGATCAGGTGCCGGATGCTCGGCCGCCGACGCCCACACCGTCATGGTCGAACTGGCAAAGCTGCACGCTCACCACTGGCATATCGACCGGAACCCGACCTTCGCCTGGCTGTCGAAGGGCAACGAGGGCAAGTACCGCGACGGCGAGTCCCAGTACGCCATGGTCTACGAGCCGTTCATCGCGACCTACGGCGACCGCCTGTCGACACACGGCAAGCGCGTCGCTGATCTCTGTCGAACGAAAACGATGCAGATGGCCGACACCGCCATCGCCACAAGGCCGCTGACACTGACCCACATGGACCTCGCCTCGACAACGTGCTGTGCAACGACAGCGCCGCGGCTGGTGTCTCGCCGCTCTATTTCATCGACTGGCAACTCTGCGTACAAGGGCGTCGGCGCACTGGACGTGGCGTACTTCATCGCGTGGTCGATGGACGACGAGACCCGGCGTGCGAACACACCAACGCTCATGCAGACGTATCACCGCGCCCTCGTAGAGGCCGGCGTGACGGACTACACGTACGCGGAGTTCGAGGACGACGTTCGCCGCTCCCTGCTCCTCGTGGCGATGATGGGATCGTTCGCGGCCATCGCCGTGCCGGCGACGAATCAGCGCGGTCTCGACCTGATCGATGCCGACGTGATGCGGGCCTACGCCACCATTGATGATATGCAGGCATACGAGATGTTCCCCGCCTGATCTTCATCGAATCGAACCCGACCGAAATGGGTCGGCGAGCGCGACGGGGAACGGGGTAGGTTCTCGGCGTGCTCAGCGTCCGCGACGTCCACAAGTCCTACGGCGACATCAACGCCTTGCGGGGTGCGTCGCTCGATGTAGCCGCCGGGTCCATCGTGTCGCTGCTCGGACGAAACGGCGCAGGGAAGAGCACGCTGCTCTCGATCATCGCCGGGCTCGTGAAAGCCGACGCCGGTTCCGTGACCGTCGACGGAGTTGACGTTCTCGCCAATCCGAAGTCGGCGACAGGTCTCGTCGGGATCGCCCCGCAGCGAACAGGCATCTACCCGCCGCTGTCGGTTCGGGAGAACCTCGAATTCTTCGGCGAGTTGAGCGGCCTCACCCGGACGGATCGACGCGCCCGCGCCGACATCGTCGCCGAGCAGCTCGGTCTTGCCTCTCTCCTCGATCGTCGAGCCATGAAGCTGTCGGGCGGTGAGGCGCGGCGGCTCCACACCGGCTGCGCCCTCATGCATCGTCCGAAAGTGCTCATGCTCGACGAGCCCACCGTCGGAGCAGACGTCACCACGCGGGTTCAGCTGATCGACGCGGTCCGCCAGTTGGCGGCCGACGGCGCCGCAGTCGTCTACACGACGCACTACCTTCCCGAGGTCGAAGCGCTCGACGCGTCGATCGTCATCATCGACGACGGACGAGTCCTGACGTCAGGCTCGCGAGCCGAGCTCATCGACGCGCATCGAGTGGCCGGCTTCGACCTCGACACCCTGACGCCGTTGACGCCACAACTCGCCCTGGAACTCGGTGCGGTCGAGTCCGGTCCCTTGCACTATCGCATCACGGTCGATGCCCCGCTTCACGACGTCGTGTCGCGGCTCGCCGATGCAGGGATTGACATCGAATCCGTGCAAGCCCGCAAACCCGATCTCGAGTCGGTGTTTCTCGCCGTGACCGGGTCGACGCTGGTCGAGGAGTCGGAGTGAATGCAGTCATCGCCGTCGTCAAGCAACAGCTCCGCATCATCCGGCGCGACCCGTGGTTCCTCTTCATCATGTTCCTGATGCCCCTCGTGGTCATGCCGCTGTTCAAACGCACCATGGGTCTGTCCCTCCAGGCGAGCGGGTACCGCAGCGCGAGCGGCGCCGAGCAGGTCGTTCCGGGCCAGGTGGTGATGTTCGGCTTCTTCGTCGGAGGGTCCGCAGGATTTTGTCTGTTCCGCGAGCACGGGTGGCAGACGTGGGACCGGTTACGCGCCTCTTCGGCATCATCGCGTGCACTTCTGCTCGGCTTCATGGTCCCGTGGGTGGTGATCCTGACGGTGTTCCAGACAACGTTGCTCACCGTCGGCGGACTGGCGCTGGGCCTGCGTCTCCACGGGGGCTCGCCGTTCGCCGAGTTCGCTGTGGTGCTCGGCTACTCCTTGTGCGTCGTGGCACTCATCATGTTGATCAGCTCAACCCTCCGGACCGTCAACCAGGTCAACGCGTTTCAGAACGTCGGGGCGATGGCCTTCGCTGGTCTCGGCGGTGCCCTCGTGCCTCTCTCGCAGCTACCCGGCTGGGCTCGCGCCATCGGACCGTTCACGCCCGCCTACTGGGCGATGAAGGGACACAACGAGGTGTTCTTGAACGCTGGCGGTCTCGGCGATGTCGCCCTACCCGTGGGCGTGTTGATGGGCGCGGCAGCCGTCCTGATGGCGCTCGCAACCGTTCGTTTTCGGGTCGACGAGACCAAGCAGTTCTTCGCCTAGGCACCGTTCGCCGAAGCAGCAGCTCAGGGCTCGCCATCCGCTCTACCGTGGCGGCATGAGTGCGAGCCATACCGCAACACCCGCTGCTGCTTCCTCCACCCGAGAGTTTGCGAGCCGGGCCCTGGCGCTCCTTCTCGGGCTTGGCGTGCCGACCGGGTTCCTTACCTCGCTGCTTTCATTCGACGCGATCAAGAAGCGGATCAACGGCCGACTCTGGTGTTCCGACGCGGACACGATCGTCTTCCAGGTGAAGGTGACAAGAAGCGGAGGCTCGAGCCGCTACACCGACAAGCTGGTGTGCCGAAAGGACGGCACCGTGGTGCGCACGATCGACAACCTGCGAATGACAGCGACGACCATCGGCATCTCGTTCGCCATCACCGTGCTGCTGATCGGCTTCCTTGTTGTGTGCCTCTTGACCTTGTCGAGGCTCCGACGTCGACGCCGGGCTCGCTGACGAGCGATCGGCAAAGGCGATCGGCGAACCGTCGACACGACCGTTCCCGACCGCCGACCCCGGACTACGGTGAGCCTGCCTCGGCGAGTTCCGGCATGGAGAACGTGAACATGCGATGCGCATGAATGCGCGCGTACGACGTGCCGCTGTCGAGGAAGGTCTCCCACTCCACGCCGTAGCGGGGCACGTAGATGTCGAGCAGCGCTTGGCGAAAGTCGCGGTTCGAGGAAGCCTTCATGTCGAGCTCCTCGGCTTCGCCGTGGACGGTGACCGACAACTCCTCCCCGGGTAAGTGCGTGGCGCTCACCGATGGACGCCGGCGCAGATGGCGAAACCGCAGCGAATCAGTCGCCGAGCCGAAGTGGAACGACCCCCGGAAGAAGATTCCGTCGACGGGCCCGGCAATGGGCCGACCGTCGCCGGTCACCGTGGCCAGGACCAGCAGCCGCATGCCGGTCAGCATCGCCGCAAGCTCGACTGCAGTCAGCCGACGATCCGGGGTGATCACGTTCTGCAGATGGCCACCGGCGGCGGCATAGGACTCGTCGAGCAGTCGCTGTAGCTGCAGCAGGTCGTCGGAGGTCTCGAACATCGGTTGCGGCTCCTCGTCTTACGGCCGTGCGCTACATCTCTCGAAGGTCGATACCGAAGTGGTCGCGGAATGCGTCGTAGTAGGCGTCGTCCGCGGCATCGGGGTACGCACCCATGGCGACCCACTCGGCATCGCTCATACCGGCCCGGCCCGAGATGATCTCCTCGGCACCCCAGCTCACCGTGTAGCGCAGCTTCGGTGAATCAGTGGTGATGGCCTCGTTGATCACCTTGCCGACTTCGAACGGATCCGTCGAATGCGACATGCCGGCGGCGTAGAACTGGAACATGCGCCGATACGCCGCGTCGTATGCCCCCGTCTGGTTCGGGGCATCGATGTTCTTCGCGAAGATCGCGCTCTTGGTGACTCCCGGCTCGACGATCACCACGCGAATCCCGAACGGTGCAAGCTCCTGGGCCATGCCCTCGGAGAGTCCCTCGAACGCCCACTTGGACGCGACGTAAGGCGATTGGGCGATCGCCGCGAAACGTCCGACAACCGACGTGACGTTCACGATCGCCCCGCTCCGACGTTCACGCATTCCCGGGAGGACAGCCTGGGCACAGCGAACAGCACCGCAGAGATTCACGTTGAGCACGTCGAGGTACATCTGTGGGGGACATTCCTCGGCCACGGCGTTGCCGCCGACGCCGGCGTTGTTCACGAGGACATCGACACGACCGGCCTCACCGAGGATCTGGGCGAATCCACTCGCTACCGACGCGTCGTCGGCGATGTCGAGCTCGACCAGGTTCACCTCGACGCCGGCACCAGCGGCCATTTGGAGAAGCTTGCCGGCCTTGTCCCTGCTGCGGACGGTGCCGTAGACGGTGTGGCCCTGGGAGGCGAGATGGATCGCGGTAGCTCGGCCGATGCCGCTGTTTGCTCCGGTGACGACGGCGACGGGTGCACTCATACCCCCGACCATACGGCGACAGGACCCGCGAAGGGAACACCGGACACCACGTCCACGCAACCCCCGGCCGCCCTTCAACCTTCGTGGGCCAGCTCACTCGCTCGGGAGGGTGAAACCGGAAGAACCGAAGCCTGCTGGCCCGAGCACGACAGCTGGCCCGAGCCCGCTTCGCCGTACCTTGGCCGACCGACGAGACTGGGGACCACGATGAGCCGGTATCGCTACCTCTTCTCGCCCCTGCAGTTGGGGCCGATCACCGTTCGCAACCGCGTCGTGTTCTCGGCCCACCTGACGAACTATGCCGCCGACGGACTGCCGACCGAGCAGCACGCCGCCTACTACGCAGCCAGGGCGGCGGGAGGGGCCGGACTGATCATCACGGAAGAACATTCGACCCACCCGACGGACTGGCCGTACGAGAAGCTCATCCACGGGTTCCACCGCGAGGTCATCCCCGGGTACAGGCGGATCACCGATGCCGTGCATCGCTACGGAACGCCGATCTTCGCCCAGATCAACCACAACGGCGGCCAGGCCTCGTCGATGTATTCACGTCTGGCGGTGTGGGCGCCTTCGCCGGTGGCCGACCCGCTGTTCCGCGAAGTCCCCAAGGGGGTGACGACGGGTGAGATCGCCGAGATCGTCGCCGGCTACGCGCTCGTTGCCGCGCATTGCGCCGAAGGGGGATTCGATGGCGTCGAACTGCAGTGCAGCCATTCGTCGATCGTGCGGGGATTCCTCTCCGGCGCCACGAACATCCGCACCGACACCTACGGCGGCAGCCTCGAGAATCGGGCACGTCTCCTCGTCGAGATCGTCGACGCCGTGCGGGACGCGATCGGGCCGACCAGAGCACTCGGCGTTCGTCTCTGCGGCGACGAGCTGATCGAAGGCGGAACCACCATCGACGAAGCGGTCGCCGTGGCCAAGATCGTCGAGGAGACCGGCAAGGTCGACTACATCAACACCTCGATCGGCGTGGCAACGGCCACGCTGTTCATGATCGAAGCATCGATGCACATCCCTCCGGGATACGCGCTGTTCATCCCGAACGCCATCCGACGCGAGGTCGATCTCCCAGTGGTCGGGGTCGGGCGGTTCAAGGATCCACTGCAGATCGAACGGGCGTTGGCCGATGGACACTGCGATCTCGTCGGAGCGGTGCGCGCCCAGATCGCCGATCCCGATTTCGTCCGCAAGGCACAGAGCGGCGAGCACGACGACACTCGCCTGTGCCTGTCGTGCAACCAGGAATGCGTCGGGCGCATGGGACTCAATCGCTGGCTCGGATGCATCGAGAACCCCGCGGCCGGTCGTGAGGCGGAATTCGCCGCGGCCACTCGGGTTGGATCGACCGGCCTCGGCTCGCCCGTCGCGCTCGGGCGAAAGCCCAAGCGGGTGCTCATCATCGGCGGCGGTCCGGCAGGGCTCCAGGCCGCCATCTCCGCCGCGCACCATGGACATGAGGTCGTCGTCTACGAACGCGAGGCACTCGCCGGCGGCCAGGTCCACTGGGCGGCGAGCGTGCCGAACCGGGCCGAGTTCGGCGACATGATCCGCAATCAGCTCAGCGAGCTGAAGCGGCTCGAAGTGAAGGTGGCGTTGGGGCACCAGGTCGACGCCACGTTCGTGATCGACCAGAAGCCCGATGTCGTCATCGTCGCTACCGGCTCCGTACCCCAGCGTCCCTACTGGGCCCCGGCCGACGACGACCGCATTGGCGACGTCATCGAGGTCCTCCGCGGCACATTCGCGCCGGTCTCGGGCGACCGGGTGACGGTGATCGACGAGCTCGGGTTCCACCAGGCCACTTCTGTCGCCGAGGTGCTCGCCGACCGGGGATGCGTCGTCGAGATCATCACGCCCGGCATGGTCGTCGGCCAGGACCTGGGCATCACCCTCGACATGGAGGGCTTCCGCACCCGCGCCGCAGCGAAAGGCATCGACCTCTCGCCGGACTCCGTGGTGATGGGCTGGGACCCTTCCCTACGTACGCTTCGCATCCTCCACCACGTGAGCGGCGCCATGCTCGACCGCCGGACGGACTGGGTCGTGCTGGCCGTGCCCAACCGACCAGATGATGCGCTGTTCCGCGAACTGGCCACCTCCGGGCTGGACGTTCGCCGGATCGGCGACGCGATCGCACCCCGCCGCGCTCATTCCGCCGTCGTCGACGGCGACCGCGTCGGGGCCGCGCTATGAGCCTCCTCGCCATCGTCGTCGTTCGCGATGGCATCGTGCCGGCGGGCGGCGAGGAAGCAATCGCCGAGGCGAACGGCCGGGGTGTGCTTGTCGGTTCACAGACCGGTGAAGCTGCGAAGGGGCTGTCCTGCGCGCACACGATCTTCACGATGGAGATGCCCCGCTCGGGCCTGGCCGAGATCGCCGATGCCGTCACCGCGATCGACCCGGTGCGGCGCGCAACCGGAGTCATCCTGCCGGCCTCGCCCGATGGACGCGACCTCGCCCCGCTACTCGCGCACCGGCTCCATCGGCCTCTCTTCGCGTCGGCCACCGAAGTCCGCGAGCATCGAGTCACCTGTACACGGACCGCCGGCCGCGTCGGACGTGAGCTCATCCCCCCAGGACCGTTCGTCTCCACGCTCGTCCCCGGCGTCCGTGGGCTGTCGAGACCCTCTACGTTCTCGGCGCCCGCGGTGCCGACGACCACCGTGCTCCCGTCGAGCGCACCAGGAATGGACGAGGGCTCTGAACGGGCGGTGACAACCATCGCCGTACTCCCGCCCGATCCGACGACGATGGATCTCACCGAAGCTCGGTTCATCGTCGGTGGCGGACTCGGCCTCGGCTCCAAGGAGCGTTTCGACCAACTCGCCAGCGTTGGACGGCACCTCGGCGCCTCACTCGGCGGAACGCGCGTCGCCAGCGACGCGGGATGGATTCCCTTCGAACGTCAGATCGGAACGACGGGCGTAGCCGTCACACCATCGATCTACCTTGCGTTCGGGATCTCCGGCGCAACGCAGCACACGAGCGGCCTCGGCGACCCCGCCCACGTGATCAGCGTCAACACTGATCCGAGTTGTCCGATGATGACGATGGCCGAACTCGCCATCGTCAGTGATGCCGCAGGAGTACTCGACGCCCTCGAGCGACGGCTGCGGGACACGGCTAGCGATTGAAACGATCGACGAAACCGGCGACCTCGTCGGCTACCAACCGTGCGTTCGCCCCCTGGAAGACGGTGGAGTGACCGCCGGGGACCCACACGGTGTGCGTCGAGGCGGCACACCCCTCCACATGGGAGTAGTCGAACCAGAACGTGGGCGTCATCTCCATCGACCGGAACAGCAGCGCCGGTGCAGGAATTGGACCGGAGTTCCCGGCGCCGAGCACTGCCTTGTCGACGATCGCATCCACCCCGACGTACCCGAGTCGCACAGCGGCCTCGGCATTGGCGTCCACATATCCCGCACGGGCCCGCCAGGCTCGCCAACTCGCCTTCGCCCACATCGAGAGCGAACGGCCCCCGCGGTCACGGGCGTTGCGCGTGACATTCCCGAGGCGACCGAGCAAGGTCGACGGCATGGGTTCGGCGATGAACGAATCGAGCACCACGAGACCGGCAATCGCGGATCCGCGGCCGCGCAACTCCTGGGCCAGGTGCATCGCGATCAGCCCTCCGTCCGAGTAGCCCCCGATCCAATAGCGGCCCGTCGGGTCATCAGCCCGGATTGCGGAGGCGTACCTCTCGACCATCTCCTTCATCGATCGATCCGGCGCACGCCCCGGCTCGACACCGGCCGCCTGCACGCCGATGACCTCGACCCGACCACGAAGGGCGAGAGCAATCTCGCGAAATCCCATCACGTTGCCACCGGCGCCGTGCACGAGGAACAGCCTCGCCGGCGCGGTGCCGACGCCGAATCGCACGAGCGACGAGACGGCACTGAATCCACCGGGGTTGGCTGCACGCTCGGCCAGCAGGCGTGGAGTCGGAGCGTCGAGAAGGACGGTGAGGGGAAGGTCGATGCCTTTGCGCTCCGCGATGCGGCCCAGCAGTTCGACCGCCAGGAGCGAGTGCCCCCCGAGAGTGAAGAAGTCGTCGTCGGGACCGACGACATGGCCGAACACTGTTGCGAAGTCGCCGATGATCCGGTCGAGAGGAGTCCCCGGCAGATCCGTTCCCGTGTCACGCGTCACCGTCGCCAGCGACTGCGGATCGAGCTCCGGGAGGAAGCGGCGATCGACCTTCCCCGACGGCGTGAGCGGGAACGCGTCGAGCACAACGTAGACCGACGGAGCCATCACCGGAGCGAGCCGCGACGCAACCGCCCGCCGAACACCGACCTCATCGAAGGACAGCCCTCGGGGCACGATGACGTACGCCACCAACCGGTCGTCACCCAGACCGTGCCCGACGACAGCAACCGCTGCTTGGGCGATCGACGGCTGTTCGATGAGCACAGCCTCGATCTCGCCCAACTCGATTCGATGACCCCGCAACTTCACCTGCGTGTCGATGCGTCCCAGGAACTCGTGCACGCCGTCCGAACGACGGATCGCCCGGTCGCCGGTCCGGTACACCCGCAAGTCTGATCCGTCGATCGTAAGCGTACGGAACTTCTCCGCGGTGAGGTCGGCACGCCCGTGATAGCCGTCGCCGACGAAGGGACCACTGATCAGCAGCTCGCCCGCCACCCCGTCGGCAAGCGGATGAAGCGATTCGTCGACCACGAACGCACGAACGCCCGGGAGCGGAGTCCCGATCGGAACTATTGCTCCGTCGGTCGATTCGACATCATGGGCAAACGCCCAGATGGAGCACTCCGTCGGGCCGTAGATGTTCGTCACGACACCCACACCGGCCGCTTGAAGCTGATGAACGAGAGCCGGTGGAAGGGCCTCACCGCCGATGAGAACCTGTTGGAGCGAGCGAAGACCCCGGCGATCATCGGCGTCGGCGAGCATCAGCACGGCGCGAGTCGGCGTGCACTGCAGGTGCGTGACGCAATGGCGTTCGAGCAGCGAGCCGAACGAATCGCCGAAGCCCGCCCGGGCGCCGTCCGGTGCCAGCACGACGGAGTGGCCCTCCGTCAATGGCCACAGGAACTCCGTGAGCGACGCGTCGAACGACAGCGTCGAGTGGAAGAAGAACCGCGCCGTACCCGGTCCACCCGTGACATGGGCGACGGACCGCCAGGCATCGAGGATCAGCGACAGGTTCGCATGAGTGATCCGCACGCCCTTCGGACGTCCGGTCGAACCGGAGGTGTAGATCACGTAGGCCAGCGAAGTCGCTGCCGGACCCACGGTTGCGAAGTCTCGGTCGCCTCGATGGGCCCCGCGCAGGTCGGCAACGGAGATCGAGTCGATGCCCTCCGCCAACCAGGCGGGCCGCTCACCCGTCGGAAGCACCACGAGGGAAACCCCGGCATCCTCCGCCATGTACCGGAGCCGCTCGGCAGGAAGTCGTGGGTCCAGCGGTACATACGCCGCGCCCGATGCCAAGGAACCGAACACCATCGACACGAGGTCGAAGGAACGGGGAAGAGCCAGACCTATCCGCGGAGCGTCGCCAGTTCCCGATGCCCAATCGGTCCGGCACAGATCGAGCGCCGCGGCGATAGCGGCCGCATCATGTCGAGCGCTCGCCGACAGCTCGGCGAACGTCATCGATGTGTCCCCGGAAAGCAGAGCGGGCGCGTCCGGGTGACGCGCCGCCTGTCCTGCCAACCGCAGATGCGCCGCCATCATCAGGCCACCAGCGTGGCAGTTGCGGTCGCGTTCGTCGAGGGTCGCGAGGACGCGATCCACCAGCGAATGCCGGAACTCATCTGCACAGCACTACGTTCGTCGGCATGTCGACGCCCGATGTTGAGGTCCTCGTCGTGGGGGCAGGACCGGCGGGGTCTGCCGCCGCCCTCACCGCAGCCCGGGCGGGTCGCTCGGTGGCCCTGCTCGAGCGGGGTCCGTTCCCCGGTTCCAAGAACGTCTACGGCGGGGTCATCTACGGCCGCATCCTCGATCGGCTGGTGCCCAACTGGTGGGAGCAGGTGCCGGTGCAGCGGTGGATCACTCGGCGAGGCACCATGCTCCTCACCGACCATCAGAGCCTTTGCATCGACTACCGAACCACGACGTGGGGCAGGCCTCCTTACAACGGCTTCACGTCGTACCGTCCCGACTTCGACCGGTGGTTCGCTGATCAGGCCGTCGCTGCCGGCGCGCAACTGATCACCTCCACCACCGCGACCGGGCTCATCAGTGACTCGCGAGGCCGAATCGCTGGGGTGCATACGGATCGTGACGGGGATCTCACCGCCAATGTGGTCATCGCCTGCGACGGCGTGAACTCGTTCCTGGCCAAGGAGGCCGGGCTCTACGACCACGGCGGGGCCGAGAACTTCACCTTGGGGGTGAAGGAGGTCCTCGCGATTCCACGGGCCGAGATCGAGGCACGGTTCAACGTGACCGGCGACGAGGGCGCCGACTTCGAGATCGTCGGTGGCACCAGAGGAATCCCCGGGGGCGCGTTCCTGTACACGAACCGCGACACCGTTTCGATCGGGGCCGTGCTCTCGCTCACCGGACTCGCCAAGGCCAAGGTCAGGCCGGAAGACGTTATCAGCGGTCTCAAGGACCATCCTTCACTTGCGCCCTTCGTCCAGGGGGGCGAGATCAAGGAATACGCCGCACATCTCATCCCCGAGGGCGGTTACAACATGATGCCGAGACTGTTCACGGACGGGATGCTCGTGGCCGGCGACGCCGCGGCGATGTGCCTCGCCGCCGGCCTTTGGCTCGAGGGCGTGAACTATGCCATGGGAGCCGGAATGGCTGCCGGCGAAGCTGCCCACGAGGCGATCTCCCGAAATGATACGTCTGCAGAAAGTCTGTGCACCTATCAACATCGACTCGATTCATCCTGGGTGATCCAGGACCACAAGAAGGTCCGCAAGGCGGGCCACTTCCTCCTCTCGGAACGGGTCCAGGACCGCTACCCGAAGGTGGCGTGCGACCTCTTCGAGCAGCTCTACACCGTACAGAATCCGTCACGGAAACGCGGTGCGGTGACCATCGGGCGTCCGCTGCTCAAGCACCATGGGCTCAAGCTGCGAGACCTCGCTCGGGACGCACGCGACGCCCTCTCCATCTTCGGTTGACCGTTCCGGCCGATGCTCTTCTCCCCGGTTGACCTGTTCGACGGCTTCGATCCGGATATCGCCGAGTCCTACCTCGACACGCTCGACTTCCGGACGTTCCTCGCCACGAGACGGCCTTCCACGCGAGCCCAGCGAATCGCGTGGGCCGAACAGGACCAGCAGGTCACGGAGGGCCGAAACGAGTTTCTCGGCGAGCGTCGGTGTGTCGCGATCATGGGTGGCCATCGGGTCGAACGCACCAGTCCCACGTACGCGACGATCGCCGGACTCGGCCGGGAGCTCGCTTCCGCAGGTGTCGTCGTTTCCAGCGGCGGCGGCCCAGGGGCGATGGAGGCGACACACCTCGGCGCCATGCTGGCCAACCGCGACGTCACGACGCTCTCCGAAGCGATCGCCTTCCTCGGGTCCTTCCCCACGTTTCCGTCCGGCATGACCGCCATCGTGAGCCGCGACGGACGGGTTGACCGGGAACTCGTCCGGTCTCTCCACCGGTGGCAGACACCCGCATTCCGGGTGCTCGAGGAACTCGGTGCTCCGCCCACGACCAGTCTGAGCGTGCCGACCTGGTTCTACGGCCACGAACCCCCGACACCGTTCGCCACGCACATCGCCAAGTACGTGTCCAACGCGCTCCGCGAAGACGGACTGCTGGCCATCGCCCGTCACGGTGTGGTCTACGCCCCGGGAAACGCCGGCACGCTGCAGGAGATCTTCCAGGATGCCGCCCAGAACGTGTATCGGACGCAACGGTGGTTCAGCCCGATGTGCTTCCTCGATCTCCCGTTCGCGGGCGTCGACCACTGGTGGAGCCGGCACTTCCCCATCGAACGATTCCTGCGCCCGCTCTTCGGTGACGAGGACTACGAACGCCATGTCCTCGTCACCCCCGACCCCACCACCATCCTCGACTTCCTGAACGACTTCCGTGCGCCCTCGGAGTGACCGACGGTCGGATCGTTGGGAGAGAGGTTGCCCCCATTTATGGGGGCAGAACACCTCCGAACGTCGCTGGGAGGCGTTCTGCCGCACGTCGTGGCTGCGGGATGGCTTCGGAGAACGGTGACGTTTCCGATCGCTCCGCCCGCGCAGTGGCAACCGCGTCGCGAAAGCTGACCCTGACGTCGACGCGATCGCCATCGCCGACGAAGGACAGCAGCGTTGCCCCGTTGCTCCGGGCGAGTTCGGCCGCGGCATCCTCTCCCTCGACGACGCCGCCGAGCGCTGCAGCGTCGGCCGCCGTCTGGGCGTGTGCACGCTCAGCGGCGGCGACGCTGAGCCTGGTCTCCTGCAGCACGAGGTAGGCGACGATCACGATGGCCGCGCCGAGCAAGACGGTGACGGCACCCCGTTCACCGTTCTGGCCCCGGGCATCTCGGCGGGAGCGGATCGAATGGGTACGTATGTTCATGCGCGCGAGCGTGACGAACGCGATCGGACTGCGCCAAGCGCGCTCGGAGAATGAGCACCACTTCGGTGAATCGACGCGGGTGCACGCCGCGACGGAGGTCCCCCGGGTGTCGCGGAGGAAACGTCGACGCTCCGCAAATAGCAAGTGCACGAACCACTACGCTCGCTTCCGTGGCCAGGAGGAGACGACGCGTCCGCCGCGGCATTCGTGTCCGCCGGGTCGTGCGCCGGGTCGAACTGGGGTCGTTGTTCCGATTGGCAGTCGCGTTTCATCTGCTCTGTTACGCGATGTCCATGGCGGTGTTGGCGATCCTTCTGAACGTCGTTGACCGTCTCGGACTCCTCGGGCGAATCGAGAAGTTCTTGCAGGAGTCGGGTTTTGGGAACGGGTTCAAGGTGGACCTCGCCGTGGTGCTGCGGGGCGCCGCCGGTATCGGGCTCGGACTGGTCATCGTCTTCGTCGTGGCCACGATGCTGTTGGGGTTCTTCTTCAACGGCCTCGCCGGTTTCCTCGGAGGGCTGGTGATCACCGTGCTCGAGGAGCGACCGCCAGTGCCCCGTCCCGTGGCGGTCTCCGCGCCCGAAGTGACCGCAGCCGGAGCTCTTGACGAAGTGTCGTTTGACCAAGGTGTCAACGGATGGGAGGACGCAACGATGTGGGACGCGCCGAGTCCCAGGGGCGCGCCCCGGAGTTCCGCGGTCTGAACGCGGTCCCGGGTCACGACAACGACGGTCAGCGTGACGAGTCGGGTGTGTAAGATCGGCATCCGCTTTTTCCCGCAGGTCGGTCGACACACAGGGTGTCGCGTCGGCAGCAGGTGATGGTGTTGGTTTTGGGGCTATAGCTCAGTTGGTTAGAGCGTCACACTGATAATGTGAAGGTCGCTGGTTCGATTCCAGCTAGCCCCACGTGCAAGCGATGCGTCGGCTCTTGGTTTCCCTCGGCCTCGCCGGTTTGATCTCCGCGTTCGTGCGGCTACGCGGCAGTGGTGGTATCCCCCCGCAACAGGGTGGATGGCGCGAGCTTTCCGGCCCCGACCTGCACTGACGACTGTGGCCGGAACGGTTCTCGTCGTCGGCTGCGGCGTCGTGGGAACGCGCGCCGCCCGTCATCTGGCGGATTCAGCGTGGGCATCCACAGTGGTGATCGACGACCCGACGTCGCTGTACCTCGATGGTCTTGTTGCGTCGAGTTCGCGGGTGACACCGCTCGGTCGACGGTCATGGGAGGAAGTCGCGCCCGATGTCGTCCTGCTCGCGCTTCCCGCCGGCCATGTCGATCCGGCGACTCGCGCTCTGCGGCTCGGCGCCAACGTGGTGTCGGTTGGTGACGCCGTGGTCGATGCCCGCGGACTGTTCGCTCTCGGGCCGATGGCTGCATCGGTCGAACGTCGCGTGATCGTCGGTGCCGGGTACGCTCCGGGCCTGACCTGCCTTCTCGCCAGGCACGGGTCGGCGGAGTTCGACGAGATCGATGAGATCCATGTCGCCAAGATCGGGACCGCGGGTCCGGCCTGCGCCCGGCAGCATCATGCTGCGCTGAGCAGCGAGTCGCTCGACTGGCGTGACGGCCGGTGGGAGCGCTTCGTCGGTGGATCCGGGCGTGAGCTCTGCTGGTTTCCCGGCCCTATCGGTGGTGTCGACTGCTACCGGGCGGCCCTCGTCGATCCGATGCTGCTCCAACCGGTGTTTCCCGAGGCCCGACGCATCACGTCGCGCGTGGGCGCAACGCGACGCGACCGGGCGACGGCGCGCCTACCGATGCTCCGCCGTCCCCATGCCGAGGCGGGCGACGGTGCGGTGCGGGTCGAGGTGCGAGGTCGACGTGACGGTCGTGTCGACTCGATCGTGCTCGGGTCCGCGGCCAGGGCGTCCATCGGCACGGCTGCGGTTGCGGCGGTTGCTGTCGACGAGGTCCTTGCCGGACGCTTCGTTGGGCCGTGGGTGGGTGGCCTGGCCGCTCAGGTCGACGATGTGGTCGCGATGCTGCGCGGGGTTGCGGCGCTCGGGGTGGTGTGCTCGAAGTTCGAGGGGGCCACCGTTGGCTCGGTCGAACCACGGAGACGTGCTGCGGAGGCCGTGTAGTCTGAGGATGCCCTTTCGGGGACGTAGCTCAATTGGTAGAGCGCCTGCTTTGCAAGCAGGAGGTCGACGGTTCGATCCCGTTCGTCTCCACGAATCGACGCAAACGCAGTTCCCACGCATCCGCTCCAGCGATGGCCCAAGGCCGGACCTGTCATCATCGGAGCATGAAGCGATGTCGTCGGTGACAGCCCGGATGCAACTCCGCCGTCACGCACGACGATCGATCATCCGGCCCCTGCGTGACTTCCTTGCCACGGAGGCGGCCGGTGGTGTTGCGGTCGTTCTCGCCGCAGTGGCGGCGTTGGTGTGGGCGAACTCGCCGTGGTCGGGGTCGTATCGTTCGTTGTGGACGACAGACTTCGGTGTCCAACTCGGTCGCTACGGGTTTTCGATGGATCTCCGGCACTGGGTGAACGACGGTCTGATGACGGCCTTCTTTCTCGTCGTCGGGCTCGAGATCAAGCGCGAGCTGGTGGAGGGTGAGCTTCGCGAGCGCCGCAAAGCACTCGTGCCCGTAGCTGCGGCAATCGGGGGCATGGTCCTCCCGGCGCTGATCTTCGTCTCCTGGAACCTGGGAACGGCACAGGTAGGAGGCTGGGGGATCCCGATGGCAACGGACATCGCTCTCGCGGTGGGCATTCTTGCGCTGGCCGGTCCTCGCTTTCCCGCCGGCGCGAGGTTGTTCCTGTTGGCGCTCGCCATTGTCGACGATATCGGGGCGATCGTCGTGATCGCCATCTTCTACGGCACCGGCGGCCGTCGAGAGCTCCTCCTCGTGGCCGCGCCCGTGGTCGCTTGCGTGGTCGCGGTTCGACGCGCCGGCGTCACGGCGATCGGCGTCTACGTGGGCCTCGGCGCCGTCCTGTGGTGGGCGCTCCACGAGGCCGGTGTTCATCCGACGCTTGCCGGCGTGATCCTGGGCCTGCTGGCCCCGACGCAACCGTTCACACCGCTCGAGCTGATCGACCAGGACGAGTTGGGGGATGTATCCGACGTCGGACATGCCGTCGAGACCGTCCGACTGGCGAAGTCGTCCGTCTCGATCGTCGAATGGTTGGAGCACAGGCTCCACCCGTGGACGAGCTTCGTGGTCGTGCCGATCTTCGCGATCGCGAACGCCGGCATCGAGATCTCCCGACCGTCGTTGGGGGACGCGGCCGGTTCGCGGGTGGTGTGGGGTGTCTCGTCGGGGCTCCTCCTCGGCAAGCCGCTCGGCATCCTTCTCGCAACGTATCTCGTGGTGCGCCTCGGGGCGGGGGCACTGCCGGACGGAACCACGTGGCGGGACCTCACTGCTGCGGCGCTCGTGGCCGGTGTCGGCTTCACGGTGTCGCTCTTCGTGGCAGAACTTGCCTTCGTTGGGCGCCAGGCGGACAACGCGAAGATTGCCGTCCTGGTGACGTCGGTGGCTGCGGGGACCATTGGGCTGCTGGCGGCGCGCCGCTCGTCGGGAAACGGTCCACTCTTCCGCTCACGCGGGTCCCCTCTCCCGTGAGCGCCGAAGCGCAACATCGCCGGTGGCTGCGGACAGTCGATCGTGTCGAGCGGCGTCACGCAAGCGCGAACGGGTGCGTCGATCGAATCAGGACGATGAGGCGACCGGCCCAACCCGGCATCGGATTCCGGTCCTCGAGGCGCCTTTCCACCGTTCTGAGTGAGATTTCTTGCGAGAAGACCACATTGAGCGCACAACCTCTTCACGTTTGCCGCCGATAGCAAACACACCGGCATCCGAAGCCGACCGTTCAACCTTCCCCAGGAGTTCCCGACATGTCCACGAAGTTCCTCACCCGATTCGCCGCAATCGTCATGGTGTCGGCCACCGCCGTGGCGACGCTCTCGTCCGCCGCTCACGCCACCGAGAAGAAGACCGGCCCGAACCGCGCCGCGATCGAGAAGGTTCAGGCGGAGAACAAGGCTCGCCGCGAGGCGACTGCGGCGGCGAACAAGAGCCGACGCGAGGCCACCCGCACCTCCAACGAGGCTGCTCGCACGGCGACCAAGAGCTCGAACGAGGCGTTGCGCGACACCGCGCGGACAGGCTGCGAGACGGCCCGGGACGCGGCGACGACCAAGGAAGCCAGGGCCGCTGCCAGGGCCGCGTGTGAGGCTGCCCGCGACACCACGAAGTCCGCGACGGAGGCCGCCCGTGAGACCACGCGGACGTCGAACGAGGATGCACGCGAGGCAACCCGCGCCGCCAACGAGGCCGCCCGCAAGGCGACGGAGGAGGCCAACAAGGCCGCCCGCGATGCTGTCCGCGCCACGCTGGTGCCCCGCACGAGCGTGCCCGCCGGCAACCCTGCCTCCTGAGGACCGCTCGACGGGACCGTCGAGACCACGGCTCGACGGTCCCGCCCGAGGCTCAGACCACGTCTCCGGTTCGGAGCAGCTCGACGGCGAGACGGAATTGCGTCCGTGCCCGGTCGAGGTTCTGACCGGCCCGCTCGACGCGGAAGTAGGTATCGCCGTTCAGGTGATCCGCGAGGAACCTCATGCCGTTCTCCACCGCCAGCACCGGACCGGCGTACCGGATCAGTGGCGTCTCGGTCGTGCCGAACTCGTAGGCACCGCGGAAGCCGTCGATGAGTGCGTTTATCACTGCCCGGCGCACCTCCATCGGTTCGAGGTCGTGAGCATCCTCGGCCACGTTGGATGCCCCGGACCGGATGAGCTCGCCCAGATCGACAAGTGCCGAGCCCGGCATCGTCGTGTCGAGATCGACGACGGCTCGGGCAGCACCGGTCGCCCGGTCACAGAGCAGGTTCGCCACTTTGGCGTCGTTGTGCACCGCATGGGTCGCGTTGGCAGCTATTGCCTTCGCCGGCCCGCGAAGCTCGTCAGCGAGCGTCGCTGCGTCCCCCAGTTCCCGGCGGATGCCCGATGCCCGCCCCAACCGGTCCGCAAGGAGCGCCTCGCCCAGCTGATCGACTCGCCATCCGAAGTCGTGGAACCTCGGAATGGTCGCGCGTAGCGGGCCCCCGGGAAGGATCCTGAGCACGGACGCGAACCTGCCGAAGGCGCGGGCGGCGTCGGCCGCCTCGTCGGCATCGACGACGTCGTGCGGAGCGCTGCACCGCTCGACCCGGTGGGTCGCCCGCCAGGTCGACCCGTCCGGCAGCGATGCGTGCAGGCCGTCCGTCTCTGTCCGGAGGTGGCGGGGGATGGTGATCTCGTGCTGCTGGCCGCCGACGTGGAAGAGGTCGTCGATCCGGCGGATGTTCTCCTCACAGGCCGAGAGATCTCCGAAGACCTGCGAATTGAGTTCCTGGACGACGTAACCCCCGGCGTCAGCGGTCGTCACCGACCAGGTGCGATGGATGTGTCCACCACCGAGCGGAACCGCGGCGGCGATAGGGGAGTCGACTTGATACGCGCGCAGAACACCGCGGAGACGCTCCGACGTTGCGGACGCGACATCCGTCGTCGCTACCACCCGTCGTCGATCAGTTCGGCGCGGACCTTCTCCACGTCGTCGGCGAAGGTGACGCCGTGCCACGTGGAATCCGTCACCGTCACGCTGATCCGGAGCTGACCCGATGCGACAAGCTGACCGATCGCGTCGGGCAAGCCGAGTTCCGCCTTGGGATCATCACGATGCCGCTCCCGGAAACCCCGCCCGAGGTCGCGCAGGGCATCGATCGCGGCCGGTCGGAACGCCCAGAGGTTCATCGAGACGGCAGCATCGCTTTCCATGACGTGGCCGGTGCCATCGACGATCACGCCGTCCACGAGTTCCACCCCACGACGTTCGGTAAGCGCGCGGAGCAGCCCGTCCTCGTCGACGACCGGTTCGGCACGCGAAACGCCGCCGATGCCCGAGAGGGTTCGTCCCACCGGAAACATCACGGCGGCACCGTCGATGTCGCCTTGTGTTGTCGCAGCGAACGCGTCGGCAAGGGCGGCGACGCCGTACAGGTCGTCACCGTTGGCAACAACCAACGGTCCGTGGAGGCCGGTGCTTGCGAGCGCATCGACGGTGCCCCAAGGCTTGCCGGCGCCTCCGTCACGGCCGACCTGATCGGCGAAGGAGACGGGTATGGGTGGATTGGTAAGTGCACCAATGATCGCGTCGCGCGTGAGCGGTCCGACGACGATGACGGCTTCGGTGAACCCGGCCCGTTTGGCCTGGTCGAGCGAAAGGACGAGGAGCACTTCGTGGTCGGGCCCGACCGGTGCGAGCGGCTTCACGCCACCGAAGCGCGAGCCGAGCCCGGCGGCCAGGAGAACGATGGGAACGGGCGTGGTAGTCATGGCTATGGCCAAGTCTGCCCGCAAGCCCACCGCCGTTTCGACCGAGTCAGGCGATCTGCGAATCGCCATGGTCGGGCTCGGGCTGCGGGGCAACCTGCTCGACGTCGCGCACCGGCCGGGCCGCGGCGGCACGATCGTCGGTCTCTGTGACCTTGACGAGAACCTGCTGCGTTACCGGGCCGACCAACTGGGCGGCGTGGCGTGGACGACCACCGCGTTCTCCGATGTCATCGCCGCCGACGACGTCGACGCCGTCATCATCGCCACTCCCGACTTTGCCCACGAAGAAATGGTGATCGCCTCCTTGCGGGCAGGCAAGTCGACCTTCGCCGAGAAACCGCTTGCCATCACCACGGAGGGTTGTGATCGGATACTTGCGGCCGCGGCGGATGTCGCCACCGACGGGGTTCGGCTCTATGTCGGCCACAACCTCCGTCACTACAACGCCATCCGCACGATGAAGCGGCTCATCGACGATGGTGCCATCGGTGAGGTGCAAGCGGTGTGGTGCCGCCATTTCGTCGGACACGGCGGCGACTTCTACTTCAAGGACTGGCATGCCCAACGCCGCCACGTCACATCGTTGCTGCTACAGAAAGGGGCCCACGACATCGACGTGATCCACTGGCTGGCCGGCGGCGTGTCGCGGCGCGTGCAGGCCTTCGGCAAGCTTGCTGTGTACGGACGCGTGGCCGACCGCCACGATGGCGCGAAACGTGATGACTGGTTCGATCAGGACCGGCACTGGCCGCCGCTGGCCACCACGGGACTGCATCCGGAGATCGACGTCGAGGATCTGTCGATGATGCAGATGCAGTTGTCGAACGGCGTCCTTGCGTCGTATCAGGAGTGCCATTTCACCCCCGACTACTGGCGCAACTACACGGTCATCGGCACCGAGGGGCGACTCGAGAACTTCGGGGATGTCGAAGGTGTCGTTCGCGTCTGGAATCGCCGCGGTGGCTATTCCGCGCGGGGTGACATCGAAGTCCCTTTCCGCCCCGGGAGCGGTGGCCATGGCGGGGCGGACGACACGCTGATGGCCGAGTTCATCGACTTCGTCCGTCACGGAGGAGAAACCCAGACCTCGCCGATCGGCGCGCGCGAGGCCGTTGCCGCCGGCTGCGCCGGGGCGGAGTCGTTGCGCTCCGGGGGGATCCCCGTCATGGTTGGCGAGCCGGATCCCGAAGTGGTGCGGCGGCTGTCGGGCGCGTGACCTGCCGTTGACGGGTACGCCTGGCGCGGCACGGTCCACGTGTACTGCGGCAGAACACCTCCCAACGCTGTTCGGAGGTGTTCTGCCCCCATTTATGGGGGCAACCTCTCTCCCAATGGGCAGTGACGCACGTCACATCGGACTTTCTGTCCGGATCTCCTGAGTGGGTGACTCACCACTGGCATCCACAACGCACCACTCCGGTGCGTGCCAACCACAAGGAGTCATCATGAACCGCACCGCCCGCCGCATCCGCAACATCTCGGCCGCCACCCTCGCCCTCACCGCCGCCGGTCTCACCGTAGGCTCCCTGTCCGCCTCGGCCATCCCGTTCCCCACGATCCCGCTCCCGACGATCCCGGTCTTCCCGACCATCCCGCCCTTCACGATCCCGCCGGTCGTCACGCTGCCCCCCGGCATCACGATCCCGCCGTTCGTCACGATCCCGCCGGTGGTCTTCTCAATGCCGGTCACCCTCTCCGCCCCGGCCGGTCCGGTGGAGCGGGGCGCCAACTACTCGTACTCGATGACCATTTCGATGGGCTCGGGCGTCACCGGTCCGGTCAACGTGATCCACAGCATCCCGGCCGCCCTCAGCGGCGCCGTCTGGAGTTGCTCGCCCGCCGGCGGTGCCTCATGCGGAGGGTCGGCCGCCGGCTCGGGGAACATCTCCCGGGTGCTGAGCATGCCGGGCGGATCTTCGGTCACGCTCCTGGTCAACGGAACGATCGCCGGTGACGCCACCAACTTCCAGCTGAGCATGAGCGCCGTCCGAGCCGGCACCCCGACCAATCGCAGCGTCGACGTCGCCGTCAACGTGCCCGTTCCGACCACCCTGCCTCTCCCGTCCACGCCCACCACGCTGCCGGTTCCGGTTGTCCCCCCGGTCGCGACGCCCACGTCGTCTCCTGCACCGTTGCCCACGCCCACCACGCCGGCCCAGCAGCCGATCGTGATTGTGCTCCAGCAGCCGACCCCCCCGCCCGTGGCCAAGAAGGCCGTCGCCAAGAAGGCGAAGAAGGTCAGCAAGAAGAAGGTCGCCCGCAGGACCGCCCGCCGGGTCGTGTCGACCAACAAGACCGTCCGTTGATCGCTCCGGGGTGGTCCGGCCCGGCCCGACGGGAGGGTCCGACCACCCCGAGCCCAACGGCCTTTTTCGTTGAACTTTCGTAGGCTCTGCTCATGTCCCGGTCCCTCCGCACTGCCAGTGACGCCGATGTGGCGACACGCGCAGCGCAGGGGGACCGTGATGCATTCGGTGAGCTCTATGACCGGTTCGGCTCGCAGCTGTACGACTTCTGCGCCCGCCTCACCGGTTCGCCCGACGATGCCGCCGATGTCACCCACGAGGTGTTCATCCGGGCCTCGTCCCGGCTGTCCCAGCTCCGTGAACCGGAACGGGTGCGGGCGTGGCTCTTCTCGGTTGCCCGACACGAGTGCTACTCCCACACCCGCAAACGGTCCCGAACCCTTCCCAAAGATCCCATGCGATTCGGTGACACCCTCGAACAGAGCGGCCGTACGGCCGGGGGACTCCTGGAGTCCGACGAGCTCGTCGCGCTGGCCACGGCGGCGCGCGGGGGACTCGAGTCCGACGATCTCGCCCTCCTCGACCTGCGCTTCCGTCAGGACCTGAGCGGCAACGACCTCGCCGAAGCCGCCGGGGTTCCTCACGAACACCTCCACAAGGCATTGGCCCGGGCGGCCGAACGGTTCGAGAAGTCGCTCACCGCCGTTGTGCTCCTTCGTCACGGGCGCAAGCACTGTGCCGGGCTCGCCGCCGTCGCCGGCGATGGCGCGGCGCTCGATCCGCTCCTCCGCAAGCGGGTGTCGCGCCACGCCGAGGGGTGCGACGAGTGCTCGCGCCGTCGTCACGCCTTGATCAACCCCGCGACGATGTCGGCGAGCGCGACGACCCGACTCGTTCCGGCGCTGGCCCCTCCGGTCGGTCTGCGCGACACCGTGCTCTCGTCGATGGCCGCCCGAGTCGCTTCGTCGTCGACCGACTACGTCTGGCAGCGCAACGGGTTTCCCCGCTCGATACGGCGTCGCCGCACCGCCCCCACCGCCGCGCTCGTGACCGGGTTGCTGCTTCTGTCGGCCGGGCTGGTCCGCGAGAGCCCGACCGGGTCGTTCCGTCCGCCGAATCCGCCGTCCACGGTGGCACTAGC
>JANPFX010000293.1:0-3309 GCA_031423635.1 Acidimicrobiia bacterium | reverse complement strand
CACGATACAGGTGCCCCCATCTTGCGCCTCCACCAGCCACTCGAAGGCAAGCCCGGGTGTTTCGTCACCGCCGTCGAAGACGATCCGGTGTGGGGGTTCCCACGCCGCAACTCGTCCGGGAACTTGCATCTTGGGTCCCGGTCCGAACGACGCGGTGGCGGCGCCACCCTCGTACTCTTCGACCGCGTGGGGCACATACCACGACGAGATGCCTGGTCCCGTGGCGATGGCCCGCCATACCTCCTCCGGGGTCCCCGGAACTTCCACCTGAAGCTCGATGGACTTCCTCTCGTCGGTCATCTCGGCGATACCTTCCTCTCGTGTCTCTCTTGTCTCTCGGGTGGCGTGGCCGGACGTGGGTACGCCGCCACGATCAGACGGTGACAACGGCCCGAGGGAGAGGTGGCGTGGTGGTACTTCGCCGCGAGCTTGAGCACCGACGCCTGCAGCTCAGCTGTGAACCGCGCACGGTCGGCGGCCGAGGCGAAACAGATCTCGGTATCGATGGAGAGCGACGCCAACGGTTGCTTCGCAGCGTCTGCGCGGCGAGCCAGCTCGGCCACCTCTCGAACCATTCGGGCACCGAGCGCGATCAGGTAGCGCGTCGAGAGCCGGTCGGTCTTCTCGGGTTCAACGGCGAGCGCACCAAGTGCTGCCGGCGACACCATGAACGACTTCGCTGTTGCGATCATGATTCGCTCGGTCAAGCCGCGTCGTTGGCGAGACTCGACGACTCGCACGAGGCCATGCGCCTCCAACGTCCGTACGTGATAGTTCACCTTCTGCCGGGGCAGACCGAGGCTGTCTGCGACGGTTGTCGCGGAGCCCGGCTCGGCGAGGGCAAGGAGGATCGACGCCCGAATGGGATCGAGCGCCGCTGCCGCCGCCGCAGGTTGCTCGATCACCGAGACGTCGATCACGACGCCTATCGTCCTATTTGACGATTCTGTTTGTCAATAGTCGTCCTGGATGGGTCGTGCTCCCGAGCCGCTATGCCTTCCACCGGTGGGTCGTCGGGCCCTGGTCGCCCATCGACTGCACGCTCGCGGAACGTGGCTCGATCCTGACAAGAAGGAAGTCCGGATTGTCGACCGACCCGAAGAACATCGCCGGATCGTACGGAAACAGGTTGCCCTCCCACAGTCGCCGTTTCTCCCGCAGGTCGTTGGTCAGGTTGGCTGTGCCCTGCACGTAGATCTCCGCTCCGGGCTCCCACATGATCGAGACCCGCGGATTGGATGTGAGGTTCCTGGCCTTCTGCGACAGCTTGTTGGTGCCGAGCCACAAGACCCTGCCCTCGACGAGGATGCTGACCACCGCCACGTTCGGACGGGCGTCAGCAGACGCCGTCGCGAGGTGAGCGAGGCCAACGAGCTGAGGAGCGATTTCTTCCCAAGTGATGTCCATGCGCAACCGTATCCAACGGTGAGCGCAGCGGGTTGGTCGGTTCGAAGGGTGGTTGCGCGGCCGCGCTCAGGAACGCCGAACCTCCCCGTCCTTTGTTGCATTGTGTGTATGACAAACATATGTTTGCTACACTGGTGCCATGTTCCCGTCCGAGATCTGCGAAGAGACCGAGTGGTTTCTCACTGATGCGGATATCGACCTGCTCGCGTCGGGTGTCGACCTGGCCGCCGAGTTCCGGCCGGCCGATCACCGTGACGCCGTGCAGGACCTGTGGCACTCACTGCAGATCGCCCGGGTGAACCTGCTCGACGCCATCATCTGCTGGGACCGGGCTGACGCGCATGTGCTCGATGGTGCCCGCACCCCGACGGCGTGGCTGCGGCACCGGTTGCGTGTTTCGCATGCCCACGCCGTCGCGCTCCTCAAACAAGCCCGTGGCCTCCGAGACGTCCCGCAGATCCGTACGGCGCTTCTTGCCGGTGAGTTGTCATTCGATCAGGCCGACCAACTCCTCCACGTGTTCACCCCAGCGCGAGCCTCGTACGCGGCGCGTGACGTCGACATGCTCATCGACCACCTCTCCACCATGCCCGTCGCCCAATGCCGGATCGTGGCCAGGCATTGGGCCACCCGCGTCGACGCCGAAGCCCTCGCCGATGGTGATGCTGTGCCGCCACCGGTCGAGCCGACCGTGTCCGAGCTCCGCATCGGGGAAATACTCGACGGTGACACCATCATCGAAGGCACCCTCAACGCGAGTGACGCCGCCGTCGTGTTGACGGCCTTGGCCGCCGCGCGACGCCTCAGCAAACCCGGACCGTCCGGTGACGACGAGGCCCTCGAAGACGGCTCGACCGGCCCCGAGGCGCCCGCCGACCCACGGACCCCGGCCCAGCAAAGGCCCGACGCCCTGGTACTCATCGCCCAGTTCTTCCTCGACCACCACAGCCGCCACCACGACGACGACAGCGGATCGATCGGCCGGGCCCACGTCAACGTCGTCGTCAACCTTGACCAGCTCACTTCTGCCCACCTCACCGGGAACGCCGAAACCCCCTACAACGTGAGTGGACTCGACATGGCAGCGGTCCTCCAGACCTGCTGCGACGCCTCCGTCACCCGGATCCTCACCGCCGGACCGTCACTCACCCTCGACATCGGCCGCGAAACCCGAGTCGTCTCACCCGCCCTCCGCAAAGCCGTCACGGTTCGTGACCGCACCTGCCGATTCCCCGGATGCGACATGCCCGCTTGGTTCACCGACGTGCACCACATCTGGCACTGGACCCGCGGCGGACCGACCGACCGGACCAACTGCTGCCTGCTCTGCCGACAGCACCACACGTTGATCCACAAAGGCCGCTGGACCATCACGGGCAACCCCAACACCGACCTGGTCTTCACCAGTCCCGAAGGCGAATCCCACCGCAGCCGACCACCCAACCCCCAACTCCCCATCGCACAGGACGCGGCCTGGAACTGACGCGCTGCTCGGGCCGCGGCGAGAGCCGGGGGAGCACGTCGTTCTTCCCTTTACAACGTGCGTCGTAGTAGAACACTGACGTGGGCGGGAACGAGAATCCGATCGATGCGCACCTAGCGAAGCTTCCTCAGCCCCAGCGCGACACGTTGACGGCAGTGCAGATGACGCTTCGCGAACTGTTGCCAGACGCGGAGGAGTGCATCAGCTACAACATGCCCTGTTTCAAAGTGGGTGGGGTCGCCGTCGCTGGTTTCGACGGCTTCAGGAATCACTGCTCCTTCTTCCCTCACAGCGGCAACGTCGTGCAGCACGTCAGCGGCCTCCCCGCCTGGTCCACCGTGGCTACGAAAGGCACCCTGCAGTTCCCCGTAGACCGACCGCTCCCCAAGACGGTGGTACGCAAACTCGTGAAGGCGCGC
>JANPFX010000292.1:0-12650 GCA_031423635.1 Acidimicrobiia bacterium | reverse complement strand
CTAGGTGCCCTACACGCGCTCCTGCTGCAGGCGTACGCTCATGCGTATGCACCCAACATCGGGAACAAGCTGCGTGGGCCGGTGTCGCCAGGCGAACCTGAGACGCACGCGATGCTGACTGAAGACGGACTCCTCGCCCTTGTCGGCCACCGTTTTCCGGGAGGTCACTACCGGATCGCACATTGGGAGAACTGGCTGCTCACGAACTGCACCGGGCGAGACCCGATGCCCGATGACCTCGCCCACCCGGTGGTGATGTTCCATGCGCCGATCCTCGGTGCCGGCACCTCGATCAGTGAGCTCTTCGTGCTCGGCGAGGCCGCCGGTGCTGGCTCAGTCGGGCTCGAAAGCTACGACTGGGAGTACTTCCGACCGCTCCGAGAAGACATCGACTACGCCGTTGACGGCGGGATCGTCGAGGCCGAACGGACAACGACCGACGCGGGCGCCGTCGTCGACCGCGTCGCCTTCCGGATCGAGTTCCACGAGGGGGACGAACTCGTCGCCCGCGTGACGAATCGGTGGAAGTTCCGGAGGACGGCGGCATGAACGTGAGCGTCGGTGAAGGCATTCCCCCGTGGTCGATGGACCATGTCGACCCGGCGCGGATGCGCACGATGGCGGCCATCCTGCGCGACCCGTATCCCGTGCACTGGGACCGGTCGGCCAACGCCGCGTTCGGGCTCGAGGGGCGGGTCATCAACCAGGGTCCGCTGAACCTCAGCTACATCGTCAACATGTTGCTGGAATGGGCCGGGCCGACGTGCGTGCGTCGCCTCACCGTTGCGTTCGGTCGCCCGGTGCTGGACGGGGAACACGTCGTCGCTGGAGGAACGGTGACGTCGGTCGAGGTGCACGACGACGAGCGGTGGGCGTTCTGCGACGTATGGCTCGACCGCCAGGGCGAGCACGTCGTAACCGGCACCGCGGTGGTCGCGGTCCCGTCCACCGACTCCTGACCTGCTCCGAGGGCCGGACGGATGTGCTTCGTCAGCCACACCGGCCATATGCTCCGGGCATGGACAGTGACCACGCAGACATCGGACAGCCGACGATCGACGACATGCCGGGCGCGGACAGTTTCGTGAGCTCGGTCCTTCGTCCGGGCCTGGAGGGCTGATCCATGAGCGTGACGACCTCGTTGGTCGGTGGCACGAGTGAGGCCCCAGTGGAGGCGCCGCAGGGCACGCTTCTCGAACGCGTGGCCAAGCTCCACGACGTGATTCGCGCCGGTGGCGATGAGGCGCAGCTCCTCCGTCGTTGCCCGACACCGACGATCGAAGCTCTGATCGACGAAGGCCTCTTCCGATTCGCCATCCCGCGAGAGCTCGGCGGCGAGGACGCAAGCGTCGGCGAGACGATCGAAGTCCTCGAGGCCATCTCGGCGATCGATGCCTCCGTAGGCTGGAACGTGATGCTCGGCTCGGAGATCAACGCCATGGCCGCCGGCGGGATGGCCACAGACCTGGCCAAGGAGGTCTACCTCGACAACCCGCGCGTCATCATGTGCGGCGGGGGAGGACCGGGCACGCTTCCGTCCAAGGCGGTCGAGCAGCCCGACGGCAGCTACCGGGTCTGGGGGCAGGCCACGTTCATCAGTGGGTGTCACAACGCCACGTGGTGCTTCATGGTCGCGCCGGTGTTCCAAGACGACGCCGTGAAGATCGTCGACGGACGCCCCATCGTGAAGCTGTGGATGCTCCATCGCGACCAATGGGAGATCCATGACACCTGGGACGTCGCCGGACTGCGCGGTTCGGGAAGCCACGACGTGAGCACTCAGGGCGGCATCGTGCCGGCCCGATTCGCCAATGTCGACCTCGTGAGTCTGCCCGCGCGCTACGACAACCCGGTCTACCGGATTCCGGTACCGCTCCGACTGGCGTACAACAAAGCGGCCGTGGCGATCGGCACCGCGCGTGGCGCGCTCGATGCGTTCGTCGAACTGGCCAACGCCAAGACGCCGATGCTCTCCACGACCCTCCTTCGGGATCGGCCGGTGGCGCACTACCGCATGGGTGAAGGGGAGGCAACGCTCCGTTCGGCACGCGCGTTCCTGTTCGAGGCGATGGGACAGGTCGAAGACGAGCTGCGCGCCGGCGCCGAGGCGCCCTCGGCGAAGGGCACACAGATCGCCCGGCTTGCGTGCACCCACGCCGCCAACGCGTCGATGCATGTGGTCGACTCGGTCCACAACGCCGGAGGCACGAGCGCCATGCGAATGGACAACCCCCTCGAGCGCAAGCTGCGCGACGCTCACGGCGCCGCAACCCACCGTTGGGTCGCCCACCCGCTCTACGCCGAACTCGGCAAGATCTTCCTCGGACACGAGGCGCCTCCGGAGTTCGCCGGCACCGGTGGACCGGCGCCGACACCGGGACGGTAGAACGGCGAGCCGACCGTCGAGTCGGGAAGGCAGAGCCGACCCCCGATCGATTCCTTGCTCGATCGGGACGCTCGGCCCTCGCTCCGGAGGCCGCTTGCACCGAATGTGCGGCCGTTACGATGGCCGACCGGGTGGTCGAGGGGCCCCCAAGGACGAGTTGCCATGACCGGTTGGGGTGGAAGTTGGGAAGCGGGGGCATTCCCGGACGGTTTCGTGTGGGGGAGCGCAACGTCGGCCTACCAGATTGAAGGTTCCGTTGATGTCGCCGGTCGGGGACGTTCCATCTGGGACGAGTTCTGCACCAAACCCGGCGCCGTGCTCGACGGCTCCTCGGGCGATGTGGCGTGCGACCATCTCAACCGGATGCCGTCCGATGTTGCGCTCATGGCGCGTCTCGGATTCAAGGCGTACCGATTCTCCGTTGCCTGGCCCCGGATCCAGCCCTCAGGGTCTGGTCCTGCGATGTCCGCCGGTGTCAGCTTCTACGATCGACTCGTCGACGAGTTGCTGGGTGCCGGGATCGAGCCCGTGATGACGTTGTACCACTGGGATCTGCCCCAAGCCCTCGAAGGCCTTGGCGGGTGGACCAATCGAGCGACCGCCGAGCGCTTCGGTGAGTACGCGGTCGAGGCTTACGGACCGCTGAGCGACCGCGTCAGCATCGTAAGCACACTGAACGAACCGTGGTGTTCGGCGTTTCTCGGGTACGCCAGCGGCGACCATGCGCCCGGCCGCCGAAACCCTGAGGACGCGATCGTTGCGGCACATCACCTGCTGATCGCGCACGGGTTGGGGGTTCAAGCGATCAGGTCGGTTCGAGCAGACGCCAACGCCGGGATCGTCCTCAACACCACAGTGGTGAGCGTCCCCGGGACGCCGATGTCGTGGAACGCGAAGGAACGGGACGCGCTCCGCCGGGTCGACGGCATCCGAAATCGCTGGTGGCTCGATGCGCTGTTCAATGGAACGTATCCGGTCGACGTCATGGCCGATCTCGACCGCATAGTTCCGGGGTTTCAAGAACGGCTCGTTCGCGACGGTGATCTCGAGACGATACGTACACCTATCGATCACATTGGAGTGAACTTCTACAACCGCGAGGTGATCGAGCTCCGAACCCCGGAGGAGGTTGCCGCAGCTGATCGTCCGTCGCCTTACGTCGGTTGCGACGACGTTCGACCGGCGGAGCAAACCGGCCCGCTCACCGACATCGGATGGCCGGTTGACGCGACAGGACTTCGTGACCTGCTTGTCGGGATGCATCGGTCGTATCCCAACCTGCCGCCCGTGTACGTCACCGAGAACGGCGCTGCATATGACGACCCGCCTCTTGACGGTGAGGTCGCTGACGTCCGGAGGGTTTCCTACCTCGACGCGCACATTCGGGCAGTGCTGGCCGCCATCGGCGATGGTGTCGACGTTCGCGGCTACTTCGGCTGGTCTTTCCTCGACAACTTCGAGTGGGCATGGGGATACACGATGCGCTTCGGCCTCGTTCATGTGGACTACGAAACGCAGGTCCGGACACCCAAGTGGAGCGCACGCTGGCTCGGCGCCGTGGCCCGGCACAACGCTCTCCCGCCGACCGTTCCGCCGGTCGACGCGTCGATCCTTGCGGCATTCGAAACGAAACCCCCAGGATCTCGGGGCTGACACCGTCGCCGGGCTTCGTCGTGGCTCGATTCACTGGAGGTCGACGCCGAACGTTGCCCTGCGAGCCGAGGGCGTGGAGATCGTTCGCCGGCAAGGCCGACCGATGTCGCCGATGTCGTCGATGTCTCCGGTTCATGAGCCTGCCTCGGCAGAGGGCTTCTCTGCCGACGGGCCGTCAGGAGTGCTGGGCGACAGAACGGCGGCGAAGTGCGCCGACCGTCTCCGCAACGATGCCCTCAGGGTCATCTTCGTGATGCGCGAGCGAGAGCTGTTCGAGCGGTTCCGGGAGCCCTGAGCCTTCCCGGGAGAGCGCAAGAAGGGCGCACGCACGTAGCCACGGGCGTCTCCAGACGCGCTGCTGATCGAGCGCGAGGTCGGCCAACTGCTCGGCTGGACTGAGGGCAGACGGTACGTTGATCTTCGCGAGGCGGGACATGCGTTCCGCGATGCTGAGGTCAGGCTCGAGGATCGCGATCGCGGGCCGGCACCGCGGAACGAGCGTCACTTCGAGCCACTCCAGAGCAATGGCGTGCTGACGCCGGTCGCTCTGGGCGAACTGGAACGATACGCGGTCGATGGCCTCTCGTCCGTGGTGGAGCGAGAGGGCGCTCATGACGCGCGCGCGGGTGTCGGTCAGCTCATCAACGAGCGCACGGCGGAGCTCGGAACAATCGGCGTGCTCGAGCACGCCGAGCGCACGGAGAATCCTGAGCGCGTGATCGATCTCGGCGACAACCACATCACCGCTGATCGTGGTGGCCAATGACGAATCATCCAGGGCGAGGTCGGTGAGTGCATTGATGATGGTGAACCCGACATCTCGGTTTCGATGATCGACGTGGCCGACGAGCATGCTCGCCGCTTCGCTCGTACCGATGTCACGTGCGGCACGTACGGCGAGCTCGTGACGCCGCGGCTCTCCGGCGACATCGGTGGTCAGGCATCGATCGACCATCGCCACGCCGCGGTCTCCGGCTCGCACGATCGCCGCGACTGCGGCAGATGCAGTGTCTCGACCGTCGAGCATGGCGACGACAGTGGCTTCGAGGTGCTCGTGCTCGGGCCAGGCGACAGCTCCGAGAGCCGCAGCGGCAACTTCTGGTTCCGGATCGGCGAGAAGAGCCTCGATGATCGATCCCGACTTCACCGCGAGCGCGGGCGCGGCACCGAGCATCTCGGCTGCTTCGACGCGTCGGTGGGCCGCGTGATCCCGCGCTCCCGAAGCGACGATGTCGCCAAGACCTCGACGGGCTGCGGTGTCGGAAAGCTGTCCGACCGCGTTGGCTGCGGCCAGTCGAACACTGCGATCGGCGTCGAGGAGGAGCGCTGTGACGCGTTCGGCGTCGCTGTCCGTCGCCGCCGCGGAGATGGTCCGGAGTGCCGCGGCCCGCACGTCTGCTCGCGGGTGGCGCAGCATGGTGCGGGCGAGAACCGCAGTGCTCAGCGGGTCGGCCTCGGCCAGCAATTGCAGCGCCATCGCAGCCTCACCGTCACGTTCCGACGCCACCATGCCCTCGAGGTGCTCGACCAGCGAAGGGTGACCGGACCGTTGGAGCGCGGCCAAGCCGAGGCGGACGTCCCGTCGGTCGTCGCTCGCCAGCAAGGCTTCGACGACGATGAGTGTCTCGGCGTCGTCGACAACGATGTCGCTCGGATCGAGTTGACGATGGCGAAGGGTGTCGAGGAGGTTGACTCCGTATCCCCGGTAGACACCAAGTGCGCATACGATCCAGAGTGCGAGAGTTACCACGACGATCAGCGGAATGGCGAGTCCCTTCGTCCCGACCGTTGCTCGAACGACGAGGAGTATCCCGCCTGATACGCCGATGGCGAGGGGAACGGCGAGGCTCTCGACAACGGCCTGAGACGCGGTTCGCTGCGCAGACGGGACCGCCTGGTATGCCGCTCCTACCGAAGTGCGGGTGGTGCCGTCGGCGAGCACCATGTCGGACACCCGAGTGGCAACGACAAGGAGGAACACGATCGTCGACGCGGAGCCGCGCATCACGGCTCCCGCGACCGATGCGCCAACGAGCGTGAGCACGAACGCAGGATTGGCGAAGAGCCCGAAGCGGAGTCCGAATCGTCCCATCAACAGACCCGCGAGGATGATCAGGAAGACGATGTCGGCACCGTAGGCAATGGCACTGAAGCGGCCGACGAACGTCGCCAGATCCGTGCTGCTCGAGTACCGGAGACCGGCGTGGTCGTAGACCAGGAAGTCGAGCAACTGGCTCTCGATCGCCGACAGCATCTGGAACACCATGATCAGAACGACGTAGCGATTCCGGAGCAGCGAACGAAGGGAGGGCCGGGTCGTCTTGTCGGATTCGTCCACCGTCTCGACCGTGAGCAGCTCTGCGGCGAAGGCCTTCATCGTGACCAGTACCAATGCGACGAGGACGAGCGCCGACACGGCAGCGGTGGACAGAAGGTGCTCCGCCCCACCGAGCACATCGAGGAGGGGCGCACCCGAAAGGCCACCGATGGCGAAGCCCGCAGCAAAGCCGGCGATCACCCGGGGATACATCACCTTCAGCGACCGGACATCGAGAAGGGCCCCGGCCTGTCCGACGACGAACATGAAGCCGACGGGAATCGTGATGGGAAGAACGACGAGAAGCGCGAAGGACATCCACGCCGCGTCGGCCAGCCAGAGAGCCAGCCAGGCAATCGTGAGGCCGATGCTCGAGGCGATCATCACCCGCATCGCAACGGTGGCGAGCGCTCGGCGGCGCAACGCCCGCGAGAGCAGCACGCTGGCGACCGCGCCGACCCCGGCGGAAAGGATGTACGTGACCGGAAGCAGTCCCGACCCGTAGGTTTGAAGGAAGATCGTGTTGGCGGGGACGGTGATCCATGCGATGACCAAACCGAGCGCCGCGGCCTGAGCAGTGAGCAGGGCGACCCGTCGTCGGGTCGTCGCGGTGGACGGCGTCACGCGTGTGCCCGCTTGGCATCCTGGTCAGCGAGGTCCTGCAATCGGCGCACCAGTTCCGCGATCACGGCGCGGGCGATCCCGGGGCGCTCCTCCAACAGTTCTTCGAATGGCTTGCGGCGGAGGCGCAGCAACAAGGACGGCTCGAGCGCGGTGACCGTTGCGGAGCGCGCGGCCAATGCCAGGACGGCCAATTCGCCGACAACGTCGCCGGGCCCGCGGTCGACGAGAACCCGATCGCCGACGTGCACTCGTAACGCCCCCTCCACGACGACGTACAGCCAGTCCTCGATCGCGCCCCGCTCCATGACGATGTCACCGGCCGCGACTCGGACCTCCTCGACCACGCGAGCAACGGCCACGAGGGTGTGCCCGGGGACGGCGGCGAACATGCCGACACGTTGGAGCGCGGCAACGCGCTCGATGGTCAGGAGCTCGTCGGATGAGCTCACGAACACTCCTGAAACACGCCAGTGAACGTCGGCGTAACAGGGCCGAAACGAAGAGAAGATTTCGGGCCGTGCTTCGATGGTGATCGGCGACGTGTTCGTGCTGGATCGACCTGCCGTGCAGACATCGGCATTCCTCGGAGTGAAGCAAACAGTGTGGCAGACCGACGCGTCAACGCCCACAACATCGGTCACGCCATCAGGTACTCGTCACCTTCGCGACCGACGACGACATCGATGTCGAGCGTCGACATCTCCTTCGCGATCCGGTCGAGCTCATCGTCGACCCGATCGGGATCGTGATGGAAGAGCACGAGTTTGCGCACGCCTGCTTGTCGGGCCAACGTGACGGCATAGTCGATGGTCGAATGACCGAAGTGCCGGACCGCAGGAAACTCCTCCACCGTGTGCTGGGCATCGTGGAGGAGGAGATCGGCACCCCGGCACAGCTCAATGGCAGCGTGGTGAACGAGACCGAGCCCGTCGTCTCCTTCGCCCCACTCCACCGGCCCGTGGTCGGGCATGTAGACGGCCGTTGCACCGTCGAGTCGGACGCGGTAGCCGAACGTCCGCCCGCCCTTGTGCGGAATGTCGAGCGCAAGGACATCGAACCCCTCGATGTCGTGCGAGCCGGGTTCGAGGGACCGGAACGACCATGCGCCGCGAAGGCCCCGGGGACTGATCGGGAAGTGCGGGGGGCTCATCATCTGCGCAAGAACGGATTCCGCGTCACCCTGCGCCGGGAGATAGAGGTCGACCCGGGCGTCGGGTCGGTCACCTGCGCGAAAGAACGGCAACCCGTACACGTGGTCCCAATGGAGATGCGAGAGCAGTATTGAGCCGACGAACGGCTGGCCGTCGAGCACCCTGGTGAGGCCCGTGAGGCCGCTGCCCGCATCGAGGACGAGCGTCGGGGCAGAGTCGTCTCGCGCGAGGGACACGCACGACGTATTGCCGCCGTAGCGAACGTGATCGGGGCCGGCCACGATGCGGGAGCCGCGGACGCCATGGAGTTGCAACCGCACGAGGATTCCCTTCGAGGTGAACACCTTCGATCTTCGCCGATGCGGCGCCGTTCACGCGCCAACGCAAAGCGTGGCGTCGTCACACATCGCGGCACTGGGTAGCATCGCCCGATGGCGGATCGTCACCGTACTGACCATCCCCAGGCGTACATCCCCGGAGATCGGCGGCAAGCGCTCGCCGCAGGTGTCGAGATGCCCGACCGCGTCTTCGGGTCCGGGCTGTTCGCCGATGTGAGCGGTTTCACCGCACTGACCGAGGCGCTGGCGACCGAGCTGGGGCCGCAACGCGGCGTCGAGGAACTGACCGCAGTGCTCGACCTCGTGTTCCAAGCCGTCATCGACGACATCACCGACTTCGGCGGCCACGTCATCTACTTCAGCGGTGATGCGGTGACGTGCTGGCTCGATGGGGACGATGGGAGTGGGGCGGCGGCCGCTGCGCTCGCGGTCCAGCGGACGATGGACCGTGTCGGCCGCGTCTCGACACCCGGTGGGCGCGTCGTGGAACTCGGCATCAAGGTCGCGATCGCCGTCGGCCCGGCCCGTCGTTTCGTCGTCGGAGATCCCACCATCCAACTGATCGACGTGCTTGCCGGATCGATCGTCGACGAGTTGGCCGACGCCGAGCAGCTTGCCGCACGCGGTGAGATCGTGCTCGGCCCCTCCGCCGTCGCCGCGCTCGGCGAACTCGCGGTCATCTCACGCATTTCCCGAAAGGAGTCCACCGCCATGATCCTCGCGGGGCTAACGCAAGTCGTCGTCCCCACCGAGCGTCGATCTGAGCCCGTTGTGGACGAGGCCCTCGTGCGTCCTTGGCTTCTCCCGGTGGTGCACGAACGGCTCAGCACAGGTCGGGGTGAGTTCCTCACAGAGCTCCGCTCGGCCTACCCGATGTTCGTCCGCTTCGGCGGGATCGACGTCGACGCGGACGCCGGACCGGCTGAGCTCGACACGTTCGTTCGTCGCGCCCAGGAAGTCCTCACGAACTTTGGAGGGAACGTCCTCCAGCTCATCCTCGGTGATAAAGGCGCATACCTTTACGGTGTGTTCGGTTCGCCGGTCACCTACGGCGACGACGCGTCGCGCGCAGCCGCCGCGGCCCTCGAACTCCGATCGGTCGCAGCGGAGACCGCCGCTCGCGACCTTCAGATCGGCATCGGTCATGGACGGCTGCGCAGCGGAACCTATGGCCATTCACTTCGCCGTACCTTCACGTGCCTCGGTGATGCGGTGAACCTCTCAGCCCGGTTGATGGCGGGCGCGACGCCAGGAACGATTCGGGTCACCGATGACGTGCGACGGGAAGCCGGCGACCGCTTCCTCTGGGCGTCGGTCGGCACGTTTCCGGTCAAGGGCCGGGTTGAGCCGGTGGAGGTCTGGACACTGGAAGGGACCTCGTTCGCCACACGCGAACGAGAGGTCCGCTACACGCTGCCTCTGGTTGGACGTGACTTGGAGATGGCCGCGGTAGCGGAGGCCGCGGACGCCGTTCGGTCCGGCCGCGGACGCGTTGTGGCCATATCCGCGGAAGCAGGTCGCGGGAAGTCCCGGCTCATCGCCGAAATCGTGCGAGAACTTCGAGCTGACGGCATGCCGGTGGCGTTCGGTGAGGCTTCGGTCGTGGGGTCGACGGGCAGCTACGTGGTGTGGCGCGAGGTCGTCCACACGTTGCTCGGCATCGACGAGACCGCAAGCGAGAGCGCCCGAACACGCTCGCTGCGCCGGTCACTCGCCGGCATCGGTCGGAGCCAGGCGCGCCGTGCGCCGCTGCTCGGGCCCTTGCTCGGCATCGATGTCCCGGATACCGAGGTGACACGCGCCTTCGACGCCAAGCTCCGCAAGTCCTCGCTCGAGTCCCTCATCCTCGATGTGCTCGCCGAACGCACGCTGGCGTCGCCTCTGACCATCGTCCTCGAGGACTGTCATCGGATCGACGAACTCTCGCGTGATCTGCTCGAGGTCCTCGTGCGCGGTGCCGAGTCGCTTCCGGTCCTGTTCCTCCTGAACTACCGACCCACCGGCAGTGCCGGGGGAGGCCTTGGTCTCGAATCGCTTCCGTTCTTCGCGGAGTTCGAGCTTACGGAGCTCGGACCCGAGGCCGCTCGTGCCGCTGCCGTTGCGAAGATCCGCCAGCTGTACGGCGACACCGTCCGCCTGTCGCTTGCGCTGGTCGACGCGGTCGTCACGAGAGCCGAGGGCAATCCGTTCTACCTGGAGCAGATTCTCGACTTCCTTCATGGACGAGGATTGGACCCCGCCCGACCCGAGCAGCTCGATGCCATCGACCTCCCCGCGAGCCTGCACAGTCTCCTCCTGAGTCGAATCGACACCCTCGACGAGGGTCCGCGCCGAACGGTGAAGGTTGCGAGCGTCCTCGGGCGCCGCTTCGATGCTCCGACGGTGCAGCGCGTCTATCCGGACCTCGGTTCCGACACCGATGTGATCACCCACCTGCGAGTCGGACGGTCGGCTGACCTCCTGGTGTCCGACGAGGACGAGCGGAGCTCCTGGCTGTTCCGGCACGTGATCACCCGTGAAGTGGCCTATCAGAGCCTTCCGCACACGTTGCGGGTCGATCTGCACGAGCGTGCTGCCCTCGACCTGGAGGAGCGGGGTTCTGAGGTCGTCGAGAGCGAGCTCGACCTGGTCACCCACCACTGGTGCAGCAGCGACCGGCGGGACAAGCAGATCGAGTACCTGGGTCGAGCCGGCGAAGCCGCCCAGGCTCGATACGCCAATGATGCCGCGGCCGACTATTTCGATCGGCTCGCGACGCTTGTCGACGGCGCAACCCGGGCGGATGTCCTCCTCCGGCTCGGGAAGGTGCTCGAACTGACCGGAGCGTGGGATCGAGCGCGGGCCGCGGGGACGGAGGCAACACTTCTGGCCCGTGACGCGGGAGATCCGACGCTCGAGGCATGGTGTGAGGTCTCGCTGGCCGAGGTGGCACGCAAACAGGCACGGTTCGACGATGCGACCGATCACCTCGGCCGAGCCGTCGAGTGCTTCGACGGGACCGACGACGATGCCGGTCGCGGCAAAGTGCTCCACCTTGCCGGCACGGTTGCCGCCCAACGAGGCGACAACGCGCTCGCACGAACGAACTACGAAGCGAGCCTCGACATCCGCAATCGGTTGGGTGATCGCGGGGCGGCCGCGTCGGTGTTGTCGAACCTCGGCGTGGTCGCGGAGTACGAGGGTGATCTTGCGGGATCGCGGCGTTTCCACGAGGAAGCGCTTGGGCTCCGACGCGATCTGGGTGATCGCTGGGCTTTGGCGGTGTCGCACACGAACCTCGGCATGATCGACGTCATCGAGGGGCGGGCCGCGGAGGCCAAAGCGTCGTTCGAGGAGGCGATGCGCCTGAATCAAGAGGTCGGTGATCGGTGGATGGTCGCCATCAGTCACCACAACCTGGCGAACGCGTGCCGAGCTCTCGGAGAGCTCGACGGTGCGCGAGCGGCGTACCGCGAGGCGGTCGAGTCGTTCGTGACCTACGACGATCAATGGGCCTTGGCGTTCTTGTTCGAAGACGTCGCTCTGCTCTCCCTTCGGCTCGGTGAACCAATGACGGCGTGGGAATTGCTCGGCGCAGCTGATGCGTGCCGAAACTCGGTCGGGTCCCCCCGGCCGCCCGCGATGGAGAGCGACATGTTGGCCCAGCTTGCCGCGGCATCGCTGGAGGGAGACGCCGCTCCGGACGGCGGCGCGAACGCCAGGGAGCGGGGCGCGGCGGCAACCCGCGACGCCATGGTCAACGTGGTCCTGCAGCTGTGCGACGACGCCGTCAGTCGTCCCGAGCGCTGACGTCGGCCGAGTGCCTCTCGATCAGTTCAGAGGCGGACTTCGACTTTTCCCCGCGTGCCCCACTTTCCCTGACGGAGGGTGAGGAGCGCGTACACCCTGACCGGGACGAGCACGAAGATGTGGAGGAGTCCGTAGATCGGGGCGATGGCGAAGACGAAGGCACGGTCCCGTCGCTTCACCCCCTCGCGTCGGTGCTCCAAGTACGCGCTGTTGCGCGCCCATGCGGCGAGCATGACGAAGACCAGTGTGGCGCGCATGTGGGTCACGTGGCCGAGCACGGGATAGAGAGCGATTGCGACCACCAGTGCGGCGCCCATCACGACCCACATCGCCACCTCGCTGACGGTGAGCCAGAAGGCGGCGCTGCGCATGGGGAAGGTCGACAGAACCCA
>JANPFX010000291.1:0-19686 GCA_031423635.1 Acidimicrobiia bacterium | reverse complement strand
TCGTCCTCGGCGGCTTCTCCTCCGCCGTGTTCCTCTACGGCATCGCCTTGACCTACGGGGCCACCGGCTCGACCAACCTCACGGAGATCGCGAACTACCTCGCTGGCAACATCATCCTGCACAACGGTCTGCTCGTCGGCGGCCTCGCCCTCATGCTGGTCGGGCTCGGCTTCAAGATCGCTGCCGTACCGTTCCACGTGTGGACGCCCGACGTCTACCAAGGCTCGCCCTCGCCGGTCACCGGGTTCATGGCCGCAGCAGCGAAGGCCGCCGGGTTCTCGGCGCTGCTGCGCATCATGCTCACCGGGCTCGGTTCACGACGCCTCGACTGGCAGCCGATCATCTGGGTGCTGGCGATCGCCTCGATGTTCCTCGGTGCGGTGCTCGCCGTCGTGCAGAGCGACGTGAAGCGGATGCTCGCCTATTCGTCGATCAGCCACGCCGGCTTCATCCTCATCGGACTGCAGGCAGGCAACGCCGTCGGCCTCTCCAGCTCGCTGGTGTACCTCTTCACGTACGCGATCGTCGTGCTCGGCACCTTCGGTGTCGTCACGGTCGTCGGTGGCCGGGGCGACGCCCGCCACGACCTCGACGACTACAACGGGCTGGCCAAGCGCTCCCCCTTCCTTGCCGTTGCCCTCACCGTGTTCCTCCTCGCCCAGGCGGGGATACCGGCCACGTCAGGTTTCATCGCCAAGTTCGGCGTGATCCGGGCTGCTGCCGATGCCAACTCGTACGCCATCGCCATCATCGCCATGCTGATCTCCGTGGTCGGCGCGTTCTTCTACCTGCGGGTGATCCTGCGGATGTGGGCCGGCGGCGACGACCATGCCGACGGGCATGGCGCCGACGACGCCGTGGTGGCGCAAATCCGCATGCCGATCGCGACCCAGCTCGCCATCGCCATTGCGTTCGCCTTCACCATCGCCGTCGGCATCCTCCCCCAGACCATCATCGACTTTGCTGACCGCGCGTTGCTCCGGTAGCGCACTCCGTCATGTCGACTTCACCCTCCCCGTCCCTCTCCCGGTAGGCTCCTCGCCCGTGTCGGACTTCCTCCGCTCCTATCTCACCGTCGTCTTCCTCGCCGTCGCTGCGTTCGCCCTCGTCGGCGGCACGCTCTCGCTCTCGCGGCTAGTGCGTCCGAAGAACCCGTCGGCCTCCAAGCTCGTGGCCTACGAGTCCGGCGTCGACCCGGTCGGCACCGGATGGTCGCAGAGTCAGATTCGTTACTACCTCTACGCGCTGCTCTTCGTGATGTTCGACGTGGAAGCCGTGTTCTTGTTTCCGTGGGCGTTGCGACTCGAGCTCTTCGGGGTGTTCGGACTCATCGAGATGGGCATCTTCGTGTTCATCCTGCTGCTCGGTCTTATCTATGCGTGGCGTAAGGGAGTGCTCCGGTGGGTCTGAGTCCGGAAACAAACAGCAGAGCGTGGCGTAAGGGAGTAATCCGGTGGGTCTAGTCGAGAATGGCTTTTTCAAGTCGAAGGGACCGGTCAAGCCGCTCACCACGCTGCTGAACTACAGCCGTAAGTACTCGCTCTGGTGCTACCAGTGGGGTCTTGCTTGTTGCGCCATCGAGATGGGTGCCGCCTTCGGGTCGCCTCGCTACGACGTGATGCGCCTCGGCGTGATTCCCTTCCCGGCCTCGCCGCGCCAGGCCGACCTCGTGTGCATCTCCGGCACGGTCACCGACAAGATGGCCCCGGCCATCAAGCGTTTGTATGACCAGATGCCGGAGCCGAAGTACGTGATCTCGATGGGGTCGTGCGCGAACTGCGGCGGTCCCTACTGGGACAGCTACTCCGTCACCAAGGGCGTTGACCAGATCATCCCCGTCGACGTCTACGTCCCCGGCTGCCCGCCGCGCCCCGAAGCACTCCTCGAAGGAATCGTGCTCCTGCAGGAACGGATCCAGAACGAGGACATGGCCGAGAAGTGGCGGGCGGAGCCGATCTACATGTCGGAAACCCGCTAGCCCTCACCAAGAAGCGGAGCGGGCGGAACCGCACTACATATCGGATGGGTCATCCGCGATACGGTCCCCGGATGACCGAACCAATGCTTGCCGGCATCCGCGTTCTTGATTTGACCCAGTACCTCTCAGGCCCGACCGTGACGCGTCTGATGGCCGAGATGGGTGCCGACATCGTGAAGATCGAGCAGGCGCCCTACGGCGACCCGATACGCGGGCTCGCAGTCATGAGCAATGGCCGCTCCGGCTACTTCGTGCAGCAGAACCGTGGCAAGAAGAGCGTGTGCCTCGACTTCGACAGACCCGAGGGGCGGGCCGTGATCGACAAGTTGATCGCCGAAGCGGACGTCCTCGTGGAGAACTACGGACCGAACGTGCTGGAACGTCGGGGTCTGGATTACGACTCGATCGCAAAACAGAACCCCAGGCTCATCTACGCGTCGATCTCCGGGTTCGGTCGCAAGGGCAGCTACTCGCACAAGACCTGCTTCGATCTCATCGCCCAGTCCTACAGCGGCATGCTGAATCTCACGGGTCCGGAAGACGGTGCACCGATGCCGGTCGGAAGTTCATATGCAGACGTAACATCGGGCGTTCATGCCCTCGCCGGAATCGGAATGGCGCTTTTCCATCGTGAGCGTACGGGCCGTGGTGGACACATCGACATCGCCATGATCGACACGTTGTTCCACGCGCACGAACTCGCGGTGCAGGGAGCCTCGATCACGAAAGGCAAGTGGCGGCCCAAGCGTGGCGGCCGGTTCTCGACCCTCAACTCGCCACAGGGTGTTTACAAGGGACCCGAAGGATGGATCACGATTCAGGTCATGGAGGCCCAGTGGCCCCACTTCTGCAAAGCGATGGACCGCCCCGACCTGGCGGGCGACGTGCGATTCGCGGACCTTCGTGGCCGCCACAAGAACCGCGGCGAGCTCAACCCGATCGTCGAGGAATGGATGGCCACCTTCGCCACCGACGCCGAACTGCTCGCCAAGTTGGAAGCGCATCGCATTCCGTGTGCCCCCGTCCTCGACGCCGCCGACGCGATCACCCATCCCTACTTCGTTGGACGCGGGATGGTGAAGACGATCAACGATCCGGTCATCGGCGAGATGGTCATTCCCGGCAATCCCCTGCGTTTCTCCGAGCAACCCGACGAACTCGATCTCGTGACGCCTTCGCTCGGCGAGCACAACCATGAAGTTCTCACCCACCTGGGATACTCCGCCGCCGAGATCTCCGCGCTCGAAGCATCAGGAATCCTTCGCCGCGGTAACACGTAGCTCGTGGCTCGGCCGCTCCGTCCCCGACGACTCGGACACAACGGCGGACGCACGCCCAGGAGACGATTGAAGAGTTCTCCGGGCATCCGTAACCGCATGGTTCGCCCATCGTGAAGGCCTCCGGGTCTCTGCAGGCCCGGGTTGGCGATGGCAGGATGGCGCTCGTGAAGTTTCCTGGGTTCGTCTATCACCGGCCGACCTCGCTCGATGAGGCGGTCGAACTAATCGGGCGCCTCGGTGGTGATGCGAAGGTGCTCGCCGGCGGACAGTCACTGCTTCCGGTGATGGCGTTGCGATTGGGGCAGCCGGAACACCTGGTCGATATCTCCCGGGTGAGCGGACTTGACGTTCTCGCTCACGACGATGGTGTTGTCCGAGTCGGAGCGAGGGTCACGCATGCGCAGGTGGAGGACGCGCCGATGGTTCGGAGGTACGCCCCGCTGCTTGCCGACGCGATGCCCTGGATCGCCCATCGGACCGTTCGCAATCGCGGGACCGTGTGCGGCAGCCTCGCCCATGGCGACCCTGCGGCGGAGCTTCCCGCCATTGCGCTCGCGCTCGACGCATCATTGGTCGCTCGGTCCGTTCGTGGTGAACGGATCATTGCGGCGCGCGACTTCTTCGAAGGGTTCCTCACAACGTCGCTCGCGCCAGATGAGCTGCTGTGTGAAGTCCGTTTCCCGGTAGTGGCGCCCGGCACCGTGACCCTAGTCAGCGAGGTGAGTCGTCGTCACGGCGACTACGCCATGGTTGGGCTCGCTGCGTCGTTGCGGCTTGACGGCGCCGGATCGATCGACGATGTTGCCCTTGCGCTGTTCGCTGTGGGGTCGACCGCAGTGCGTGCGACGAAGGCGGAGGATGCGCTCCGGGGGCGGACGCTCACGCCAGACACGATCGCGACCGCGGTTGCTGCGCTGCGCGAGGAACTCGATCCACCGGGTGACAATCACGCCTCTCCCGCCTATCGGCGCCACGTCGCCGGTGTCGTTCTGGCCCGCACACTTCAGGGGTTCGCAGCTGACGCGGCGGCGATTTCGGGAGATGCGGCATGAGTACGAACGAAATCGGGTCGGTCTCGGCCGCGGTGTCGCTCACGGTGAACGGCACGAAGGTGGAACGCGAGGTGGCGGTGCGAACCTCGCTTGCCGATTTCCTGCGTGAGGACCTGCGGTTGACTGGTACCCATCTCGGCTGTGAGCACGGGGTGTGCGGTGCGTGCACGGTGCTGCTCGACGGCGCCGCGGTGCGGTCGTGCCTCATGCTCGCGGTGCAGGCCGACGGCACCGTCGTGACCACCATCGAAGGGCTCGCTGCCCCTGACGGCACCCTGTCGCCACTGCAGCAGTCGTTCATGGATCATCACGGGTTCCAGTGCGCGTTCTGCGCTCCTGGGTTCATTCTCACGGCGCAGACGCTGATCGACCGGGGACAGTCACTGAGCCGAGACGATCTCCGCTCCGAGATCTCCGGCAACCTCTGTCGATGCACCGGCTACGCCTCGATCCTCGACAGCATCGAAGCTGCCATCACCGACGCCCTCGGGCCGCTCATCGACACGAGCGGAGCGTCGAAATGAGAGCGTCACTCGTCGGCAAGCTCGTCGGGTCGAGCGTGACCCGCAAAGAGGATCGTCGGCTGCTGATCGGCAAGGGCGCCTACGTCGCCGACGTTGTCGTCGACGGCATGGTCCACGCCGCGTTCTTGCGGAGTCCGCATCCTCACGCCGAGATCGTCCGCGTCGACGTCGCGAAGGCGCGTCGTTCGCCGGGCGTGGTGGCCGTGTACACCGGTGAGGAGATGAAGGCGAAGACGAATCCGTTCGTGAACTTCGCCATGCTGGCCGGCCTCTACTCGCCGGTGTTCTGGCCGCTCGCTACGGATCGGGTGCGGATGGTCGGTGACCCCGTTGCCCTGGTGATCGCGACGTCGCGGGCCCAAGCCGAGGATGCGCTGGAGCACATCGACGTCGAATACCGACTGCTTCGCCCGGTCGGCACCATGGCTGCTGCGCTCAGTCCGGGAAGTGAACAGCTGTGGCCGAAGAACGGCAGCAACGTCGTCTACGAGCACACCGACACCTTCGGTGATGTCGACGCCGTCTTTGCGTCGGCCGAACACGTCTTCACCGAGCGCTTCTCCAGCCATCGTCAGTCGAACCAGCCGATGGAGACCCGCGGTTGCGTCGCCGAGGTCACGCCGAGCGAACTCGTCTTCCATTCCGCAACACAGTCCGCGCATTCGCTTCGCTGGATCCTCGCCATCGGCACGAGCCGGGCTGGAGCGGTCGACACGCTGAAGGCGCTCAAAGCCAACCGCGTCCGCCTGAAGTCGTTCGGCAAAAGCGCGAAGGAGTTCCTCACGGCGAACAAGGACGAGCTCAGCAAGAACGACAATGCCGGGATGATCCATCAGGTCCGACGTGACCCGTCGACGCTGCGTCACATCGGCCGTCTGTTCTCCAACACGCTGGCTCTCGACGCACGTCGCCTTCCTCGGGTGGTCGCCGGCGACATCGGTGGTGCATTCGGGGTGAAGGGCCATCCGTCGCGTGAAGACGTAGCGGTCTGCGCTGCAGCCATCGACCTCGGACGTTCGGTGAAGTGGATCGAGGATCGTGTCGAGCACCTCACCGTCGGCGGCACCGCGCGCGATGAGACCATCACGATGAGCATGGCCGTCGACAACGGTGGCCACATTCTTGGTATGCGCGCAGATCTTGTTGTCGATCAGGGCGCGTATCCCGCGGTGCCCTTCGGCGCGCCGCTCTTCACGCGGATCATGAAGGTGATGATGCCCGGAACGTATCGTCCGAAGGCATTCGAGCTCAGGACCCGCGTCGTCGCCACGAACAAGGCGCACTACGTCGCCTATCGGGGACCTTGGGCCAACGAGACCTGGGCCCGCGAGCGGATGCTCGACATCGTCGCCCGTCGTCTCGGTATGTCCGCTGTGGAGATCCGTTTGCGCAACATGTATGGTCCCGACGAGCTTCCGGTGAAGATGATCACCGGTCCAACGCTCGACGTCGAGATGTCGGCCAAAGCGACACTCGAGCGGGCCAATGCGCTCGCCGATGTCGACGTGTTCCGAACGGCGCAGGCACAAGCCCGCGAGTCGGGGAGGCTCCTCGGCGTCGGTTTCGCCACGTTTCACGAGGCCGCCCCCGGACCGCCCGATTACGCGGACGCCCTCCTGCCCGGCGGCGGGATGATCTCGTCCGAGCCGATCCGCACCGTGCTCGAAGCTGATGGACAAGTGTCGGTGTTCACCCAGCAGGTCCCCCACGGCCAGAGTCATGAGACGACCTTCGCCCAGGTTGCTGCGGATGAGCTCGGCGTCCCGCTAGAGCAGATCACCGTCGTGTTCGGCGACACGAACCGCACGCCGTTCGGTCTGATGGGCACCGGCGGAAGCCGGGGCGGTCCGATGGCCGGCGGCGGCTCGATGTTCGCGGCGCGCGACCTCCGCAAGCAGATCATCGATCAGGCGGCCGGTCTGCTCGAAGCGGCAGTGGATGACGTCGAGATCACCGACGGCACCATCCACGTGGCGGGTGTTCCGGCTCGCGGGATCTCCTTCGCCGATGTCGCCGGCGCGGTGCGTCGCGAAGGCAAAGCCGAGCTCGCTTCATCAGTCTCCTACGACGGCGGCCGCGGTGGCTGGGTGCAGGCAACGCATGTGTGCTTCGTCGAGATCGACGCAGACACCGGAATGGTTTCGATCCCCCGCTACGTCGTCGTCGAGGACTGCGGCGACCTCATCAACCCGGCTGTTGTCGACGGTCAGATCCGTGGCGGCGTGGCCCAAGGTGTGGGGTCGGTGCTCTATGAGAAGGTCGCCTACGACGCCGAAGCGAACTTCCAGTCGTCGACCTTCATCGACTACCTGATTCCCACCGCCACGGAGATCCCTGCGGTGGAGATCCACCACCTGCAGACGCCAAGCGACAAGCCGGCCAACTTCCGGGGCGTCGGCGAGGGCGGCATGATCGGCGCACCCGCAGCGATCACCAATGCCATCGAAGATGCGCTGGCCCACCTCGGGGTCACGGTGACGGAGCAGTACCTTCCGCCGACCCGCATTCTCGAACTGATGGGTGTCATCGCTCGATCGGCATAGTCGACGCTCCACCTGACCGAACCCGTCGTCGGGTGGTTGTTCATGGCGCATCGGAGCGCCGCCGACGATCCCTGACGGGGTCGGCCCCTACCGTGACGCCCATGACCCCGCGAGTGGCTGCGCTTCCGGTTGATCTGCTCTCGCTCGCCAATGCCCTCGAAGGCTGCGCGCTGACCATCGAGGGCGCCGTGCGGCGTCTTGGCACCGGTCGTGCGGAGTACCACGCGGCGGCTGTTGCGTCGTTGGCCCGGACCGCTCGATCGGTCGAAGCCTCCGTGGCGCTCGTCGCCCGGCGGCTGGGTGCGGCGGACGCGCCGGGCGGACGGGCGCTGCCGCTGCCGGCCCTCCACCTTTCCCCGTCTGGCGTGGCTGGCGATATCTGGCCGGTGCAGCTTGCCGGTCCGCTCGCTGACGGTGATCCACGCAACGACGTTCTCCGTGCGGCCGCCAGCCAACTGGGCGTGCGGGAACAGGGGCGCAACATCACGGACTACGGCGACTGGTTCGGTGCGAACGGGGTGTTCTGGTGCGCCGAGTTCGTCTCGTGGGTGTTTGCGCACGCCGGCCATCCGCTGCCGATCAGCATCGGCGCAACGAGGGGTGCGTCGGGCTTTGCCTACTGCCAATACGGGCGCGATGAGGCGTACAAACGCGGTGAGCTGTTCTCCCGTCCTCGACCGGGTGATGTGTTCTTCCACTTCCGGCGCGGCGACCGCGGCGCCGGGCACACCGGGATCGTCGTCGACGTGCTGCCCGATGGTCGTGTCGTGACGATCGAAGGCAACGCCGGGCCCCGGAGCGGTCGTGATGGCGGTGGTGTGGTGAAGCAGACCCGCTCACTCGCCTACTCGCGGGGCCTCACGTTCTGGAGGGTGTTCGCGCCTTCACCAGAGGACGATCGCGGCCCTGATGACCTGGCACCCCGCCCGAGCACCCTCGAACCGCGACGCCGCCGAACACGACGTCGGTCGACCCGGACCGCTACGCGTTGACGGGTGTCGTGATCGGCCGCTCGACGGCAGTGAACGGCGTGTTCGGGAGCTTGTGGAGGCTGCGCAGGTCGCCGGCCCGAATCCATCCGAAGGCGATGAGGGCGAACATGCACGCCGAGCCGCCCAGGTAGGTGGTGATCGGACCGAAGCGGTCGTAGACCGCGCCCGCCGACATCGCAGCGACACCACCAGAGAGCGTCTGCAGCGCGCCGACGAGGCCCTGCGCTCCTGCGAGTTGCTCCGGAGGGGCGGCCAACGAGACGGCGACGGGAATGCTCGACGCGCTCATGCCGTCGTTCGTCGCGTGCACCAGGCCGACGAGGATGAGGATCCACGGCACCGGGATGAGGCCGTACATGCTCAGGCAGATCGCGCCGACACAAAGGCCGAGTCCTCCTATGCGGAACGGGCCCTTCCGCTCGACCCACGCCCCGCCCCGCTCGGCGAGCACGACCATGGGGGCGGCGAACACGATGATGCCCAACGTCACGTAGAAGTACGAACCGTTGAGATCGTCGATGCGGACCGCCCACAGCGCATCGAAGATGCCGATCATGATGAAGAAGGCGACGCCGTAGGCACTGGCCGATTGCATCCATCGGGCGCGCAGTAGTCCGATCGCGAGGCGGGGCTGTTCCTCGGCCGTCGCTTCGGGGGCACCGAACGGAGCGCGCCAGGTGACGGGGAGGAACACCGCGGAAAGCGCTGCGGCGACCACGAAGGGCCACCGAATGCCGATGTGACCGACCAGGACAGCGGCGATGGCCGGCCCGAGGAGGAAGCCGACGACGTCGAACGACAGCATGCCGCCGAGGTTCTTGCCGACGTTGTCGGGGTCGGCGAACGCCACCGAACGGCGCATGGCCGGGTACGCCGCACCGATGCCCAGGCCCATCAGGGCACGCCCGCATGCAAAGGCGGGAGTGGCCGACGCGGTGGCGACGATCAGGAGTCCGGTCACGTTGGCGATGAGCCCACCGAGCAACAGGGTCCGAGCGAACCCGCGATCGGCCAGCGGGGCGAGGAGGATCTGGGCCACGAACGAGGCGAAGAACCCTACGGCGACGATGAGGCCGAGCATCGTCTCTGAGATCCCGTAGGTGTCACGCATCTTGCCGAGCACGGCGAACATCACGCCGTATCCCGACGACAGAGCGGCACCGGTGAGCTGCAACGAGCGGATGGTTCGACGACTCGTTTGCACGGCCACCGAGGCTAGGCGCTGCCGGTCACCTGCCTTCGGTGGATTCCGGTGTTCCGGGGTCGACGAACTCGAGAGCGGTGAGTCGAGCCATCGGCAGGGAACTCGCGGTCAGGCGGTGTCAGCTTTCGCCGCCGGAACGACCTCGTCGAGATACACACGCAGCGCGTCCTCATCCCATGGGGCCCGCAGCGCGATGTTGATGTCCTGCGCACCGGCGGCCCGGTAGGCACGGATTCGCTCGACCGCCTGGTCCGGGGTGCCGAGTAGGGCACCACCCGTGACCCGATCGAACGCGGGACCCCAAGCGCCTCGCAGCCTCTCGACTTCCGCGTCGGCCGAAGCGGAGGTCGACTGCAGATTGAACATGAGGTTGATCGTTCGACGAACGGTCGACGGATTCCGGCCGATCTCGGCGCAGCGATCGTCGAGCACACCGTTGAGCCGCCGGTATTCCTCGGGGGTGATGTAGGGAACGTTCCACCCATCGGCATGCTTGGCCACGAGACGGAGCGTCCGCTGTTCCCCGGCCCCACCGATCCAGATCGGTACGCGCGCTTGTATCGGTCGCGGAAGGCACGATGCGTCGTGGACGGAGAAGTGCTCGCCCGTGAAGGTCGTGCGATCATTGGTGAGAAGGCTGCGAATGATCGTGGCGGCTTCGTCGAGCATGTCGAATCGGGTCTTCACCGTCGGGAACGGGTAGCCGAACGCTCTCGCCTCCTGCTCATGCCAGCCGGAACCAAGGCCGAGGTCGAAACGTCCGCCCGAGATGTGATCGAGGGTCGTGGCGGCCTTGGCGAGCACGCCGGGGGAGCGGTACCCGACGTAGAACACCAGACATCCGACCCGAACTCGTTCGGTGGAGGCAGCAAGCGCGCCGAGCACGGTGAGCGCCTCGAAGTGATCGAGTGTTCCACCGGCGGGCGGCGCTTCATAGAGATGGTCCCAGCACGAGATCCAGTCGAGATGGGCGTCGAGACGTCGCCACAGCGAACGCATCTCGTCCATCGACAGGTTCTGCTGGCCGACGTGGGCGCCGAGGCGCAACACGTTCGGGTCAGCGTTGGCGGGCCACGATGCGCTCATGGTCTCCATCTTGGTTGCCGCTCAGCCGAGCGGTCGACTCCATCGACTGAGCGAACACTTGCCTCAGGCCAACGGGCCGATCACTCCTATGACGGCGTCGAGGATGGCGTTCGAACGGACGAGATCCTCACCCAGCGCCAATTCAGGCGCGAGGTAGCGGTCGGATCCAATGCCTTCGACGATGGCCCGGATCCGGGCGTGCGCAGCACCCGTCCCGACGGCCGACGTGAGTGGCGCGCGGGCGTCGATGCCACGCGCCGCGATCAGGCACTCCACGGCAAGGATGCGGCGGACGTTGGCGATGATGAGGCGCAGCTTGCGGGCCGCGCCCCAGGCCATCGACACATGGTCTTCTTGCATGCCCGAGGTAGGTGCGGAGTCGATGCTCGCCGGGTGGGCGAGACGTTTGTTCTCGCTCAACATCGCTGCGCTCGTGTAGTGGGCGATCATCATTCCGGAGTCGACGCCGGGGTCGTCGGCGAGGAATGGCGAAAGGCCGTGCGAGCGGGTGCGGTCGAGCATGCGGTCCATGCGTCGTTCGGAGATAGCGCTCACATCGGTCAGGGCGATGGCGAGAAAGTCGGCGGCGTAACCGAGAGGAGCGCCGTGGAAGTTGCCGCACGACTCCACCCGTCCGTCGGCAAGCACCATCGGGTTGTCGATGGCCGACGCGAGTTCTCGCTCGACGACCGCGATGACGAACTCGAGCGTGTCACGCGCGGCGCCGTGCACCTGCGGTGTGCAACGAACGGAATACGCATCCTGCACCCTGCTGTCCCCATGGCGATGACTGGCAACGATTTCCGAGCCAGCGAGCAACGCGCGGAGATTCGCCGCGCTCGCGGCCTGTCCGGGATGGGGACGGAGCAACTGGAGATCCGCCGCGAACGGTCGGTCGGTAGCGAGCAGAGCTTCGACAGTAAGCGCGCAGGCGATATCGGCGTGCGTGAGAAGCGACCTCGCGTCGGCCACGGCGAGGCAGAGCATGCCGAGGATGCCGTCGGTCCCGTTCGTGAGCGCAAGGCCCTCTTTTTCAGCGAGCACGAGAGGCCGGAGTCCGGCTTCGGCGAGCGCGGTCGCGGCCGGCTTGGCGATCCCATGGTGATCCACGGTTCCCTCCCCGATGAGAGCGAGGGCCACGTGCGCCAATGGAGCGAGGTCACCGCTCGCGCCCAGCGATCCGTGCTCGTGCACATGAGGGGCGATGTCGTGGTTGAGGAGATCGACCAGTCCCTGCGCGGTCGCCGGCCGCGCTCCGCTCGAGCCGAGGGCAAGGGTGCGGGCCCGGAGGAAGGCCAGCCCGCGTACAACCTCGCGCTCGACCAGGGGTCCCATGCCGGCGGCGTGCGACCGTACGAGGGCGACCTGCAGATCGGCCCGCCGAGTCTGGGGGATCGACACGTTGGCGAGCGCCCCGAAACCGGTGGAGATCCCGTAGACGGGATCGCCTTCGGCAAGGCGTTCCACGATGGCGCGGGCCGTGGCCATCCGAGCCATCGCTCCGCCACTCAGTTCCACGGTTGCGCCGTGGCGGGCAACGGCGACGACGTCGTCGATCGTCACGCCGGGGCCGTGGAGGATCACCGGGGAGGCGGAAGTGGAGGTTCGGGGTGCGGACATCGCCACGGAGGCTACTGGTCCGACAAAATCCACCGGCCCTCGGCTGAGGCTCGCCTACCGTCGAGCGCTATGAGCGAAACCTTTGACGTGGTGCCGGAGACCAAAGACTGGACCTGGGTGCTCGAGGCGAAGTGCGACGACTGCGGGTTCGACGCCCCCGGACTCGACCTGGTTACAGTTCCGGGCCGACTCGAGGAAAATGCCGACACGTGGGTGGAGGTGCTTGCGCGGCCTGGTGTCCGAGACCGCCCGGCCGCCGGGGTGTGGTCCCCGCTCGAGTACGCCTGTCACGTTCGTGACGTGTTCCGCCTCTACGACTTCCGCCTTCACCTCATGCTGGATCACGACGACCCGGACTACCCGAATTGGGATCAGGACGAAACCGCGGTGACCGACCGCTACCGGGAGCAGGACCCTGCGGTGGTGTCCGCCGAACTGGTCGAGGCCCAGCGTCGGCTGAGCGGATCCTTCGCCGGGGTGCACGGCGCTCAGTGGCATCGGACGGGCAACCGAAGCGACAACAAGCGGTTCACCATCGAGAGCTTCGCTCGCTACATGCTCCACGATCCTGTTCACCACGTGTGGGACGTGACTCATATGCGCGCTGATTGAAGAGTCAACCTGCGCATCATAAGGCACAGGCTGCCGTACGATCTATTGCTTATGGCATCGGCCTTTCGCTACCCGTCAGATCGTCCACGAGTGGCGGTGTTCCTCGCGATCGGCCTCATCGATCTTGCTGTCTGCCTGTTCGTGAGCAACCCCTTCCTGGTCCTCGTGTACTGCGCAGCGTCGATCCTGCCGAAGGGCATGACGTGCGCCTTCAACCATCACCACCAGCACCTCTCCACCTTCAACTCCCGGATCCTGAATAGGGCGCTCGAAGTCGTCTACGCCCTGCAGACCGGTGTGACCAGCCATACCTGGACGCTGCACCACACGGTCGGCCACCACAAGAACTACCTCGACCAGAGCGCTGACGAGTCGCGGTGGAGGCGCCGGAGCGGGCTGCCGATGGGCCGGATCGAGTACTCGTTCGTCACCGGGGTCACCGCGTATCACCGGGCGTGGAAAGCCGGCAGGAACTACCCGAAGTATCGGGCCGTCTTCGTCCGCATGCTCTTCCCGGTCTTTTCCGCGATCGTCCTTGTCGTTTACCTGCGGCCCTTCGCCGGGACGATGATCTTCGTGGTGATGCCGGCGTTCATGCTCTTCGGGACCGCCTGGGCTACCTACGATCACCACTCGAGTCGCCCGACCGATCCAGTGTTCGGTGCCACGACCAACGTCGTGCAGCCGCTCTACAACTTCTGGACCGGCAACCTCGGCTACCACACCGCCCATCACTTCCGCCCGAGCGCTCACTGGTCGAAGGTGCCGGCCATCCACGCCACGATCGCCAACCAGATTCCCGCGGATGCCTATCTGCAGCCCGGTTTCCCGTATCGGCAGCTCCGACTGATCGACGGCCTGATCAAGTCGCCGAAGTACCGCCTCCCTTCGAGCGTTCTCGCCAAGTAGGGCCGGCCCCCGTTACCTGGGACGCTCACTCCGAACTCCCGGGAAGCGGGTGAAGTCGGCGTCGTAGGTGATCACCGTTGCCCGATGTTCGAGGGCGAGCGCAGCCAGGTGGGCGTCGGCGACGAGGTTGCCACCGGTTCCCGTGACCGAGAGCAACTCGCGCAAGTGGTCGAGGTGCTTTGCGGTCGGGTGCACGACCATCGCCGACGACGCGCCGGTCCACGTGTCGACGATGGACAACGCCTGGGTGACGGGGAGGGGCGCCGGGAAGAGCCCGACCTTCGTGGACAGGCGCAGGAACGCCAACAGCGAGATCCACGGCAGGCCCACGGAGCTCGACCCGTTCAGCGCACCATCGAGCCAGCGCCTTGCGCTCGCGTGATGTCCTGCGTCCTCGTTCACGGCATAGAGCAGGACGTTGGCATCGACGAGGTTCACGATGACGAACGCATCTTGCGAAGAAGTTCTTCATCCTCGAGCTCCGATGCGAGTCGGATGGCCCGGTCGAGGTTGACCGTGGGCGTGCCGAGGCGGGCAGTCGGCGTCTCGACGCGGGAGGCCTGATCGCTCTGACGCAGGCCACGGCGGACGGCGTCGTTCAGTGCCTGTTTGAACGGCACCCCCTCTGCGGCCATGCGCTGGCGCAGTAGTGCCTCGGTGTCGGGATCGAGGGTTACGGTCGTCCTCATTCTGACAGCATAGCATCAGCTAGATCTGCATCATGATGTCCTCGGATTCCTCGGAGCTTGGCCTCGGCACGCAACCGCGACGGGAGCAGCCCGTACCCACCGCATACGCTGAGCGGGTGCCTTCCGGACCCCGCCCCGTACGCGCCAACCGTGGATCAACGCTGACCTGTCGGGGGTGGGGTCAGGAGGCGGCCCAGCGGATGCTCATGAACAACCTCGACCCCGAGGTGGCGGAGCGTCCCGACGACCTCGTCGTCTACGGGGGGACCGGCCGGGCGGCGAGGTCGTGGGATGCGTTCGACGCCATGGTCCGCACACTCACGACCCTCGCCGACGACGAGACGATGCTCGTGCAGTCGGGAAAGCCCGTCGGTGTGTTCCGCACGCACGAGTGGGCGCCGCGGGTCCTGCTGGCGAACTCGAACCTTGTTCCCGAGTGGGGGAATTGGGATGAGTTCCGGCGTCTCGAACAACTCGGCCTCACGATGTACGGCCAGATGACGGCCGGCTCCTGGATCTACATCGGCACGCAGGGCATCCTGCAGGGCACGTACGAGTGCTTTGCCGAGATTGCCCGCCGCAAGTTCGGTGGCTCACTCGCCGGCACGATCACCCTCACCGCCGGACTCGGTGGCATGGGCGGTGCCCAGCCATTGGCCGTGACCATGAACGACGGCGTCGCACTGTGCGTCGACGTGGACCCGACCCGGGTGCAGCGCCGCGTCGAGACCCGGTACCTCGATGAGATCGCCGACTCGCTCGACGACGCCGTCGCGCGTTGCGAGAGAGCAAAACGCGAGCGACGTCCTCTGTCGGTTGGTGTCGTCGGCAATGCCGCAGAGATGCTTCCGCGCCTCCTCGAGGCGGGGTTTCCGGCTGACATCGTGACCGATCAGACGAGTGCACACGACCCGCTCTCCTACGTTCCGCACGACCTCACTCAGGAGGCGACCGATCGTCTGCGCGCAGATAATCCTGCTGAGCTCATTCGCCGGTCCCGCGAATCCATGGCGGCCCACTGCGCCGCAATGGTCGGGTTCATGGACGGCGGTGCCGAGGTGTTCGACTACGGCAACAGCCTTCGCGCCGAAGCCAAGCTCGGTGGATTCGCCCGTGCCTTCGACTACCCGGGCTTCCTTCCCGCCTACATCCGTCCGCTGTTCTGTGAAGGCAAGGGACCGTTCCGATGGGTTGCGCTTTCGGGGGACCCCGCCGACATCGCAGCCACGGATCGTGCCGTGCTCGAGGAATTCCCGGACGACGACGGGCTGGCGAAGTGGATCCGCATGGCAGGGGAGCGCGTGGCGTTCCAGGGACTCCCGGCGAGGATCTGCTGGCTCGGTTACGGCGAACGCCACCGGCTCGGTCTTCGCTTCAACCAGATGGTGCGGCGCGGTGAGCTCAAGGCGCCGATCGTGATCGGCCGAGATCACCTTGACTCGGGCTCGGTTGCCTCGCCGTATCGCGAGACCGAAGCAATGGCCGACGGTTCCGACGCCATCGCGGACTGGCCGTTGCTGAATGCACTTGTCAACACCTCGAGCGGCGCTTCATGGGTGAGCATCCACCACGGTGGTGGCGTCGGGATCGGTCGTTCCATCCATGCCGGCATGGTCGCCCTCGCCGACGGTACCGATCTGGCCGCGGAGAAGCTTTCGCGAGTACTGGTCAGTGATCCCGGCATGGGCGTGATCCGTCACGTCGACGCCGGCTACCCCGATGCGGTGAAGGCAGCCGACGAGCGCGGTGTCCGCATTCCGATGCGCGAGGGCTGAGCGTCGATGGCCGTCCGACCCATTGCCCACATCGGTCATCCGATCCTGCGTGTCCCGACGCGAACAGTGACGACCGAGGAGTTGGCCAGTCCCGAGTTGCAGGGCGTCATCGACGATCTGATCGACACGATGCGCGCTGCCAACGGCGCGGGGATCGCGGCGAACCAGATCCACGAATCGATGCGGATCACCGTCGTGGAGGTCAATCAGAACCCGCGCTATCCGTACAAACCCGAGATTCCACTTACGGTGCTCGTGAATCCCGAGATCGAGTTCCTCGACGATGAGCTCGTCGAGATCAACGAGGGCTGCCTCAGCGTTCCGAACCTGCGCGGAAATGTGATGCGCCACGTGAACATCCGCATCCGCTACCTCGACCGTGATGGGGGTGCCCACGACGAGATCAGGCGGGGGCTCACCGCCGGCACGTTGCAGCACGAATGTGACCACCTCGACGGGAAGCTGTTCGTCGACCGCGTCACCGACCCGACCACCTTCACCACATGGGAGCAGTTCGAACTGCACCATCGCGACGCCTTCATCGAGCGGATCACCAAGTTCGTCGAACGCGTGGGATCGTAAGCGCGCGGTGCAACTGTGGTGTGAGCGGGCATGGTTGGGAGGTGACTCGCTCACGAGGGGCGTGCTCCTTTCGATCAACAACGGGGTGTTCACGGACCTATCGATCGCTGACTCACCGCCATCCGACGCCGAAGTCGTTCGTGGCGCTGTGCTGCCCGGCTTTGCGAACGCTCACTCCCATGCGTTCCATCGGGCATTGCGCGGTCGCACCCACGGTGGTACTGGTTCGTTCTGGACGTGGCGGGACCAGATGTACTCGGTCGCCGCCCGTCTCGATCCCGACTCCTACCTCGCCTTGGCCACCGCGACGTTCGCCGAGATGGTCCTGTGCGGTTACACCGCAGTCGGCGAGTTCCACTACCTGCACCACGCACCGGGTGGCGTCGCCTACGCCGACCCGAACGCAATGGGTGCCGCGCTCATCGAGGCGGCCCGCATCGCCGGCATTCGGCTCACGCTGCTCGACACGTGCTACCTCCGTGGGGGCTTCGACGTGGAACTCAACGAGGTGCAGCGGCGCTTCTCCGACGGCAGCGTTGATCAATGGGCGGCGCGAAATGATTTACTCAGCTCGACGCAAGTGGCGAACCGTTCGACACGACTCGGCGCGGCGATCCATTCCGTACGCGCGGTTTCTTTCGAGGACGTGGGCGGAGTTGCGTCATGGTCGGCCGCCGCCGGTTGTCCGGTGCACACCCATGTCTCGGAGCAGCCGGCCGAGAATGAGGCATGCGTGGCCCACACCGGCCGCACGCCGTCGCAATTGCTGGCCGATGCCGGCGCGATCGGTGAGTCGTTCACGGCCGTCCACGCGACTCACCTGAGCCCGCAGGACATCGCCATCCTCGGGTCCGCTCGTGCCACGGCGTGTTTCTGCTGCACGACCGAGCGCGACCTCGCGGATGGGATCGGTTCGTCGCGCGCCCTTGCCGATGCCGGAGCGCGGCTGTCGATCGGGTCAGACTCCCACGCGGTGATCGATCCGTTCGAGGAGATCAGAGGGATCGAGTCACACCAGCGGTTGCTGACGAACACGCGGGGCGTGCACGATCCCGCCGAGTTGCTTCGGGCCGGGTCCGCCGACGGATACGCATCGATCGGGTGGAACGGCGGGACCTTGGCCGCCGGTGCGGTTGCCGACCTTGTCGTCATCGACCCATCATCGGTTCGCCTCGCCGGCTCGAATGCTGATGATGCAGCGTCGCTGGTGTTCGGATCGTCGGCGCCTGATGTCTCTCAGGTGATGGTCGACGGCGAGTGGGTGGTCCGGGACGGGTCACACCTGTCGATCGATGTGCCACGAGCGCTCGCGACTTCCATCGATTCGCACTGGTTCCGGTGAGGACGCTCGCGTGACCACCACTGTGATCGACAACATCGGCCAACTGGTCACCTGTGACGCGTCGCTGGGCGAGGGACCGCTGGGAGTCGCTCGCGGTGTCGCCCTCGTGGTGGAGGACGGTCGGGTCGTCGCCATCGAAGCCGCCGGACGAACGAGTGCGGATGAACGTATCGATGCCGGGGACTCTTGCGTGATGCCCGCATTCGTCGACTCCCACACCCATCTGGTGTTCGCCGGGGATCGCGCCGATGAGTTCGTCGCCCGGATGGCCGGGCGACCCTACGAAGCAGGCGGGATCCGCGTCACCACCGAAGCGACCCGATCGTCGAGCGATGCCGAACTCCGACGACTTGCGTCGCTGCGAGTTGCCGAGGCGAGGCGGCACGGCATCGGCCATGTCGAGATCAAGTCCGGCTACGGGCTCGATGTCGTTACCGAAGAGCGGTGCTGCGCGCTGGCCGCGGAACTCACCGACGACGTGACCTTCCTCGGGGCGCACGTGGTGCCGGCTGACTACGCCGGCCGCGTCGATGACTACGTGGACCTCGTGTGTGGGCCGATGCTCGATGCCTGCGCTCCCCGCTCGAAGTGGATCGACGTGTTCTGCGAGCGGGGCGCATTCGACGCAGACCAGAGCCGGACGATCCTCGAAGCCGGCCGCGCCCGCGGTCTCGGGTTACGCGTCCATGCGAACCAGCTCGGTCACGGACCCGCCGTGCAGCTTGCAGTGTCGCTCGGTGCGGCGAGCGCGGATCACTGCACCTATCTCTCCGACGCCGACCTCGACGCATTGGCGGGAAGCGACACGGTGGCCACCTTCCTGCCGGCCGCCGATTTCTCGACGCGGCAGCCCTATCCCGACGCCCGGCGTGCGCTCGACGCGGGAGTTCGCATCGCCATCGCCACGAACTGCAACCCCGGATCGAGCTACACCACGTCGATGGCGTTCTGCATGGCACTCGCCGTGCGGGACATGGGACTGACGGCTGAGGAAGCCGTCCTCGCCGCGACCATCGGCGGCGCAGCCGCCCTTCGACGCACCGACGGGCTCGGCACGTTGGCGCCAGGAGCGATCGCCAAGATCACGGTGCTCGACGCGCCGTCGTTCGCCCACATCGTCTACCGTCCTGGCGTCAACCTGGTGCGAGAGGTCATCGGCTGAACCGTTCCGGTCACCGGAAGCCGTAGCGGGAACTTCATCGTGACGACGGTTCCGGGCCGGGCATCGTCGAAAGACACACTGCCGCCCAGGCGACGGGCGCGCTGGTGAAGGCTGGCGAGCCCGCGTCCGGATCGCTGTTGGCCCACGTCGAAGCCGATCCCGTCATCGCGTACTTCGATGATGTACTGCCCGGCATCGTCCGGACTTGTGGCGAGGCTTACCTGGACCCGTCGGGCGCCTGAGTGTCGCAGCGCATTCGAGGTCATCTCCTGAAGTGCCCGAAGCAACTGCAGGAGTTGTTCGGCCGGAAGATCGAGACTCGGCCCGTCCTGCTTC
>JANPFX010000290.1:0-1718 GCA_031423635.1 Acidimicrobiia bacterium | reverse complement strand
GCCAGGCCGGTGGTCTCGTCCATCCCCAACGCGAGGTTCGCGCATTGGATCATGGCCCCGCTGGCCCCCTTGGTCAGGTTGTCGATCGCGGCGATCACCATCACGTAGCCCGTCCGTTCGTCGTAGCGCGCCGTGATCTGGCACACGTTGGTGCCCATCACCGCTTTCGTGGAGGGAGACCCGTCCACGATGGTGACGAACGGCTCACCTGAGTAGACGCCCTGCAGCATGGCGAGCAGGGCATCGGTCGAGGTGGCCCCGGTCGGCCTGGCGTAGCTGGTGGTCAGCATGCCTCTCGTCATCGGGGCGTAATGCGGGGTGAAGAGCACCTGGGCACCGGTGAGCATCTCGATCTCGGCGGTGTGGCGGTGGTTCAGGAGTCCGTAGGCCTCCATGTTCTCGGCGACGGTCCCGTAGAGGCTCGTGTGCTTCAACGCCCGACCAGCACCCGAGATGCCGGTGGCGGCGTCGACGATGATGCCCGAGGGTTCGATCACCCCGTGCTTGACCAACGGCGCGAGTCCGAGCGAGGCGCACGTGGGGTAGCAGCCGGGCGCTGCGATCAGCGGAGCCTTCTTGAGTTTGGCGCGGAACAACTCCGGTAGCCCGTAGACGAACTTCTTGAGCAGCGCAGGCTGGGTGTGCTCCTCGTGATACCAGCGCTCATAGGTCTGTGCGTCGTTGAGACGGAAATCGGCGCCCAGGTCCACGATGTGGGGCACCCGCTTCATCAGGTCGGGCATCAACTCCTGACTCTTGCCGTGCGGCAGGCACAGGAAGACGAGATCGCAGTCGTCGGCTGCACTCGGCTCGTAGGTGGAGAAGACGAGGTCCGGATAGGCCGTCGCCAGGCTGGGATAGAGCGAACGGGCCGGCGTTCCGGCCTGGGAGTCACCCGTGGCCCACCGCAGGTCGAGACCCGGATGCCCGTGGATGAGACGCAAGAGTTCGGCGCCCGTGTAGCCGGACGCCCCGATGATGCCAACTGAGGCCATGGGAGGATCTTAGCGGATCATGCACCAACCTGCATGAGTATTCATAAGCGCACCTGTGGAAAACCTCGACAATCCACAGCCTTCCCGCCCTTGTCGTCCCCAGTCTGGGGCCGTCAGGCTAGAGCCATGGGTTTCGAGATCACACTCATCGACAACACCTCCGAGCACGTCGACGCCGCCGACGGGTATGCGCTCGAAGGACCCCTCACCACGTTCTTCCGCACCACGCCGGGCCGCACGCCCCGGCTCGACCCGTGGTCGGAACGGGTACTGAGCGTCCGCACGGAACGCATCGCCATGATCAGGCCCGTCGCGACGGCCGCAGCCCTGACGTCGTCGCTCCGCTCGGTGAGCTGAGCTGGAGGCGCGGAGGGGTGGCGCCGATGGGACCCCCGCCCCGAGGAACGCAGACCCGGCGACGCAGGAGCACGGGCGAGTACCGCAGCGGGTGGGGAGGATCGGCGACAGGACCCCGTAGCGCCGGACGGATCGGGCCCTACGTTGGCGCGTCAGTCGAAGGTGTTGGGCGCGAGCCCCGAACGCAGCGGCGCCGGACGCTCACAGGTGGTCGTCACGTCGATGCGGCGACCCTCCTCCGACGAGCGGACGATCGACGTCATCATCTCCAGGACATGGAGCGCCAAATCCCCGGATGCCCGGTGCGGCCTCCCGTGCTTCGTCGCCGAAAGCATGTCGGCAAGGCCGATGCCCCGCTGCTGGGGG
>JANPFX010000289.1:0-2460 GCA_031423635.1 Acidimicrobiia bacterium | reverse complement strand
CAAGATGCGGGCGACCTCGACGCCGAACCCGTCGTCGGCCTGGAGGACGTTGCCGACACCGGCCACGAGGATCTTCACGTTTCATCGCTATTCGTCGTGTCCGCAGTCGCGCGCTGCTCGAACTCGACCACGCCGATGGCGTACCCGTGCATCACCCACCAGGACACGAAGGTTTCGAACTGCGACCAGTCAAGAGGTGACAGATGCTCGCGGACATGTTCGTTGCGCTTGTCGACCTCGCGGCCGATCACCGCATCGAGCGCCCCGACGACGACCGCCCGACCGAGGCGAGTTACCGGGGTCGCCGTCGACGGATCGACGAGGGACGCCGCCACCACTGCGGCAGCGCGTTCCCATGCGACTTCCCACTCCGCTTCCGAGGGCCGGTCGCGCGGAGATGGACGATCGTCGACGCACACCGACTCCTCGACCCGCCGCACGCAGTAGCCGGTGAGGAATGCCGTCGCCGCCCACGACGACAGCTCAGGTACCGGATGCGATGCCTCGTCACGGCCCAGTCGCCACGTTCGATACGCCGTGGCGCCCGGAGTCAAGGCATGGGCCTGCGCCAGTGCTCTTGCCCGGAAGGCGAGGTCGTCGACCTCTGCTGACACCGTCTTCTCAACCGAGGTCATGGTGCCTCCGAGCGACGACCGATCTGCAGCCCAAACGTGGTCTGGGCGGCATCGGGCGGCGGATGCGTCGGCGCATCCGACGCCTCGGTCTCGAGCCGTCGGAAATCGACCCAGTGTTCCCGCAGCGCCGCCTCGACCCGGTCGGTCATGGTGCGTGAGGCCGCCGAGCAGCCATCGCACATGCCGTGCAAGCGGAGAACAACAACCCCATCCACGATCGACACCACTTCCATGTCGCCACCGTGGCTGTGCAGATACGGACGGACCTCGGTCAAGGCGACCTGCACTGCTCGCTGAGCGACGTTCTCGTCGACCTGAGGGCCGAGTCCATACGCCGCCAGGAGCAGCCCCGCCACCGGGTGCGACGCCACACTGTCGAGAAAGATCTCTCCACGCCATTGACGCGCCATCTCGACGAGGGTCCCCACGCCCTGCAAGTGGAACGCATCAATCCAGTCGAGCAACTCGCCCGCCGTGGCGACCACGACGGGATCACTATGCGTGCTGAGCACCTCGGCGAGCTCGGCGATCCGGGGCAGGATCTCGTCGAAGGCCAGACGGTCGGTCACCGCGCACCCCACGCGTCGTCGCGTTCCTCACGTCTCGGAAACAGGGCTGGGCCGATCGTCGGGTCGGTCTCGGTACCGAACTCCTCTCGTCTCGGAAACAGGGCCATGTTGGGCGTCGGCATCACCGGAGGGACGATACGCGTCGGCGGCGTGAGTATCGGCGCGTCGCTTGCAGTATTCGCCGCACGGCCGACCTCTGTACGGACGAGTGCCTCGACGACGCCGACCGTAGACTCGACGATGTTGGAGAAGCCGAGACCGAACTCACCATCCTCGGGCTCGATCTCGATAATGACGGTGTCGGCGGGGAAGGCGTGCCAGTGCCGCAGAACGACCATGGTGTGGTCGAGGTCGACGATTCCCATAACGGCCTCACTCAGGCGCTCATGGACCTCGTCGACGGGCGGTGACACGTGATTCAACCGGTACCGGCGAATGGTGCCCGGCGGGTCGATATGACGGGGCATACAGCCGACCAGCACCACTCGCTCCGGGTCAAGCTCCTGGAACGTGTGGAGTACGCGGTGGGCAGCGTACGAAAGGTCTTCGAGCATCACGTCGGCCGGCCATTGCTCTGTGCGCATGCGAACGATCCACTGCGTGCCGTAGTCGAGGTCGCGCAGCCAGGGCAGACCGATGCCTCCGACGAGGATCACTCCAGCGTGCAGCCGCAGGAGTTGACCTCGCGGGTGATCACGCCGTGGCCAGTGTCGATATGCGTGGTGCACGGCATGCACGGATCGAAGCTGCGAATGGCGCGGAGGATGTCGATCCCCTTGATGTTGTCGCCGGTGTTGCTCTCCAGGATCGGCGTTCCGACGATCGCCTCCTCATAGGGTCCCGGATTGTCGAAGGGATCGCGGGGCGAGGCGTTCCAGGTCGACGGCGTGTTGATCTGGTAGTTGATGATCCGGCCCTTGTCCATGTGCAGGTGGTGAGTGAGGTAACCGCGACCGGCCTCCCAGAACCCGACGGCCATGCGCTCGTCCTTCGGCACGGTGAACGGCGTGGACACCCTGGTCTCGCCCTTCCGCCAGTACTCGAACGCCTGCTGCAGGCAGATCATGCCGATCGCCGCGGTGAAGGCCACGCCGTAGGCACGCCCACGGTTGCGTTCGAACGCGTTGAGCCGTGTCGGGATCTTCCAGTGGAGCTCCATCTCCGGCATCTCGAAGCGGGGCATGGTGATGCGGAGCCCGTCGCCCGTGCTCGAGATGAACGGGTTGTCGGGGATGTTTCCGGCCAAGGCCGTGGTC
>JANPFX010000288.1:0-61013 GCA_031423635.1 Acidimicrobiia bacterium | reverse complement strand
GTGACGGCGGTGATCTCCCGGGCATGGCGAAGAACCCCGGCGAGGAACTGCTTCGCCGTCGAGGAGAGGAAGTAGGGGTCATCGGCGTCGTAGAAGGCGTTGTTGCCGCCTCGGAAGAGCGAAAGGTGCGTGTGCATGCCACTCCCCTGGACACCGGCGATCGGCTTCGGCATGAAGGTGGCGTAGACACCGCGCTCGATGGCGACTTCCTTCACGACCAACCGTAAGGTCATGATCGAGTCCGCCATCGTGAGTGCGTCGGTGTAGCGGAGGTCGATCTCCTGCTGACTCGGGGCTTCTTCGTGATGGCTGTAGCGCACCGGGATTCCCAGGGCTTCGAGGTGGGAGATGGTCTTGCGTCGCAGATCGCCGGCGGCGTCGGCGGCCGACAGATCGAAGAAGCTCGACGTATCGAGCGGCTTGGGCGGACGGCTCGGATCGTTGTCGGCGAAGTAGAAGTACTCGAGGTCGGAGCTCGCGAAGAACTGGTAGCCCAGGGCCCCTGCCCGATCGAGGCTGCGGCGCAGCACCTGCCGTGGATCACCGAGGAACGGGGTGCCGTCGAACTCCGTGACGTTGCAGAACATCCGGGCCACCGGCTCTTCGGTACGCCAGGGGACGATCTCGAAGGTGTTCGCGTCGGGATTGGCGAGCATGTCGGATTCGATCTGGCGGCTGAACCCGTCGATCGCCGATCCGTCGAAGGAGATGCCCTCCTCCAGGGCGTTCTCGAGCTCGGCCGGCGTGATCACGAGGCTCTTGAGGGAACCGAGCACGTCGGTGAACCACAGTTGCACGAAGCGGACGCGGCGTTCTTCCATCGTGCGCATCACGTACTCGTTCTGGTCCGACATCCTTCCCATCCGGTCGTCACCCTCTTCGAAAGTCGGCGATGCGTCGTCGGGCCCGGCGGTATCAATCGGCACGCTTACCATCGTGGCCTACTTGTCGGCGGACGTGAAATGCCGGGAACAGCCCGTTCACATACCCGTAACGAGGCCAGGCCGGGAAACATGAAATGCCGTATCCGTTCACATACCTGTCACAAACGAGCAACTGTTGGGAAACGACTCCCTGCAATCGTGTGTACCTCTCCTTGAGGACTCCGCTCGCTCGGTGCTGCGCCGCTTCGCTGCTCGCAACACCGGTTCGATCGGAGAAGCTGATCTTCACCACTACTCACTCCCGGACAACACGTACCGGGGACACAACGAAAGGCCCTCTGTGGCGTACCAAGCCGAATACATCTGGATCGACGGCACGTCGCCCAGCCCGCTGCTCCGCAACAAGACCAAGATCGTCGCCGACGGTGCCGAACCCGGCATCTGGGGCTTCGACGGTTCCTCGACCAATCAGGCGCCCGGCGACAAGAGCGATTGCGTGCTCCGTCCCGTGTGGAGCTGTCCGGACCCGATCCGTGGCGGCAACAACATCCTGGTCATGTGTGATGTCCTCCTCAACGACATGACGCCGCACTCGACCAACACGCGTGCTGCGGCGGCGAAGGTCGCCAAGAAGTACGGCAAGCAGGAGCCGTGGTTCGGCATCGAGCAGGAGTACACGATGCTCACCGCAGAAGGCCGGCCGCTCGGCTTCCCGAAGACCGGCTTCCCCGGGCCGCAGGGTCCGTACTACTGCGGCGTCGGCACCGGCCGCGTCGTCGGCCGCGACATCGTCGAGGCCCACACCCAGGCGTGCCTCGACGCCGGCATATCGATCTCCGGCACCAATGCCGAAGTCATGCCCGGTCAGTGGGAGTTCCAGGTCGGTCCGCTCGGCACCCTCGAGGTCGCCGATCAGTTGTGGGTCGCCCGCTGGCTGCTCCACCGCATCGCCGAGGACTTCGACGTCGTGATCTCGCTCGACGCCAAGCCCGAGAAGGGCGACTGGAATGGCGCCGGCGCCCACACGAACTTCTCGACCAAGGCCATGCGTGAGGACGGCGGCTACAAGGTCATCGAGAAGGCCTGCATCGCCCTCGGCAAGAAGGTCGACCTGCACGTCTCGAACTACGGCCATGACATCGAGAGCCGCCTCACCGGCAAGCACGAGACGGCCCCGTACAACAAGTACTCGTACGGTGTGTCGAACCGCGGCGCTTCCGTCCGCATCCCCTGGCAGGTCCCGATCGAGGGCAAGGGCTACATGGAGGATCGTCGCCCGAACGCCAACATGGATCCGTACACCGTGGCCCGGCTCCTGACGGACACGATCTGCTCAGCACTCGCCTGACCCGGCATCGAGCAGAGCCCGGCTGCTGACGGACACGATCTGCTCAGCACTCGCCTGAGTCTCTCGGTTTCGCAAACGATGGGCGGCCTCCGGCCGCCCATCGTCGCGTCTACGGAGGATCCGTTCGGGAACTGCGGCAGAACACCTCCGTGTGGCGTTCGGAGGTGTTCTGCCCCCATATATGGGGGCAACCTCTCTCCCAGCGTCACCGGAGGGTGCCGGGCTTCACCCTCGCAGCTCGTCGGGGAGCCGCAGGTCGCCGCGGGGCGAGACGCTGACCGACCCGACCTTCGGGCCCGGCGGCAACGTCGTCCGCTTGAACTGCTGGGTGTGGAACCGTCGCCAGAACACATCGAGCCAGCGGTCGATGTCCTCGTCGCCGTAGGTGCCGGCAAAGGTGACCTTGCCGAGTGCACCGATCTTTTCGCGGCTCTCGCCGTTGCGCAGAAGATGGAAGAGGAAGAAGTCGTGCAGCTCGTATGGACCGATCACGTCCTCGGTCTCCTGCGTGATGTTTCCCTCGGCGTCGGGGGGCAGCAACTCGGGGGAGACGGGCATGTCGGCGACCGCATGGAGCACGGCGTCGAGTCGGGCGTCGCTGCCGGCGCGGTGATCGGCGAACCACCGCACCAGATGACGCACGAGGGTCTTGGGGACGGAGGCGTTGACGCCGTAGTTCGCCATGTGATCGGCGTTGAACGTGCACCATCCGAGCGCCAGCTCGCTGAGGTCACCCGTGCCGACCACGATGCCGCCGACCTGGTTGGCGATGTCGAACAGGATCTGCGTCCGCTCTCGGGCCTGGGCGTTCTCGAACACGATCGAGTGGTCCGCTGGATCGTGGCCGATGTCGCGGAAGTGCTGGGCGACGGCGTCGCCGATCGGAATCACCCGCACCGTGACGCCGAGGAGATCCATCAGGTCGTCGGCGGCCGTGCGGGTGCGTTGCGTCGTGCCAAGACCGGGCATCGTCACACCCACGATCGCGGTGTTCGGACGACCGAGCCGCCGCATCGACTCGACACAGACGAGCAGCGCCAGCGTGGAGTCGAGCCCGCCGCTGACCCCGATGACCAAACGCTCGGCATGGGCGGCGAGAACGCGTCGGGCGAGCCCGGTGGACTGGATCGCCAGGATCTCCTCGGCCCGGGCATCGCGGGTGGCGAGGTCATCGGGGACGAACGGATTGCGGGCGAATGTTCGGCGAAGTTCTCGAAGGGCGGGGAGCGGTCGCCCGATCTCGACGACGCGCATCGTGTCGTGGCGGGGGGCCGTTGACCAGGTGACGTCACGGGCGCGTTCGTTGAGCATCCGGGTGATGTCGATGTCGGCCGATGTCGATGCACCCTCGAGCCGGAACCGTTCGCCCTCGGCTGACATCGAACCGTTCTCGGCGATCATCGTGTGACCGCCGAACACGAGATCCTTGGTCGACTCGGTCGGCCCGGCACCGGCGTAGGCGTAGACGGTGTGGGTTCGGGCGGATTGCTGGCGGACGAGTTCGCGTCGGTAGTCGGCCTTGGCCACCAGTTCATTGCTGGCCGACGGGTTCATCACGACGTTCGCTCCGCCGATCGACAGAGCGGTCGAGGGCGGATCCGGGGCCCACAGGTCTTCGCAGATCTCGATCCCGAGGAGGATCGGTCCGCGACGGAACAGAAGGTTCGGATGTACCGGGAATGGGTCGAGTCCCGCCAGGGTGGCGGTGGTGTCGAGGCCGAATCCCGGGGTGAACCAGCGTCGTTCGTAGAACTCGGCGGCGTTGGGGAGGTGCTGCTTGGGTACGGCGCCGATCACCCGTCCGGCGTCGAGGACCGCCGCCGCATTCACCTGGCGGCCATCGGGCAGGCGGAGGGGGAGGCCAACGACGATGGTCGCGTTGAGCGTCGCGGTGGCCTCGGCGAGAGATGCCAGGGCTGCTTCGGTTCGCTCGCGGAGCCCGTCGGTGAGAAAGAGGTCCTCGCAGGTGTAGCCGGTGAGCGAGAGTTCGGGGAAGCAGATCAGTGCGGCGCCGTCGTCGGCGAGTCGCGCCGCCCATTTCGCGATTTCCGCGGCGTTCGCCGCCGGGTCACCGAGATGCACGGGTGGAGCCGCCACGGCGACCCGCACAAACCCCAGTGCTCCCCAGTCCGACATCATGTGCCAGACGCTACCTTCGCCGCCCCCGAGGTGAGCGTTGGGAGAGAGGTTGCCCCCATCTATGGGGGCAAAACACCTCCCAAGCCCGCTCGGAGGTGTTCTGCCGCGGTTTCGTGCGCGGCGGGCGTACCCTCATCGATGATGTCTTCGCGTTTTGGCGCCGCGCCGCCCCGACCCAACAGCGTGTGGTGCCCCGACGCTCGCGCTTCTCGCGCCAATCCGGAGTTTCTGCCATGAACCTGCTGGATCCCTACGACGCCATCATGCTGGTGTCCTTCGGCGGTCCGGAGGGTCCCGAGGACGTTCTGCCGTTCATGGAGAACGTCACCCGCGGCCGCGGCATCCCGCGCGAACGCCTGGTCGAGGTCAGCGCTCATTACGATCGGTTCGGCGGTGTGAGCCCCATCAACGGTCACAACCGTGAGCTCCTCGCGGCGATGGGCGCCGCGTTTGCCCGCGCCGGCGTCGAAGTACCCATCGTGTGGGGCAACCGGAACTGGCATCCCTACATCCCGGAAGCGCTGGCGGAACTCGAACCGTCATCCCGACGAATCCTCGCCTTCGTCACCAGCGCGTTCTCGTCGGCGAGCGGTTGTCGGCAGTATCGCGAGGACATTGCCCGTGCGCTCACCGCATTGGAAACGGGCGATGCCCCGAGGGTCGACAAGCTCCGCGTCTTCTACAACCACCCCGGGTTCATCGAGCCGATGGTGACCAACACCCTCACTGCACTCGCCGGGTCGAGCGACGACGCCGAGATCGTGTTCACCGCACATTCGATCCCTCAGTCGATGGCCGACACCAGCGACTACGTCGTCCAACTCCTCGACGCCTGTTCGTTGATCATCGCCGGACTCGGGACGGCACACGCCCACCGGCGTTGGGACCTCGTCTACCAGAGCCGCTCCGGTGCGCCGGGCCAGCCCTGGCTCGAACCGGACATCTCCGACCATCTCCGATCCCGACGCACCGCCGGGACGGCTGCCGTCGTCGTCGTTCCGGTCGGATTCGTGAGCGACCACATGGAAGTGGTCTGGGACCTCGACACCCAGGCCCGCGACACGGCGGACGAAATTGGCCTCGCCATGGTCCGGGCGGCGACGGTCGGCACCGATCCGCGTTTCGTCGACATGATCGTCGGTCTCGCCCTGGAGCGTGCCGCCTCGGAGCGGGGCGAGCGGCCGAAACGAGTGGCGCTCGGCGAGCGGGGGGCCAATCACGACGTCTGCCCGCTCGACTGCTGCCCGCTGCCCGCTCGCCCGGCCACGGCCGTCGGACGGCCCACTCCACCGGCGGACCGGACGTGAACGGCCCCGGCATCGCGTTCGCCGAGCAGGTCCGCTTCGTGACCGTGGCCGGTGACGTCACGGCAGCGGGGTTCGGCGCCGTTGGCCGACGGGCGTTGCGCGCCGAACGGGGTGACGAGCGGCGAGACCTGACGGAGGCATCGCGCCATCTCGGTGAGGTCGCGGAACGCTGGGAAGCCTTGGCGCCGGACGCCGTCGGACTTCGGGCGTTGGCCGCGGAGGTGCGTGCAGAGCTCGTCAATTCCGCGGAGTTCGCCGCGCTCACCCGGCTCTTCGACGCGGGCTCGCTCCGAGAGGTGACGTTCGGGCTGGTGACGGCGCTCCGGTCGGCCATCGCCGACCGGAGCGCCGTGCTGTCGCCGACCGCCGATCGAGCGTTGGACCTGGCACTTGCCGGAATCGACGTTCAGCTGCGGGCGGCGCAAGAGAGGCTCGACCGTGCCGAGGACCGCAGCCGATCAACAGGGGGTCGCCCCGCTCTCCAGCCGTCGCCCGGTGATGAACGATCCCGTGTCTCGGACCTGGCGCTGACGGTCCTCCTCGGGGAGCGAAAGGACTTCAGTTCACCACTCGGTGTGTCGAAGTCTGGGTGAATAAATCACGAAGCGTGGGCACGACTGATCCGGACCCGGTCCGGAAAGGGGGTAGACTGCCCGCTCCCAGCGCCGTAGCTGTGCGTCCGCTCGACAGTGCGGGAATGTTCAGCGCTGGCAGTGGGTTCGACATCGTAGCGAACCTGCCGCGAACGAACGCTTCAGAGGAACCGAGGATTAGCTGTGGCGAAAGAACGTGGTGAGCGCGAAGAGGAAGACCTCGTCCGGCTCTACCTTACCGATATCGGGCAGTATCCACTGCTGACCAAAGACGACGAAGTCCGTCTCGCCCAGGCCATCGAGGAGGGCAAGAAGGCCGGCATCCAGTTGGAGGCCGGCGGCAAGGATCTGACGACGGCGAAGAAGCGCGAACTGAAGAAGATTCACCGCTCCGGCGAGGATGCCGAGCGCACCTTCGTGCAGTCCAACCTTCGCCTCGTGGTCTCGATCGCCAAGAAGTACCAGGCCTCCGGTCTCCCGCTCCTCGACCTGATCCAGGAAGGCAACCTCGGCCTGATGCACGCCGTCGAGAAGTTCGATTGGCGCAAGGGCTTCAAGTTCTCGACGTACGCCACCTGGTGGATCCGCCAGGCGATCACGCGTGGCATCGCCAACACCGGCCGCACCATCCGTCTGCCAGTGCACGCCGGCGACACTCTGGCGCGCCTGCAGAAGGCCCGCTCACGCCTCGAGCTCAAGCTCGGTCGCCAGGCCACGCTCTCCGAGCTCGCCGCGGAAGTCGAGATGCCCGAGGACAAGGTGACCGAGGCGCTTCGTTTCGCCGCCGAGCCGCTGTCGCTCTCCGAGCCGCTGCGCGAAGACGGCGATGCCGAACTCGGCGACGTCGTCGAGGACCGTGGTGCCGAGTCACCACTGGAAATGGCCGCCACCGCACTGCTCCCGCAGGAGATCATCAAGCTGCTCGGTCCGCTTGACGAGCGTGAGCGCGAGATCCTGCGTCTCCGTTTCGGTCTCGATCGTGGCGAGCCCCGTACCCTCGAAGAGGTCGGTGAGCACTTCAACCTCACCCGCGAGCGGATCCGCCAGATCGAGGCACGCGCCATGTCAAAGCTGCGCCATCCCTCGTCGGACACCGGCGCCCGGGACCTGCTCGCCGTCTAAGTCACCCCGGTCCGCCGGGATTCGTTGGTCTGATCGGGGTGTCCGCTGTTGCGGGCGCCCCGATGGTTTTCTGGCGAAGTCGTCGCGGAGAACCCGTCACATACCGGACGAACGGATCAGTCGGCGGCACAGCGCCGGGACGTCCGGTGGTTGCACGGTGGCGGTGCGAAGCAACGCATCGAAGTGCTGGGCCATGGCCAGCACGTGCTCGTCGGAGGTGAACACCAGGTAGGTCTCGCCCACGTACAACGCGGCACGGCGCAGGCCGAACACGGTGACCGGTGCGGCATAGCGCGACCGTCCGTCGTAGAGGAACCACCGAAAGGTCGGGTACAGCTCGTCGGTCAGCTCGGCGATGCGTTCGAGCTGTTCCCGCCGTGAAGCTGGCGGGAGGCGGTTCCAGATGCCCTCCCCCCGAGCGAAGCCCTCGAGCGACTGCACCGAGCTGCAGCACTCCATGTCGGCGTCCGGGCGCCGTTGCCAGTTGAGCCCGGTCGTCGTTGTTCCGAGGTCACGTTGGAGGGTGCCTGCCGGCGTCCCCGCGGCTTCGTAGCGGATCACGTCCTCGATCTTCAGAAGGTCGGGAAGGGTCGAGGGGATGTAGCGGATCTTCGATCCCCGGGCGTCGGCGAGCCACTCGATCAAACGGGCGTCGTCGGGGGCGCCGGCGTCGCGCTCGATCATCGGCTGACGGTCGAGCACGTTGGTCTGGCCGGGGTTGTCCGATCGCAGTCCCAACAGCCAGTCGACGGACACGTGGGCATGGCGGGCGATGGCCACGAGGGTCTCTACCCGGGGAAGCCGCCGGTTGGTCGGCGACAGCAGTTGGGTCAGGGTGGTGCGGTCGATCTCGAGCTGACGGGCCAGGGCGACCCGGGAACCGTGGACGTCGGACACGAGCTCGCCGAGCCGTTGCCGGAAAACTTCGAGAGTCGACTGTCGTTCCACCATGCGTTGTGTCTACCGCAAACGAGGTGGATCCGCCACATTTGCAGCATTGTGTGCGCTTCTGATGCGGAATGTGCGCAAGTGCCCCTGGACTCACGGTGCGTGATGACCGAACGTAGTCCGTAAGCAACCGTCCATCTCCCGTTCAGCCAGGCACATGTCGAGCAAAGCCGGAACACTTCCCCACCGCGACACCACCTTCTCGGGTCGCGCCACCAGCGTGGAGTGGCCGACGGTCGCCCTCGGAGTGCTCATCCTCGGTCTCTACGTCGCCGTCACGCTGGGCCACCGCCAGCTGCCCGCGTTCGCCCTGATCGTGGCCCTCGCCCTTATCTCCGGATGGTGGTCTTCGTTCCAGCACGAGGTCATCCACGGTCATCCGTTCCCCTCGGAGCGCGTCAATGAGGTTGCCGGCTCCTTCGCCATGAGCCTGTGGATCCCGTTCCGGGTCTACAAGTCCCAGCACCTCCGTCACCACCGTGACACGCTGCTCACCGACCCGTTCGAGGATCCCGAGAGCTTCTACTGCGACGCCGAACGCTGGCTTCGGGCCAACGTGGTCGTGCGTTCCGTCATGTGGGCCAACCGCACGTTCATCGGCCGGATGGTCATCGGCCCGCCGATCTCCGTCGTCCGGTTCCTCGGAAGCGAGTTCACCCGGCTGCGTCGTGGAGAAGGCACCGCGTGGAGGGACTGGTCGGCCCACATGGTCTGGGTGGCGATCACCTGCGTGTGGGCATTCGGGATCGCCGGTGTGCCGGTGTGGGAGTACGTCGTCGGCTCCGTGTGGTTCGGCACCTCGGTCATCCAGATCCGGTCCTTCGCCGAGCATCTCTGGCAGCCGAAGAGTTCCGAAAGGACGGCGTTCGTCGACGGGTTCTTCCCCTTCGGCGTGCTGTTCCTGTTCAACAACATGCACAACACCCACCACGCCCGGCCGACGGTGCCCTGGTATCAACTCCCGCAGCTGGCCGACCACCTCGGTTCGCGCGCGGCCGCCGACGCTGGAGCCGGCTACTACAAGGGCTACCGCGAGGTGATCAGGCTGTACGGGGTGAAGCCGTTCTGTGTTCCCGTGCATCCCTCCACCCCCGAGGGGTCGGCGCTGTTGGCTGCGCGGTACGGCGCCGCACCGGGCACGGTCAGCCCCGGTTGACCGGGTCGCCCGGGTTGCTGAGCTTTCGGGGAACGCGATGATCGCATCGCTGCCGATGTACGACCTCCCGGAGATCGTCCCGCACACCGATGCGTTGTGGGAGGAGATCGCCCGGCAGCTGACCCATCGGGGTGTGGCGTCGGTTCCGTCGACGTTGGAACGCCCCTCCGGTGCCCTCCACGGTCACTGGCTGGATCCCCGGCTGCTGCTCTCGCACACCTGCGGCTTTCCCCTCGTCCGCGTCCTGACCGACGCGCAGCATGTGCTCGGATCGTTCGACGTCGCCAGCGGAAGTCCGGATCGGCCGGGTTGGTACCGGTCGGTCGTCGTCTGTCGAGCCGACGACGCCCGGGCCTCGGACGGTGTTGTCGGGTTCGATGGAGCGCCGGTTGCGGTCAACGATCCTGGCTCCCTGTCGGGGTGGGTCAGCCTCGGCGTGGCCCTTGCCGACGCGGGCGTCCGTCCCGGCCCGATCACCTTCACCGGCGCCCACGCCCTCAGCGTCGCAGCGGTGCGTTCCGGTTCGGCCGACCTCGCGTCGATCGACGTCCATTCCTTCTCGCTGTTCTTGGCCCATCGACCCTCGGTGGTTGCGGGGCTGCAGGTGATCGGTCGCGGTCCGGAGGTCGCGATGACACCGTTGTTCTCGGCCCGCTCCGACCTTGTTCCGGTCCTGCGGGAGTCTGTCCTCGCCGCCGTCGACGCGATAGATCCCGCCACCCGGACGGCCCTCCAGATCGACGGATTCGTGGTGGGTGGCCGCGAGATGCACGACCGTGTCCTCGAGTTCGCGGCGAAGGCGAGCACGGTGATGCCACGCTCGGGTGACGATCCCGAGCCGATGGCGTCGTGATGGACGATCTCCTCCTCGGCGGGGAACCGTTGACCATCGCCCAGGTCGCCGCTGCGGCGCGCAACCCCCGGGTCGGCGTTTCGTTCGCCGAGGGTATTTCGGAGCGCCTCCGTGCGAACAGCGTGCTGGCGACGAGGATCGCGGGCGAGCATTCGCTCTACGGCCGGACCACCGGCGTCGGGGCGAATCGCGACGTGGTGGCCGATGACCGGGACGGTCAGCACGGCCGTCGACTCCTTCGCAGCCACACTGCGGGCTATGGCCCCGCCCTACCCGACGAGGTCGGCCGAGCGCTCGTGATCGTCCGTGCCCATCAGCTCGCAGCCGGCCGATCGGGCATCGCCCCGACGGTGGCCGAGGCGCTGATCGACGTACGACGTCTCGGACTGGTGCCGGTGGTGCGCCGCCACGGAGGCGTTGGCACCGGCGACATCACGGTGCTGGCGGAGCTGGGCCTCGCCCTGCTGGGCGAACGGCCGTGGGCCGACGGAACGACGCGTGCGTTCCTCGACGACATCGACGCCTCCGGCGCTCTGCCGCTGATGAGCTCGAACGCGCCGACGCTGGCGTTGGCCGCGCTCGCCGTACAGGACGTGCAAGCGCTCAGCGCGGCGATGCTCGTCGTGGCCGCGCTGTCGGCACATGCCGTGCGCGCCAACCCCGAGGCATGGTCCGTCGTCGGCGCGTCGTCGCGTCCGCATCCCGGCATGGTGCGCGTGGGTTCCGTGATGAGGTCGCTGATCGGTGACGCCGGCTACCGGCCGGGTCGCTTGCAGGACCCGTTCGCCTGGCGCTGCCTGGTCTCGGTGCACGGGGCGCTCTCCGACGTCCTCGACCAGGTGCTGGTCACCCTGGAAGTCGACATCAACGCGTCGTGCGAGAACCCGCTCTACACCGACTCGGGCAGTTGGCACCACGGAGGCTTCCATCACACGGGGTTGGCGCTGGGCCTCGATCAGCTTCGGCTGGCGTTGGTGCAGGCTGCTGGTCTCTGTCTGTCGCGTCTGACGCACGTGAACGATTCGGTGACGTCGGGCCTTCGGCCGTTCCTGTCCGAGGGTCCCAACGGCAGTTCGGGGACCATGGTGCTGGAGTACACCGCAGCCTCGTCCTTGGCCGATCTTCGGCAGTGGGCAGCTCCGGCCACGCTCGGCCACGCGGTGATCTCGCTCGGGATCGAAGATCACGCATCGTTCGCCTGGCAGGCGGCGGTCGCCACCCGGTCAGGCCTGGTCGCGCTGCGGACGGCGATCGCGTGTGAACTGGTCGCTGCGCTGCGCGCAGTGCGCCGTCACGGGGACGTTCGGTCCGGGACCGTTCTCGCTGCGCTCCTGGACCGGTGTGCGTCGATTCCCGATGAGGCGCTCGATCACCCGCTCGTCGATGATCTGGGTGTCGCGGATGCCCTTCTGGATCGGCTCGGCGACGTCGTGACGATGCCTTCAGCCGCAGATGATCTGGGTGCCGCGGATGCCCTTCTGGATCGGCTCGGCGACGTCGTGACGATGCCTTCAGCCGCAGATACCCGTTGAGCCGAGGTCGGCCGACGGGCCGCCGACCGGTCCTGCCGCCTTGGTGAGGAGTTGAGCCAGCTGTGATCGTTCTTCGTCGGTCAGCGCGTCGATGCCGGGAAGCGACTGGGAGATGGCCTGCTGCAGCGATTGCAGTGCGATCGACCCCTCTGAGGTGGTGGCGATCAGCTTGATCCGCCGGTCCGCCGGGTCGGGTCGCCGTTCGGCCAGGCCGCGCTCTTCGAGCCCGTCGACGAGCGCGGTGACGTAGCTCGGGTCGAACAGCATCGTCGCTGCCAGTTCCTTCATCGGCCTCGGGCGGCCGAGCAGACGCAGGATCAGCGCCTGTGGCGGGGTCAGCCCCAGGTCGGCGACGCGGCGCGCGAAGACGCCGCGCATGACGTCGCTCACCGCCCAGAGGGCGGCGTCGAGGGGGTCGTGGGGATGCATGACGGAAAAGGTTTGCTAATGTCCAGCTTCGGCAATGTCCAACTGTTGGACGAGTACAAGGAGCATACGTTGGCCACCAGTCCCACCGCCACTGCCATGGTCGAGGTCAGCGGAATCGCCAAGTCGTTCGGTTCCACCAAAGCACTCGACGGGGTCGACCTGAGCGTCCCGGCGGGCACCGTCCTCGGTCTGCTCGGCCCGAACGGCGCCGGCAAGACCACGCTCGTCCGCATCCTGGCCACGCTGCTCATTCCCGACGCCGGGACGGCGCGCATCGATGGGATCGACGTCGTCGACGATCCGCAATCCGTCCGTACCCGCATCGGCCTGGCCGGCCAGTTCGCCGCCGTCGACGAGGTCCTCACCGGACGCGAGAACCTCGAGATGGTCGGTCGTCTGTACGGGCTCACCAAGACTCAGGCGCGGACCGGCGCCAACGAGGCGCTCGAGCGGCTCTCGCTGACCGACGCCGCCAATCGTCAGGTCAAGACGTATTCGGGCGGTATGCGCCGTCGTCTCGACCTCGGCGCATCGCTGCTCGGGCGTCCCCGCCTGCTGCTCCTCGACGAGCCCACGACGGGCCTCGATCCACGCACGAGGATCGAACTCTGGGAGTTCATCCGTGAGCTCGTCCACGGAGGGACGACGGTGCTGCTCACCACCCAGTACCTCGAGGAAGCCGACGAACTGGCCGATCGGATCGTCGTCATCGATCATGGCAAGGTGATCGCCGAGGGCACGTCCGATCAGCTGAAGCGCAAGCTCGGCGGCGACGTGATCGATCTCAAGGTGCACCACGCCGCCGATCTCACACGTGCAGCCGAAGCCGTCCACGGTCTCGGCTCCGACGCGGCCAAGCTCGACGTCCGGAATGGCCGTCTGACGATCCCGGTGGGGGAGCAGCGCGGGGTCGACGTGCTCCTCGCCGCGGCGAAGCGGGTCCACGAAGCGGACATCCGCCTCGACGACCTCGGGGTGCGCCGTCCGTCGCTCGACGACGTGTTTCTCGCACTCACCGGGCGGATGGCCGAGGAGACGGCCGACGACGAAGAACCGGCGCCCGCGGGCCGTCGCTCACGCAAAGCACGATCACGCACCAAGGGATGACGCACATGACTGCACTCACCACAACTGCCGCCGCCACGACCGAACCGGGCGCCGCGGGGACGACGCGCGCCCACGGCAACATGGTCACCGACACCTTGATCATTGCGAAGCGCAACCTGCTGCGGATTCTTCGCACGCCGCAGTATCTGGTCTTCTCCTCCGTGCAGCCGGTGATGTTCGTGCTGCTGTTCCGCTACGTGTTCGGCGGCGCCATCCAGCCCCCCGGCTTCCAGGGCCGCTACGCCGACTATCTCCTCCCCGGTCTGTTGGTGCAGCTCACTCTCTTTGGCGGGGCGGCGACGGCGGTCGGTCTGAGCGAGGACATGCAGAAGGGCATGGTCGATCGCTTCCGCGCCCTGCCCATGAGCCGGGGAGCGGTGCTCGCCGGCCGCACCTTTGCCGACGTCGCCCGGGGCCTGTTCGTGGTCTTGCTGCTGCTCGTGGTCGGCACGGCCGTGGGCTTCCGGTTCCACAACGGGTTCTTCGGGGCAATGGGCGCGATCGGTCTCACGCTCGTGTTCGGCTTCGCGTTCTCGTGGTTCTTCGCGTTCATGGGCATGAAGGTCAAGGATCCGGAATCGGCCCAGGTCGCCGGCTTCCTGCCGATATTCCCGCTCGTGTTCGCGGCGTCGACGTTCACGCCGATCGAGAGCTTCCCCGGCTGGCTCCAGGCCTTCGCCCGGGCCAATCCGGTGACCAACGCGGTCAACGCCATTCGGGGCCTCACCCAGGGTGACGCGCCACTTCGCCGGTTCGTCGCCAGTGGGCAGCGCGTGATGCCCGGCACCGACGCGAAGAAGGTCCTCGCCACGTTGGAGAACCAGGCCAACTACGGCCGCTACGTGCTCTTCACCCTGGCGTGGTCACTCGCGTTCATCGCCTTCTTCGCCACGATGGCGATCCGGGCGTACCGCAACTCCAGCCGGTAGTCCGGCCGGCCTCGGCGCGATCCACGGGATATTCGGGGTACCACGCCCACGGACAGGCGGGTGATGTCGTCGCGCCGCGTCGATTCAGATCGAGCGCCCGGCGTAGGCCATGAGTCGCTGGGCGAGCGGTGCGTCGTCAGCGCAGGGTTGGGCTTCTGCGAACATTCCTGAGGCGCGGAGTTCCGGAGACAACATGGCCTGCGCGGCCTCCCAACCTGCGTGGAGCACTTCCGGATCGAGCGCCTGACTCTGCCCCGTTGCGTGCGCCAAGTCGAGGGCGTGCACCGTGAGGTCGAAGACCGCGATGTTCGCTGCGACTCCGGCCGGCATGGTGCCGAAGGGCAGGGTGACGATCCGCTCGAGCGCGCCCGGCTGCCCGAACGCCGCTACGGCGCGGTCCGCGGCGGCACCGAAAACGGCGCTCGGCTGATCCCCGACCAGATCGGTGGACATCAGCCGGCCGAACTCCTCGTCGGAGATCGCGCCGTTCTCCACGCACTCGGCGAACATGATCGATCCACCGGTCACGTGGTTCACCACACCGCGAACGTCCCACGCCGTACAGGGGGTGGGAGCGGACATCTGCTCGGGTTTGATGCCGTCCACCACCTTCCTGAGCGCGTTGACAACACGGACCAACATCGGCTCTTCCATGTCCACTCCCTTTTCGTTGGACGCCGGACATCGGCGGAGAATCGGGTTCTAGCACGTCGCGTTCCGACCCGCTCGTGGAGCCTGGAGAAGGTTGGTCGCCCCCCGCGTCAGTACGTTGGCCGGTCGCCAACCCGGGCCGAACGGTCGTCCAGCCGGAGTCGTCGACCCCCTGATCAGCGGACGATCTTGCGAATGGACTTGTTGCCGCTGTCGGCGATGTAGTCGACGCCAGGGGTCGACACGATGTCCTGGGGCGAGTCGAGTTCGGCAAGGATGGCCGGACCGGTGGGGTTGGCGTTCCCGGCGCTCCCGGTGCCGGCCTCGGCGTAGACCCTTCCGGTCGTCCGGTCGATCCGCCACAGTCGTGAGGTGTTGAGGTCGAGCACGAGCAGGTCATGGTCATGGCCGCCGCTCAGCTCGTCAGCCACCGAAATGGCCACAGGATCTCTGAAATCGAACGTGGTGGCGAGGCTCCCGGAGGTCCTCTGGGATCCGCCACCGCCGATGAAGTGGGCGATGCCGTCCGCGGTCACCTCCCAGATCTTTCCGGTGTCGTTGTCCACCACATCGAAGAACGTGTCGTGGGCGGTGACGTCGACGGGCTTCTTGAGCCCGGTGGCGATGGCCGGTGCCCCGTCGCCTCCGCCTCGGTCGGTTCCGTTCCCGAAGACCGTGGTGATCGTGTTGGCGACGAGATCGATCTCGCGGATGGTCTTGTTCTTCGAGTCGGCCACGAGGAGCCTGCCGTCCGGGCGCACCGCGATGCCTTCGAGGGTGTCGAACCGAGCGGCGACCGGCGGACCGCCGTCCCCGGAGGATCCCTGCGCTCCCGTTCCAGCGACGGTGGTGATGAACCCGGCGGCCGAGACCTTGCGGATGCGCCGATTGGCGCTGTCGGCGATGTAGAGCTCATCGGTCGACGACACGGCGATGCCGGACGGACTGTCGAGGCGCGCCGCGATGGCCGGGCCGCTGTCGCCGCTGAACCCGGCCGTGCCCGTGCCGGCGGCCACGGTGATCGCACCGAGAGGAGTCACCTTGAAAACCCGGTTCTGCTCGGTGGCCAGCACGTAGACGTTGCCTGCGCTGTCGACGGCGACGCCGTCGGGTTTGTCCCAGTTCGCCGGTGAAGACGCGACGGTGGAGATCATCGGCGTGACTGCCGGAGGTGCGGTGGTCGGCGGTGGCGTGGTGGTCGTCGTGGTAGTCACCGCCGGTATCGTCGTCGTCGTGGTTGGCGGGGGCGGTCCCTCGGTGATGGCCAGGGTGGCCGTCGCGTTACCCAGGAAATCGAAGTACTCGTAACGGACGGCGTGGATGCCGGCGGGGACGGTGAGGGACACGACGTCGTACTGCTCGGCGTGGATGGTCCAGTCGTCGAAGATGACGACGTTGTCGAGATAGAGCCGGACCCCGTCGTCGCTGCGCATGATGAAGTTCACCGGCGTGCCCGGGAACGAGACGTCTGCTTCCCAGGAGACGGAGAACCCGTCGGCGTTCACGCCCGGGAACGGTGCGGTGGACCCCCATCCGTGGGTGACGGTCGATTCGCATCCGGTGGCCGCCGTGGGACCGACGAGGACGGGGTTGTTGAATGCCTGGTAGCCCCACTGACCGGCCGGGCAGCCGGCCGCGCCGATGACCGTCAACGTGGGGATCGTCGTGGTGGTCGTGGTGCTCGACGTCGTGGTGGTCGGCGCAGTGGTTGTGGTGGTGGGTGCGCCGGTCGTCGTCCTGGTCGTGGGAATCGTTGTCGTTGTCGTTGTCGTAGTCGTTGTCGTTGTCGGCGTCGCGGTGGTTGTCGTCGTGGTTCCGACGGGCACGGTCGTCGGTGGGGCTGAGGTTGTGGGAGACGTGGTGGTCGTCGTCGGGGAAAAGGTTGTTGAGGCTGTGGTCGTCGGCACCGGCGCCGGCGTCGTGGGCGTTGGGTTCGCGAGGGTGCCGGGGATGGTGGTCGTGGAGGCCGTGGTCGTCGACGTCGTCGAGGTTGTCGAGCTCGTTGAGGACGTGGTCGTGGTCGAGCTTGCGGTCGTCGGGCTCGACGGCACCGTCGGCGCCGTCGGCAACGGAACGAACTCCCCGGTCACCGGATCGAGCTCGGCAACGGCCGGGGTCGGAAGCGGCTGCGTGGTCGTCGTCTCGAAGACGTCGTCCTGGGTGGTGGCGAACGCCAGCTCGGCGGGTGTCGCGTCGAAGGGCTGGGCCCATTCGATGGGTGGTGATGGTGGTGGCGGTGGGGTGGGAGCGGCGATGAGCGCCAGCGCCACGACCGTGCTGCTCGTCGCCGCGGTGAGCTTGGTGCTGAGCACCGACGCGATCGTCGTCGATGCCGCCCGGGTGGTCTGCGCCGGAATCTCGCGGGCAGCTGCGGCCGGCGCGGCAGCAGCGAGTGGAGCGAGAAACGTCGATGCGCCAGTGGCGGCGATGCCGCCGGTTGCTGCCTGGACGAGCGCGCCGACCGGCCCGTTGCCGGAGGCGAGTTGGCCGATCGACGAGGAAACCAGGCCGCTCGCAACCTGCGTCCTCTTGCGTCCGACGCGGACGAATGCTCGCACGATCGCGGGATCGAAATGGGTTCCGGAACATCGGACCAGCTCGGCGCGGGCGTCGTCGTAGCTCATCGGCTTCTTGTACGAACGGGTCGCCGTCATGACCTCGAAGCTGTCCGCCACCGCCACGATGCGCGATCCGAGGGTCATCTGGTCGCCTCGCAGCCCCGCGGGGTAGCCGCTGCCGTCGAATCGCTCGTGGTGTTCGTAGACGCAGTTCGCCCATTCTCCGGGCCAGGTCCGAAGAGGCTCGATGCGCCACCGCCCCTCCCCGGGATGGGACTTCAGGGTGGCCCATTCTTCGTCCGAAGGCTGACTGTCCTTGTTCAGGATCTCGGCTGGAACGGAGAGCTTGCCGATGTCGTGAAGCAGCGAGGCCCACCGGAGAAGGTTGCGATCGGTCTCCGGCAGATCGAGTTCCTCGGCGATCACGTCACGAGCGCGCGGACCTTCTCCGAGTGCCCACGGGTCTTGCGGTCATGATCGTTGAGGAGATTGACGAGCTCGAGGGTCTAGAGCGCGGCGGATTGGGGATCGGCGGCGAGTCCGTTCGTCCGGAACTCCTCGAGGACCTTCTCCACGCGGCCCGTGTTGCCCATCCGCAGCGCCAGCTTCACCCGGTTCGGCGCCTCCTCGGGGAATGCCAGGTTCAGGTGACACAGAGCGGAGAGCGGCAGAAGCCGATCCGTCCTTCGGGCCACTGCGGTGGATACGAGCATGGCCAGCAGGAACATCGCGCCGATCCAGCCGATGCGTCCGGTGAGCGGCCAGGTGTGTCGGTCCACCAGCCGTCCGGCACCTGTGGTCACCGTGATGGCGACCGCGATCGGCACGGCGAACACGCCGAGCCGGATCGCCAGCGCCAGCTTGGGCCTGGGTTTCCAGGCCTGGCGGTTGGCGTAGTCCTGCGGTGCGGGGGCAACCAAGGTGAGCCGCCTCCGTGGCCGGTCGGTGAAGCGGACGACCCTCGTCCCCTCCCGACATCGGTTGGCGTGGCGTCATGCTTGAGCCGGAGTTCATTGCTACAGCGACATCCCAATCCCGGCAGATGCGGCGATTCCGATCGCTCCGCGAACTCGATCTGCAACCCCTTCGCGTCCCGGTCGCGGTAGGGCTTGGTGGCGGAGGTGGACGGGAATCGAACCCGCCCAACGAGGATCGCTCGTTGCACTCGCTTTGAAGGCGAGGGAGCCCACCAGGTACCCGGACACCTCCGGTAACGAGCGTAGTCGTCCTCTGGGTTCGGTCCTCTGAGCGCATTTCGGCCTCCCTGGTGGCGTATTGACGCGCTGGTACCCGATCATTGTCACCCGGCACCCCTACAGTGCACCTCGCCTCTTCCCCGGAGCATCTGCATCGCTGTTCCCCCTGTGCCGACGGTCGTCCCCTTCGTGCGTTCGGGCAACCGCGATCGTCTCGGACACTCTGCGAGGGAACCCATGGTCACCGTCTGTTGGTCGGTCAAAGGAGGCGTCGGGGTGTCGGTGATGAGCGCGGCGTTGGCGCTCTCGCTCGCCGATTCCGCCGACGATGCTGTGGTGCTCGTTGATCTCGCCGGCGATTCGGCGCACGTGCTCGGCCACCAGTGCGGCATCGACCGCCCGGGCGTCGGCGAGTGGTTGGCCACGGATCTGCCGGCGGCCGCGTTGGGCGGGTTGGTCGAACCCGTCACGCCTCGTCTCTCGCTGCTCGGCCGCGGCCGCACTGTCGACCGGGCGGCGCCCGGTCGACCGAGTGAGTTCGTCGCATGGCTCACGCAGTGGCCCGGCGATGTCGTGGTGGACCTCGGGACCAACCCCGACCTTCGCAGTGCGCTCTTGGCGACCGCAGACCGCTCACTTCTGGTCTTGCGCGCTTGTTACCTCGCGATCCGCGCGGCGGTCGATGCACCCAGGCCTGACGGGGTGATCGTCGTCGAGGAGACCGGGCGTGCGCTGACGAGTTCGGACATCGCCTCCGTGCTCGGCGTACCGGTCGTGGCCCGCGTTCCGTACGACCCGTCGATCAGCCGCGCCGTCGACGCCGGTCTCCTGGCATCGCGGCCACCACGCTTGCTTTCTCGGGCGCTTCGCCCGGTGATCGGCGCGTTCGGCGGCGTCCGATGACGCCGTCGATGCCGGTCGTGCGACAGGCGGTCATCGACGAGTTGGTCAGCCTCGGGCAGCTCGCCGATGTCGAAGATGCAACGGCGCCGCCTCTGCGCCTGCATGTGTGCGACGCCACCCGCCGGGTGCTCCGACGGATCAGTCCTCTCCTCAGCACCGCCGAGATCGGCTCGTGTGTCGACGAGATTGCGGCCGACATCGCCGGCTACGGATCGCTCGAGGTGTTCCTGCACGACCCGGAAGTCAGCGAGATCATGGTGAACGGTCCGGGCCCGGTGTGGACGGAGCGACGCGGTGTGCTCACCCGCTCGGAGATTGCGCTCGACGCGGCCGCCCTCCGTCGAGCCATCGATCGGATGATCCTTCCCCTCGGGCTCCGCCTCGATCGGCTGAGTCCCATGGTCGATGCCCGGCTTGCCGATGGCTCGCGCGTGCATGCCGTGCTTCCTCCACTTGCGATCGACGGGCCGTACCTGACCATTCGGCGCTTCCGGCCGCTCCCGCTGACCCTCGACGAGCTCGCCGACAACCCGCTGGCGGACTCCTTGCGCGCCGCCGTGAAGGATCGACGTTCGATCCTCGTCTTCGGCGCGACAGGGAGCGGGAAGACCACCTTGCTGAATGCCCTCGGAGCGTCGATCTGCCGTGGCGAGCGGCTCATCACCATCGAAGACACCGCCGAGTTGCGCTTGCCCGGCGAACACGTCGTCCGGCTGGAGTGCCGACCGGCCACGGCCGAGGGTCTCGGGGCGGTCGATCTTCGCGCCTTGGTCCGCACAGCGTTGCGCATGCGTCCAGACCGGCTGATCGTCGGCGAAGTCCGCGGGTCAGAGGCGTTCGATCTCGTACAGGCGTTGCTCACCGGACATCGTGGCGGTCTCGCCACCATTCACGCGCGGACCGCCACGGATGCGCTGTGCCGGTTGGAGACCCTTGTCCTGCTGGCCGGGTCCGGGTTGTCCGAGGTGGCGGTTCGTCGCCAGATCGCGGCAGCGTTCGATCTCGTCGTCGAGGTGGCGCGTCAACCCGACGGCGCCCGACGCGTTGCCTCGGTCCGACGGGTGCGCCTTGACGGCGATGAGTTCGTGGTCGAAGACGTCGGAAGGGGTCGTCTCCCGATCGACGAGGAGGCGACGTGTCCGCGGTGAACCTCCTCGTGCCCTTCGCGGCCGTGGGTCTGACGCTGCCGGCGGTGCATTCCCATCGTCCGTTGCGCCTACCCCGTCGTGCCGTCGCGGGCTCCGAACCGCGTGACCAACGTGCCTACGTCTGGCGCCCGTTGCACCTCGTCGCCGCTCCGCTCGCAGCGTGGCTGGTGGCCGGTCCGACGGTCGCTCTCGTGCTCGGCGTCCTCGTGGTCGGCCTGTATTCGCAAGTACGCGTCTGGAACCAGCGAGCAGTCGTTCGTCGCATCGAGGCAGACCTCCCGGCCGTCCTTCACGACACTGCGCGGAGACTCCGCGCCGGTGAGCCAGCCGGGCTCGCGTTCGCCGAAGCCCTGGGGGCGACAAGGGGCAGTGTTCGCGGCTCCTACGCCACCGCGATGCTGATCCGGGGGGAACCGCTCGGCGACGCGATCAACCGGTGGCGTGTCGACGTGTCCCGGGTCGCCCGTCCTACGGTGCTCGATGATCTGGTTCACGTCGTCGCGGTGGCCGAACGGGTCGGCGGGCTTCGTGCGTCCGCGGTGGAGGCGGTGGCCGACCTGGCGACCGAACGACGAGCGCTGGCGCAGGAGACTCTCGCGCAGGCCAGTCAGGCGAAGGCCTCGGCAACGGTGATGACGATCGCTCCGTTGGTGTTCAGCGCGCAGATGGTCTTGCGCGATCCGGCTGCGTCGCGGTTGCTGCTCCGCACCGCCGTCGGCTGGGTGCTCGTCGGCACCGGGTTGGCGTTCGACGTCGCGGCTTGGCTGTGGATTCGTCGAGCAACCACAAGTGGCCCCACGCGCGTAGGGCGATCCGCCTCGACGCCGCGCCCCGGTCATGGCGCCCTGTCGTTCGCACGCGCCACGTTCCTCCGTCTTGCCTCCGCTCGGTTGCTGCCGGCGCATCGGCTCGGCGCCCTCGTCCCCGGTCGACCGACCTGGGGGATCACCTCGACACCGCCCGTGCTCGAACGCGTCGGCAGTGCTCTCGAGCGAAACGCTGCGGTGCTTCAGACGCGTCTCGAGGCGCTTGGGCTGCTCCCTCCAGGTTGGTGGCGAAGCACGTCGTGGTCGACGGAGCGCCGTCGTCGCGCGGGTCTCGCCGTCCTCATGCTTCCGCCACTCCTGCTTCTGCGTCCGTGGCTCGGGGTGCTTGCTGTCGTCGTGGTTGCGGTCGGGCCGAAGCTGCACACCCGCATCGCCCGCCAGCGAGGGATCCGCCAACGCACCGCAGCAGTTGCACACACCATCGAACTCGTTCGCGCCGCGCTCGAGTGTGGCACCACTCCGTCGATGGCCCTTCTCGTCGTGGCCGATGTCAGTGAGTCAGCACTTCGTCCGGCGTTGCGGGGTGCGGCGTTCGAGTTGCGACACGGAGCGCCGTTCGACGATGTGGTCCGGGGCCTCCTCGCGTCCGCTCCCGAGCTGCGGGCAATGGCTGATGTCCTACTGGCCAGCAGCCGGCTCGGGCTTCCCGTCGTCGAAACGCTTCGTGGCCTGGCCGTCGAGGCCCGGGCAAGTCGTCGGCGCGATGCCGAAGCCCGGGCACGCCGACTGCCGGTAGTCCTGCTCTTCCCCGTGGTCTGTCTCACACTCCCCGCGTTCGTTCTTCTCACTGTCGCGCCGCTTCTGCTGAGTGGTCTCGGCGCGCTTCATCTCTAGGAGTTTGCTATGTACACGTTGTTCTCTGCCGGTCGAGTTGCCTGCTCCGCCATACGCCGTGAGGAGTGTGGCCAAGCCTCCGTCGAATACGCGCTGGTCCTTCTCGGCGCCGCCCTGGTCGCCACGCTGCTTATCAGCTGGGCCACGAAGACCAACCTGCTCGACGCTCTGTTTGATCATGTCCTCACCCTCATCAAGGGCAAGGCGAACTGAAGTGGCGGTCGGTGTTCTGTTTGATCATGTCCTCACCCTCATCAAGGGCAAGGCGAACTGAGGTGCGCCCCCGGGTCGAGGGAGGACAGGCGACCGTAGAGCTCGCCCTCGTGCTGCCCTTCGTCGCGGTGGTCGCCATGGCGTTGCTCGATCTCGGTCTCGTGCTGCGTGACAACATCTTGTGCGTGCACGCAGCACGAGAAGCGGCGCGTGCGCTGGCCGTCGGCGAGGACCCCGTCAGCGCTGCTCGTCGTCGGAGTGGACTCGGATTTGCGCTCTCGGTCAGTGCCGATGCTTCGACCGGCAAGGCGACGGTGGAACTCGACCTTGCGCCAAGACTTCCGGTGCTCGGTCGTCTGCTGCCGGGCGCAAAGCTTCGCCAGTCGGCCACCATGCGGATGGAGGTGATGCGAGCGCCGCCGCGCTCACCCCAGGGCCGCACGAAGAAACGCGAGGGCGAGCTCTTTGTCGAGCGGCTCGTTCCCGTTGCCGCACTTCGGTGATTGGACGCACGACGGGCAGCCGTTGGTGCAAGGACATGTGGCCAGGACGTCGCGGGTCGCTCCAAGGTGCGCCGCGGCTGCGGCAAAGCCGAGCTCGGCCACCCCGGAGCCGCCCGGGTAGCCGTCGTAGATCACCACGGTGGGCTTGCCGGTCTGGGGATGCGCGGCGATCGAAACCCCGCCGACGTCCCATCGGTCGCAGATGGCGAACAGCGGGAGCACCCCGATGCCACAGTGCTCCGCCGCGTGCAGCGCGCCGGGCAATGCGGCCGCGCCGCCATCGACGAGGCCGGCGCGCTCGAGCACGGAGTCCGGCACTTCGTACCAAACCCCTCGGGTCACGAGGGAACTGGGCTCGAGATCGAGCGGTTCGAGGGCAAGCGTCGCGCCGGTGGAGATCCGGATGCGTTGGAAGCCGGTGATCGTCTCGGTCACGTCGACCGGCCCCACGTGCATGGTGAGCGCGCCGACGCGTTTCGTCGCCTGCACGCCGAGGAAGGTCACGTCGGTCGTCGACCGAACTCGTGTGTATTCATCGACGCTGGTGGCTTCCGCCTCGGCGACGAGCTCGTCGAGATCGAGAGCCGTGATCCGGTACTGCTGACCCTGATGGAGGTAGAGCGCCCCGGTGTGCACCGAGGCCGGTGCCCGCGCCGCGTCGACGGTACCGACGATGCGGTCGTTGTTCCGAACGTCGACGATCCGCACTTCACCGCCGCTGCTCGATCGCAGAGAGATACCGACGGCCGGCGAGCCGCGTCCCGCCCAGACAGCGCGTCCATTCACCACCCGGAGTTGATCGGCGAGGACGAGCCTACGGACGCCGTCTTCGAACGCTTCTTCGAGGGGAACGGTTCCAAGTCGATCGACCGACGCCGACGCGCCAGCCCAGGTCTCGGCTTCCGAGAGCTGTAGGGGGAGCTCGTGGGCCGCGCACGCCAGGTGGGGCACGAGGACGAATGGGTTCGCCGGGTTCACCACCGACGGTTCGGCGGGCCGGGCGACGAGCTCACGAGGGTGATCGGCGTACCACTGGTCGAGCGCGTCGTTGCCGACGACCAGAAGAGCGAGGCTCTCTTCGGCGCGACGTCCGGCTCGGCCGATCTGCTGTCGGAACGATGCGATGGTGCCCGGGAACCCGTTGCAGATGCACGCGTCGAGGCCCCCGATGTCAACGCCGAGCTCGAGCGCGCTCGTCGCCGCGACGCCGAGGAGGTGACCTGACGTCAAACCCGCTTCGATCTCCCGCCGTTCCGACGCCAGCAGGCCGCCGCGATACGAACGAATGCGAGGGCTCAGTTCGTCGTCGACGATGCGCGCCGCCCGCGCCGCAACGAGCTCCGCCGATCGACGTCCACCGGTGAAGGCGATCGTTCGACGTCCCGCCGTCACCAGACCGGCGAGGAGATTTGCGGTTGTCGCATTCGGAGAGACGGGTGCCCCGTCGTCGGCGATCGGCGGACGCCACACGGCGAGCAGCCGTGACCCGGACGGGGAGCCATCCTCATCGACGACGCTGACGTCGAGGCCACAGATTTCCGCGGCGAGGGCGGCCGGTTCGCCGATGGTGGCGGACGCGAAGATGAACGTCGGTGACGAGCCGTAGTGTGCGCACAAACGGCGAAGGCGGCGGAGGATCTGGGCGAGATGGGAGCCGAACACCCCGCGGTAGGCGTGGAGCTCGTCGATCACGACGTAGCGGAGCCGGTGCAGAAACGTCGACCAGCGACCGTGGAACGGGAGCAGCCCGAGGTGGAGCATCTCGGGGTTGGTGAGCACCGTGGTGGCGTTCTTGCGGGCCCATTGCCGAGCGTCGTCGGGCGTGTCTCCGTCGTAGGTGACGGGAACCAGCCCGGGAACGCCAAGCGCTCCGAGCGCGCGTAGTTGGTCCTGAGCCAGCGCCTTCGTCGGGAAGAGCAGCAGGCTCGTGGCCTTGCCGTCGGAGGCCAGCGCCGCATCGGCGAGCGGCACCTGGAAGCAGCGCGACTTCCCCGACGCAGTTCCGGTGGCGATGACCACACTGCGCCCACCCAAGGCGAGGTCGATCGCTTCGCCCTGATGGGCCCACAGCCCGCCATCGACCTCAGGGACGTAGCATTCGAGCCGGGGGTCAACCGTGGCTCGGAGACCTGCGTGGCGGGCGACGCGCGCTGGGATGCGCTCGAGGTGGACGAGCGGGTCGAACTCGTGTCCGGCCCGCAACGCCGAAAGGATCTGCGTGAGGTCGAGGCTCAGTCTTTGCCCAAGAGCTCGTACGCCGGATTGAGCATCTTGAGCCGCCGGCTTCCGGGATCGAGCGGGAGCGCCCGACCCTTCACGGCGAGCCGACGCCCGGGGGCGACCCCGGCGATCGCCCGACGCCCGGTCCACATCACCACGAGGCTGTCGTCACCGTCGGACATGGTGACCTCGAGCCAGGACGAGTCCTGGTGGGGCACGATCCGGATCGAGGAGATCTGCCCGACGGCGGTGACTTCCGTGCGCGGGGGAATCTCCGAAATCGGCACCTGACCTCGTTGCGCGCAGAATGCCCGCAGACGCTGGGCGTCGTCTTCTTCGACGGACGTCGACAGGCGGGCGAGGAGTGAACGTATGCCCATCAGAGGCTCCCCCGGAGTGAACGGACGTCCATCACACCGCCAACAGGGCGGCGAGTTGCTCTTCGACCTCGCCGGTCACGAGGGCGATGACCTCGTCACCGGCGGCGAGCGTGGTGTCGCCGTGCGGAACGATGACATGCCGAGCGCGAACCACTGCGACGATCGAGGCGTCGCGCGGAACGGCGAGTTGGGCGAGCGACCTGCCGACAGCAGGGGAGTCGGCTGCGAGGGTCAGCTCGACGAGACGGGCGCCGCCGTCGAGACTGAGCAGCCGGACCAGTGATCCGACCGAGACCGCCTCCTCGACGAGCGCCGTGAGGAGGTGCGGCGTGGAAACGGCGACATCGACGCCCCACGTCTCGTCGAAGAGCCAGTGGTTCTTCGGGTTGTTCACGCGGGCGATCACCCGGGGCACGGCGAACTCCTGCTTGGCCAGCAGCGAGATGACGAGGTTGTCCTCGTCATCGCCGGTCGCCGCAACCATCACGTCGACGTCACTGATGCCGGCGAGATCGAGCGACTCGTATTCGCAGGCATCGATGGCGTGCCAGTGCACGTTGACGGTCGTCGAGCGGAGTCGGTCGACGACCTTCGCTTCCTTTTCGAGCAGGTGGACCTCGTGACCGGCTGCTGCGAGATCGCGGGCGATGAACGTCCCGACGGCTCCGGCTCCGGCAATGGCAACTTTCATTTCTCTGGTCTCTTCTTCGCTCGGTGCTCAGTGGCTCGACGGCCCGTGGACCAGCCGGTGCTCGAGATCGGGTTCGGCGCCGGTCGACACCACGAGGTGCAGTACGTCGCCTTCCTGGCCGATCAACCCACCGTCGCCGACTTGGGCCGTGCCGGCCCGAGAAACGGCAGCGATGAGAATGCGGCCGGGATCGGCGAGCTGGTCGAGTCGGTGCCCTGCCCACACCGCCGGGAGTTGCTGATCCACGAGTCGGACGGACCCCGTTCCGTCGGTCCAGTCGGCCGTTCGGGCCCCGGTGATGCGGCGCTCGATCTGATCGGTGGTCCACGTGACGGTGGCCACGGTGGCGATGCCGAGGCGCTGGAAGATCGCGGCGCGTCGGGGGTCATAGATCCGGGCGACAACCTGCTCGATCCCGAACGTCTCGCGGGCGATGCGGGCGGCGAGGATGTTCGAGTTGTCCCCCGACGTCACGGCAGCGAGCGATCCCGCTCGCTCGGCGCCGGCCGCCACGAGGATGTCGCGGTCGAAGCCGAGCCCGACATGGCGGGAGCCGGTGAAGTCGGCAGGAAGGCGGCGGAACGCCCGCTCCTCACGGTCGATCACGGCAACCGAATGGCCTTCGGCCGACAACGAGCGGGCCAGACCGGAACCGACCCGACCGCACCCAACCAGGATCACATGCATGCTCGTAGTCCAGCACAATGCGGCGGAGTCGTCGGCCGGAGCGCCGCGTCGGACATCCACGATGTCCGCAAGCTGCGGTTCGTGGGCATAACGTCTCCCCCCGATGGCAAGCACCCTGAAGCGGATCCTCGTCGGCAAACCGATCTCCTCGGACCAGGCTGACCATCAGCGACTCTCGAACCGCATCGCGCTTCCGGTCTTCAGTTCCGACGCGATCTCGTCGACCGCCTATGCGACCGGTGAGATCCTCGCCGTGACCGCAGTGGGGGCTTCCGCCAGCCTGGCGCTCGGTCTGTCGAAGCTCGTACCCATCGCCCTCGCGGTCGCCGTGATCTTGGTGATCGTCGTGGTGTCGTATCGGCAGACGATCTTCGCCTACCCGTCCGGCGGCGGCAGCTACATCGTGAGCCGAGAGAACCTGGGCGAACGCGCGGCGATCCTCGCCGCGGCGTCGTTGCTGATCGACTACATCCTCACCGTGGCGGTGTCGGTCACGGCCGGCGTGGAAGCGCTGATCTCGCTCGATCCGGCACTCGTCAGGTACCGCGTGCTGATCTGCGTCGGGCTCATCGGGCTGATGACGCTGGCCAACTTGCGAGGCCTCAAGGAGTCGGGCGCCCTCTTTGCTCCACCGGTGTACCTGTACATCTCGATGGTCGTGCTGCTGTTAGGCGTGGCGGCGTACAAGCACTACACCAGCAAGCTCGGCGTCGTCGACACCCGGGGCGCGCTCGACCTGTGCAAGCGGATCGAGGAAGGGCTCTCCAAAGGGCAGTGCCTTCCCGAAGAGAAGCTCTTCAATCTCGTCGGCGGAAACTTCTCGTGGTTCATCGTGCTCAAGGGCTTCTCCTCCGGCGCGGTTGCGCTCACCGGCGTCGAGGCCATCTCGAACGGTGTTCCGGCGTTCCGCAAACCGGAGTCTCGCAACGCCGCCCGAACGATGATCTACATGGGCTCGGTCCTCGGGATCCTGTTCCTCGGCACGGCGTTCCTCGCCAATGCCACGAAGCCGTTCCCGAGCACCAAGAAGACGGCCATCGCCCAGATGGGTGAGGTGGTGTTCGGAAAGGGCCTTCTCCTCACGGTGTTGCAGATCTCCACGTTTGCCATCCTCACGCTCGCCGCCAACACGGCGTATGCCGACTTCCCCCGTCTGGCTCAACTCATCGCCCGCGACGGCTACATCCCCAAGCAGTTCGCCAACTTCGGTGATCGTCTGGTGTTCTCGAACGGTGTGCTGGTCCTGGCACTCGCCTCCAGTGCGTTGGTCGTGATCTTCGGAGGAGTGACCACCCTGCTGATCCCGCTCTACGCCGTTGGGGTGTTCACCGCCTTCACGCTCAGTCAGACGGGCATGGTGCGCCACCATCTTTCGCTGAAGGAGCCCGGCTGGAAGGTCGGCGTGGTCATCAACACGATCGGCGCGGTCGTCACGTTCATCATCCTGCTCATCGTCGCCATCACCAAGTTCGTCTCCGGGGCGTGGATCCCGATCGTCCTCGTCCCGATGGTCATGGCGGTGTTCATCCGGGTGAAGAAGCACTACACCGAGGTCGCCGCGTCCCTCGTCGTGACCCCGGAGATGGCCATCCCTTCGGCCGGCGACCAGACCGTTGTCGTGCTCGTCGGTCGTATGCATCGGGGCGTGCTCAAGGCCCTGTCCTATGCGCAGGCCCTACGTCCGCAACATCTGATCGCCGTCTGTGTCGCAGCGGACGAGGAGCAGACGCTGGAGATGCAACGGCAGTGGCGCGAGTTCGGTATCCAGATGCCGCTCGAAGTGATCCATTCGCCGTACCGCGAACTGGTTGCTCCGGTTGTGTCGTACATCGAGGAGCTCGACAAGCGCTGGAACAACGACACGATCACGGTGGTCATTCCGGAGTTCGTCGTCACGAAGTGGTACCAGCAGGCTCTGCACAACCAGACGGCGCTGCGGCTCAAGGGTGCGCTGCTGTTCCGCGAGGGCATCGTGGTCACGTCGGTGCCCTACCTGATGGGCGGCGACGAGGCCGAGGCGCATGCTCGGGAGCTCCGTGACCGTGGGGTGAGCACCGACACGAAGTCGACGGGCCCGAAGAGTCACTGAACTGCCGCCGCGCGCAGACGTCGGGCAGGTTCGTCCGACGAAGTACACGACCCGCGAGCCGTCTACCGTGGGGGCCTCATGAGCCTGCTCGTCGTCGATCATCCCCTCGTCGCCCACCGAATCACGGTTCTGCGTGACGAGTACACCCCGTCACCGGTGTTCCGTCGGGCCGTGGCCGAGATCGCCGCCCTTCTGGCCTATGAGGCAACCCGCACGCTCCACGTCGACTCCGTCACGGTGAGGACGCCCACCGGTCTCGATTCACCGGGCCATCGACTTGCGGCGCCCGGGCCGTTGCTCGTGCCCGTGCTCCGCGCCGGCCTCGGCCTGCTCGACGGCTTCCTCTCCGTCCTCCCCGAAGCCGAAGTCGGCATGATCGGCCTGCGCCGCAATGAGGAGACCTTCGAGCCCGAGCAGTATGCCGAGAAGCTTCCCCGGAACCTGCATGGTCGTGATGTGTTCGTCCTCGACCCGATGCTGGCAACCGGCGGTTCGCTGGCGTTCACCTGTCAGCTGCTCGTCGACCGCGGGGCGGAGACGGTCACCGCGGTGTCGGTGATCAGTGCCCCGGAGGGTGTGAAGCGGGTCCAGGAGTCATGCCCGACCGTCCGTATCGTCACGGCGGCGCTCGATCCCGGTCTGAACGATCGGGCCTTCATCATTCCCGGGCTCGGCGACGCCGGCGATCGCCTGTTCGGCACGTCAACCTCGGCCTAGGACGGCCTGACTTGCACGTGATCGTTGCGGGTTGTGGCCGGGTGGGCTCCGGCCTGGCGACCCAACTCGTCGCCGACGGCCATTCGGTCGCGGTGATCGACAAGAAGGCGACCGCCTTCCGTCGACTCGGCGACATCGATGTCGAGCGCATCGACGGTCTGGCGTTTGACCGCCGCACCCTGGTCCGGGCGGGGATCGAGCGAGCCGGCGCGTTCGCCGCGGTGACGAGCGGCGACAACTCGAACATCCTCGCGGCGCGCATCGCCCGCGACAACTTCCAGATCCCCAATGTCGTTGCGCGCATCTATGACCCGGCGCGTGCGTCGATCTACGCCCGCCTCGGCATCGCCACCGTGGCGACGGTGGCCTGGACGACGGACCAGGTCCTTCGCCGCCTTCTCGCCCGGCGGGTGTCTGACTGGACCGACCAGAGCGGCTCGCTGAGCCTGTTCGAACAGCTGATACCGCTCAGCTGGTGCGGCCGTCGCCTCAGCGACCTCCCCGAGGACGAGGGCTGGCAGATCGTCGCGGTCTCCCGTGCGGGCGTTGCCCATCTCGTCCGTGACGACATGGTCGGCCAGGAGGGGGACGTGCTCCATGTGATGGTGCAGTCGGCCGGACTCAGTGCGCTCGATGCCCGTCTGACCGCCACCGAGTCGACCGCACGCTCATGAAGATCGCCATTGCCGGCGCGGGCGCCGTAGGCACGTTCATGGCCGAGGACCTTTCCAGCAACGGTCATGAAGTGGTCGTCCTCGAAGTGAACGCTGCCGTGGTGGAACGCGAGCAGGCGCTCCTGCCGAACGTCAGGTTCGTCAACATCGACGCGTGCGAGGTCAGATCGCTCGAGCAACTCCGTCTCGAGACCTTCGATGTGCTGGTGGCGGCCACCGGCGACGACGAGGACAACCTCGCGGCGTCGCTCCTGGCCAAGCAGGAGTTCGCCGTTCCCCGAGTCGTCGCCCGGGTGAACAATCCGCGCAATCACTGGCTCTTCAACCGCACGTGGGGTGTCGACATCGCCGTGTCGACGCCCCATCAGCTCACGGCAATGGTCGAGGAGGCGGTGTCCGTCGGTACCCTCGTGCGGCTCCTGCAGCTGGGCGATGGCGGGGCCAGCCTGGTCGAGGTCACCCTCGCCCCCGACTCACCGGTCGTCGGCCGTCTCATCTCCGAGATCGACGTGCCCCGCGAAGCGACGATCGTGGCGATCGTTCGTCACCGTGACGTGATCGTTCCCCGCGGCGACACGCGGCTCGTGGTCGGCGACGAGGTCGTGGCCATGGTCACCCGTTCGGCCGAGGCCGAAATCACCGAACTTCTGGTCGGACGTCGCTGACCGTCGGCGACCAGGGTCCGCCGCAGCGGACCCTGCGCTGCTGACGGCAGTTACGGGAACAGTTCGTAACGCGGGTTGTAGACGACGAGGGACTCTTCCCGGCGCATCGGCGCGACGCGTCCGTAGAGGGCAAGACGGCGACCGCGGTCGATGCACTGGATGCTCGGGCGACCGGTCCACAGCGCAACGACCGACCCGGTCTCGTCCTGCAGCGAGATCTCGAACGACGGAACGCCGTCGTAGTCGACGGTGCACACATGCTCCACCTGACCGACGACCGCCACGCGAGCGCGCGGGACGAGTTCCTCCACCGACTGGTATCCCCGCCGTCGGCGGATCTCCGCGACGGTCGGTGCCTGCTCCTGGGCCCGCTTGAGCGACCAGCTCATCGGCGGTCGCCGCTCACAGGTCGACCTGCATGCCGAGTTCGAACACGCGGTCGGTCGGGAGTTTGAAGAACTCGGCCACGTCGGGGGTGTTGCGGCTCATCGTTCGCATCAGCGACTCCCGCCACGGACGCATGCCGTCTCCGGGCGAAGGGCGAAGGTTCTCGCGACCGAGGAAGTAGACGGCGTCTCGGACGTCGACGGCGAGGTCGCCGGCCAGGTCGGCGTGGACGTCGTACTCCTCCATGAAGCCGTAATGCATGGTCACCGCACGGACACCGAAGCCGAGGTCGGTGGTCTCGACACGGCGTGGCCGCTCGACGAACGGCGTCTCCTCATTGAGGATCGAGACGATGTACACCCGCTCGTGGAGGATGCGGTTATGGCGGACGTTGGCTTGAAGGGCCGGCGGAACGAGCCCGGGCTCGGAAAAGAGGAACACGCCGGTGCCGGGCACTCGGGTGACGGGGCTCTTCCCGCCAGTCACCGAAGCGATGTATTCAGGGAGACGGATGGCGCCGCGGCGGAGACGCTTGGCGACGACCGCTCGGCCCGTCTTCCAGGTGGTCAGGAGCGTGAAGATCACGATGCCGACGAGAAGTGGGAACCAACCGCCCTGCGGGATCTTGAACAGGTTGGCGCCGAGGAACACGGCATCGACGACGAGAAGCGGCGAACAGATCATCCACGCTCTGGTCTTCGACCAACCGAAATGATGCTGTGCGACCTTGGCGAAAATCAGGGTGGTGATGAACATGCATGCCGTCACGGCGAGGCCGTATGCGGCGGCGAGATTGCTCGACGAACGAAAGCCGAGCACCAGGAGCACGCACGACACCATGAGGATCCAGTTGATCTGCGGGATGTAGATCTGACCCTTCTCCGTCTTCGACGTGTGGCGGATCTCGACACGCGGGCTGTAGCCGAGGTTCACCGCTTGTTGCGTCAGCGAGAACGCGCCCGAAATCAGGGCCTGCGAGGCGATGATCGTGGCGACCGTCGCGAGGAGCACGAGCGGGAGGAGCGCCCAGGTTGGTGCCATCCGGAAGAACGCCTCGTGGAGGTACTCGCCGCGGTCCTGGAGGATCTGGGCGCCCTGTCCGAAGTAGTTGAGCAACAGGGCCGGAAGAACGACGAAGAACCACCCGAACATGATCGGTCGTCGGCCGAAGTGGCCCATGTCGGCATAGAGCGCTTCTCCGCCCGTCACCACCAGGAAGAGCGATCCCATGGAGAGGAAGCCCTTCCACGGGTTGGCCTGGAAGTAGCGCACCGCCCAGACCGGATTGAGCGACTTGAGGACCTCGGGCGTCTGGATGATGTTGTGCGTGCCGAGAACCGCAAGCGTCACGAACCACAGGATCATGATCGGTCCGAACACCTGGCCGACCCGGCCGGTGCCCCAGCGCTGCACGGCGAAGATCCCGACGATGATCGTCACGGCGATCGGGATCACGTAGGGCGTGAACGTGTCGCTGTAGATCTCCAGGCCCTCGACGGCGGAGAGCACCGAGATGGCAGGGGTGATCATGCCGTCGCCGTAGAGCAGCGCGGTGCCGAAGAGGCCGAGCAGGAGCAGGATTCCTGAACCCACCGCGGCCTGCGAAGCGATGCCGCTTCGCGGCTCGTTGTCCTTCGACTTGTGGGGCAGCAGCGCCGTCAGGGCGAGGATGCCACCCTCGCCGTGGTTGTCGGCCCGCATCACGAAGAACAGGTACTTGATACTGATGATGATGATGAGCGCCCAGAACACGATGGAGAGCGCGCCGTAGATCACCGTCGGGTTGAACGGGATGGCGACGTGGTCCTTGTGCCCCTCCGCTCCGGTGACGAGCACGTGAGAACCGTGTCCGAGGGCTTCCCGGATGGCGTATATCGGGCTGGTCCCGATGTCGCCGTAGACCACGCCGAGGGAACCGACGGTGAGAGCCACCATCCGTCCGCGGGGAACGGGGCCGTGCGCTCCGCTCATGACGTGGAGTCGCCGTGTCGGAGCGGTGAATGCTGAGCCAGGGGATTGCGGCGCATGGATCTCTCTTCGAAAACGAAAGAATTTCGAGACTAACGGCAGCGCCGTGTCTTACTTCTCAGCGAGGGCGAGGTGTCTCGGAAATCCACGAATCCCCTGCTCGCCAAACACCATAAGTGTGCGCCAGCCACTCCGTGTGAACTCCTGCCCGCGAATGCCCCGCGCGTGAAGTTGACTTTTGACGAGTCAAAATCTAGTTTTCCGGGTTGATTCCCATGGACGTGGTGCTGACGAAGTCTGATCGCGAGATGCTGAAGGCGATCTATCGACTCTCCAAAGGTGGCTCCGACGCGCATACCGGCGCGTTGGCGGAGCACCTTGGCCTCGTCCCCGGCACCGTCACCGCCGCCATCAAGCGTCTCGCCGAACGCGATCTCATCACCCACCGTCCCTACAAGGGTGTGGAACTGACCGGCGGTGGCCGCATCGCCGCGATCGCGGCGATCCGTCGTCACCGCATCGTGGAGCGGTTCCTCGCGGACTACCTGGGCTACCCCTGGCAGGAAGCCGACCGCCTCGCCGGCTCGTTCGAGCACGAGCTTCCCCAAGAGGTCGAGGACCGGATCTTCGAAGTGCTCGGACGACCGGCGACCTGCCCCCACGGTTTCCCCATTCCTGACGCCGAGACGGACCGGATCCCCCAGATGCCATCGCTGGACGAACTCGGCGCGGGCGACAGCGGTGTGATCGCACTCTCGGGCTCGACCGAACGAGAGATCCTCGAGTTCCTCGACTCCGTCGGCATCCGTCCGGGCGTCTTCGTCCAGGTCGTCGAGAAGCACCCCTTCGACGGGCCGGTCGTCGTCGACGTCGACGGCCACCACCGCACCGTCGGTGAACGACTGGCCAAGAAGATCTTCGTCAAGGCGCGTCACCTCGTGGCCGCCGAACACCCAGGACGGGCGGAGACCGAACCGGTCGACGCCCGCACGCCATCCCCCTCTGATCGGAAACGAAAGGAACTGTCAGCATGAGCAACCAATCGAGGTCGTCCTACGACCGGTCAGACCGCAAGATCGGATTTCTCGCATGAACATTTCACTCCTCGCCGTCGAAGGCGGCTATCAGGAATTCATCCTTCGAGGCGGTGAGAAGTTGGTGCTGCTGGTCGCCGGGCTGTCCTCGCTTCTCGCCATCGCGGTCGGGTTCTACCTGATGAAGCAGGTCCTGGCCATGGATCAGGGCAGCCCGAAGATGCAGGAGATCGCGGCCGCCATTCAGGAGGGCGCCTGGGCCTAACTGAAGCGCCAGTTCAAGACGATCGCCGTGATCCTGATCCCGTTGGCGGCGATCGTGTTCGCCACCTCGACGGCGATCAAGAAGCCCGACGGTGAGGTTGCATTGAACTTCGCCAGCGCCGGGGCCTTTCGAACGCTCGCGTTCGTGGCGGGCTGTCTTGCGTCGGGCCTCACCGGCTACATCGGTATGACGCTTGCGACTCGCGGCAACGTGCGCACTGCCGCGGCGGCGCTGAGCAAAGAACGGGCCATGCCCAAGGCTCTCGACGCAGCGTTCAAGACGGGTGGCATCGCCGGCATGTTCACGGTCGGTCTCGGCCTGCTCGGAGCAACGGCCATCATTGCCATCTTCCAGAACTCCTCATCGGTGATCCTCGTCGGATTCGGGTTCGGTGGCTCCTTGCTCGCCCTCTTCCTCCGCGTGGGCGGCGGCATCTTCACGAAGGCCGCCGACGTCGGCGCCGACCTCGTCGGCAAGGTCGAAGCCGGCATCCCCGAGGACGATCCCCGCAACCCGGCCACAATCGCGGACAACGTCGGAGACAACGTCGGTGACTGCGCCGGCATGGCAGCCGACCTCTTCGAGTCCTACGAGGTCACGCTCGTGGCGTCGATCATCCTCGGCGTTGCGGCGTTCAACTCCATCGGCGCGAACCCGGCCTACGGTCTGGTGTTCCCGCTCGCGGCGCGTGCCGTCGGCGTCGTCGCGTCGATCGCCGGCATCTTCGCCGTGAAGGCCCGCGATGACGAGACCGATGCCCTCAAGCCGATCAACCGGGGTTTCCTCGTGGCCGGCGTGATCACGCTCATCGGTACGTTGGCGCTCGGCCTCGGCTACATCGGCGACAAGGGTGGCGGTGGATTCAATGAAGGGCTTCGCTGCGCCCTCGCCGTCATCGTCGGCCTGGTGCTCGCCCAGATCGTCAGCCGGCTGACCGAGTACTACACGGGAACCCACTACAAGCCGGTCAAGGAGATCGCCGAGTCCGCCCGGACCGGTCCTGCCACCGTCGTGCTCTCCGGCACGTCGTCGGGCATGGAGTCGTCCGTATACGCCGTCATCGCCATCGCCATCTCGCTCGCGGTGGCGCTCGCCCTCGGCAGCGGCAACCTGCAGTTCTCTCTCTATCTCGTCGCGCTGACGGGCATGGGCATGCTGGCGACCACCGGTGTCATCGTCGCCGAGGACACCTTCGGCCCGGTTTCGGACAACGCCGCCGGTATTGCCGAGATGTCGGGTGAGTTCCATGGCGATGCCGAGCGGATCATGGTGTCGCTCGACGCCGTCGGCAACACGACCAAGGCCGTGACGAAGGGCTTCGCCATCGGCTCAGCCGTGATCGCCGCGGTCGCGTTGTTCGCATCGTTCATCGAGGGTGTCGCCAAGGGCGGCATCGGCAAGATCCGTGACATCAACGGCGACCTGCTCACGCTCGACGCCGTGAAAGCGGCCGAGAAGACTGCCCGAGGCATCTTTGACGTCCTGCCGATCAACGTCGCCGACCCGAAGGTGTTCATCGGGGTCCTGATCGGCGGTGCTGTGCCGTTCCTGTTCTCGTCGATGGCCATCCGTGCCGTCAGCCGCACCGCCGGCGTGGTCGTACAGGTAGTGCGCAAGCAGTTCGCCGACGGCATGATCATGGCCGGCACCAAGAAGCCCGAGTACGGCCCGGTCATCGACATCTGCACCGAGGCGTCGCTCCGTGAGCTGGCAACGCCGGCCCTTCTGGCGGTGCTCACGCCCATCATCATCGGCTTCGGCATCAGCTGGCAGGCACTCGGCGGCTTCCTCGTCGCGGTGATCCTGGTCGGTCAGCTCATGGCCAACTACCTGTCGAATGCTGGTGGCGCATGGGACAACGCGAAGAAGTACATCGAGGACGGCAACGAGGGTGGCAAGGGCTCCGTGGCCCACAAGGCCGCAGTGATCGGAGACACCGTCGGTGACCCGTTCAAGGACACCGCCGGCCCGGCCCTCAACCCGCTCATCAAGGTGATGAACCTGGTCGCCCTCGTGGTGCTCCCGGCGATCATCTCGACGTCGGACAACGACGGCGCCCGCTTCGCCATCGCCGGCGCTGCTCTCGTCGTGCTCGCCGGGGCGATCGTCTACTCCGCTCGCAAGCCGACGACCATCGCCGGCTAGTCCGACTCGTCGGCGGCTGCTGACGGTCGTCACGCCTTCTCGTCCACGACCCCGGTTTCGGCCGGGGTCGTGTCGCGTCGGTGACGTGTGCGGCGGAGCGGCGCGCCATCAGCCGGGTGTCCGTTCAGCCCGGTGTGCGGTCAGTAACCTCGGTCGGTGCCTTCGGTTCTCGCATCGGTGTTCGCCCTCGGTCTCGATCCCGAGAAGCTCATCAACCGGTGGGGACTCGTCGGGATCGCCATCATCGTGTTCGCCGAGTCGGGCCTGCTCATCGGGTTCTTCCTACCGGGTGACTCGCTGCTGTTCACGGCGGGCCTTCTGGCGGCTCGTGGCACACTGCCCAACATCGTGTGGGTTGCCGTGTCGTGCTTCGCCGCGGCGGCCATCGGTGACCAGGTCGGCTATCAACTCGGCGCGCGAGTCGGCCCGGCCCTGTTCGACCGACCCAAGTCACGATTCTTCAACCCTGTCAATGTCGTACGCGCGCAGAACTACTTCGACGAGCATGGCCCGAAGACCATCGTGCTGGCCCGGTTCGTGCCGATCGTGCGCACCTTCGCTCCGATTGTCGCGGGCATCGGCCGGATGCGCTACCGGATGTTCATCTCGTACAACCTCGTCGGCGCGTTCCTCTGGGGGGTCGGCGTGACCGTGGCCGGCTGGGCCCTCGGCAAGCGTTTCCCGTCGCTCGTTGACCGCGTGGAACTGCTCGGTCCTCTGATCGTCGCGGTCTCGCTGCTACCGGTGCTCAACGAGGTCCGCAAGCACCGCCGGGCCGCCAAGCAACACTGACCACCCGGCCGTTCTGGGTCAGATGAGCCGCGTTGGGTCGGCCAGATCACGTCAGTGCAATCGCGTCAGTGTTCGTATCCCGACCCGGTGTTCGAATCCGGCCCGGTGTTCGACGTCCGAACCGTGCCGACCCAGTGCCGACGCAGCGCCGACAATGCCGACGCAGCGCACAAGCGTCGCTGCCTACGCCTCGACGAGCGGTCTGTCACCGTCGACGAGCGTGGCATAGACGACGGTGTTGTCGGTGTACGAATGCGCCTGGCGGTCGAAACGGCCGCCGCAGGTGATCAGTCGGAGCTCGCGGTTCGACGTGGGCCCGTAGACCTGCGCAGCCGGGAACAGATCCTTCGGATAGCGATCGATCCGGGTGACGGCGAAGTGCACGACCACACCGTCACGACGCGCGACCGTGATGCGGTCATCGGGTTTGAGCAGGTGCAGTCGGGCGAAGATGGCCGGCCCCTGGACGCTGTCGAGGTGTCCGGCGAGGACAGCCGGCCCGATCGCCCCCGGCACCACTCCACCGGCCCACCAGCCGACCTTCATGAAGTCGTTCGGTGTCTCGAGCCGACCATCGAGGAGGGTGCCGAGCCGTTCGATGGTGCTGGTCGCCCCGATGGAGGGGATGTCGACGAAGGCCGGGTCGGCCGACGAGGTCGTGGGGGACGGAGCCGAGGTCGCCGCGGCCAAGGTCTTCGGTGCCGGAACGGAGGGAAACCCGGGATCGTTCGCCACCAGGGTTTCTTCCGGGGAAACCGTCAAGGGAGCCGCGCTCAGAAGCACCGGTCCGCTCCCGTATGCCCCCGAGAGTAGGACGGCACCGCCGACGAACAGCGCCCCGGCGTGGGCCATCGCCCGTCGGGCGGCGACCTGGCGCCGCTTGCGGTGCTTCGGAACGTAGCGACCCATCACCGTCGGCCCCGACGCCTACGCAGAGGCGGCGCCGGCTGGCCGGGAGCGCCGGAACGAAGGAGCGGAGAAGGACTCATGCAGGACAGAAGAATCCCACAGATTCTCCATCGACGCGATCGTGGCGGCGAACCGCCCAGGACGCACCCCGGTGTTCAGCCGCGGAAGCGACGACGACGGATGAGTCCGCCACCGACTGCGGCGGCGACTATGAGCATGAGCACGGCGAACGGCGTGGGTGAGCCTTTGTCGTTGGTCAGCCCGCCGAACCCGGTGTCCACGCCGCCGGCCGGAGCGGCCTTCGTCGTCGCGGTGGCTTCGGTGTCGGCGACAGCTTCGGTGTCTGCGACAGCTTCGGTGTCTGCGACTGCTTCGGTGTCTGCGGTGGCTTCGGTGTCAGCCGCCGCGGCCGTGGTTGTCGGTGCGCCGGTCGTCGGTGCTGCCGTGGTCTCCGCAGCAGCCGCCTTGGTCGTGGCGGCAGCGGCGGCGACGGTCGTCACGGGAGCGACCGTTGTCGGAGCGGGCGCCGCGGCCGACGGGGCGACGTCGATGAATCCACGCAGGTTCGGCCCGCCGTTCGCGCCCGGCACGGCGGCGATCGTGTACACGCCACCCGCTTGCAGGGTCACCGGCTTGGTGAGGACGGCCTCGGTCTTGCCGGCCTCACGGACTTCGATCTCGTACGAGCCGGCGGGGACCTCGGAGTAGGTGCTCGACGTGCCGAACTCGAGCTTGGGGAACAGCACCGCTCCGCCCTTCACGGCGACGTCGACCGATGGTACGGACGGCGTCGCGTGGATCACCCGGATTCGGGCCTTGCCGGCCGCAGGAACGGTGACGTTGTCCTCGTAGACCTTCCCGGCGATGGAGGCGATCGGGCCAACCGCGGCGACGGTGTAGGACTTGCCGGCGACGAAGTCCTGGTTCACGGTGACAGCCGGCGCCGCAGTGGCGGCTGAGCCGGCGGCACGGACGTCGAACGTGTGGGCACCGGCGGCAAGGGTCAGGTAATCCGACATCGCCTGGAACGGAACGTTGCGGAGCTTCGGCTTCCCGTCCACGTAGACGTCGACTGGCGGGGCGTCGGCCGAGAAGTGGGCGACTCGAACCCGCGCGTCGGTTCCCTGTGCCGGTGCGGCAGCGGGCTGCGCGATGGCCAGCCCGAGCGAGGCAAGGAGCACGGCGGCACCGGCGAGGGCCGGACGGAGAATCCGAGCGTTGCGCACGGGGGGTCCTTTCGAGAAACGGAGACGACAGCGGTGGTGTTCTCGTCCGTGACGCCAGAGCGTACCGGAGCACGTGACGACCTGAACGGGTTGCAGTCGGTGGAGCCCGCCCCGAATCTGGAATCGATCGGGCCGGAAAACACCGGAAATGCACCGCATTATCTATCGCTCCGCGGCCCGAGAGTGGTGGATGGGGCCATCGGACGACGCGTTCTCCAACTCCAGGAGCGCGCCGTCGGGCCGCCCGCCGAACCCTCCCGGTTCACTCATCGGTTCGGCGGTGCGCGCAAAACGTGCCAACGTGGCTGGTTATGGCGACGTCATCGACCACCGGTAGCCGACCGAGTTCGGCGCGCACGGGCGCATCGCTTGTGATCGTCGAGTCACCGGCCAAGGCCAAGAAGATCGCCGAGTACCTCGGCAGTGGTTACATCGTCGAGTCGTCCATCGGCCACATCCGTGACCTGCCCGGGAGCGCGGCGGAAGTGCCCGAAAGCCATCGGGGCGTTGCGTGGGCGAAGCTCGGTGTCGACGTCGACAATGACTTCACCCCGCTCTACATCGTGGCGGCTGACAAGAAGGCCCAGGTGGCGAAGCTCCGGGCGCTGGTGAAGGACGCGTCCGAGCTCTACCTGGCGACGGACGAGGATCGGGAAGGCGAGTCGATCGCCTGGCACCTGCTCGAGGTCCTCAAACCGAAGGTGCCGGTCAAGCGCATGGTCTTTCACGAGATCACGCCGGCGGCGATCCGCCGTGCCGTCGACGAATCACGCGACCTCGACCTCGACCTCGTGGCGGCGCAGGAGGCGCGGAGGATCCTCGACCGCCTGTACGGCTACGAGGTCTCCCCGGTCCTGTGGAAGAAGATCACGGCCGGTCTTTCGGCCGGCCGGGTGCAGAGCGTGGCAACGCGGCTTGTCGTCGAGCGCGAACGCGCTCGGATGCGTTTCCGTTCCGCCGGGTACTGGGACCTCGAAGGACTCTTCACCCCGTCGACCAGGGGCGAAGAATCGTTCGCGGCCACCATGGTCTCCCTCGACGGACGCCGATTGGCCACCGGGAAGGATTTCGGCGAGGACGGGCTGCTGAAGAGCCCGGCCGTGACTGTTCTCGACGAGGTCCAGGCCCGCGTCCTCGTCGAGCGGCTCGACGCCGCCGCGTTCGTCGTGCGCAACGTCGAGGAGAAGCCCTACCGCCGTTCGCCCTACGCCCCGTTCATGACCTCGACGCTCCAGCAGGAAGCCGGCCGCAAGCTCCGATTCTCGTCGCAGCGCACGATGGGCATCGCCCAGCGGCTGTACGAGAACGGTTACATCACCTACATGCGTACCGACTCGACGACGCTCTCGGAGACGGCTCTCACGGCCGCCCGGGCGCAGGTGCTCGAGCTCTACGGCAAGGACTACCTGCCGGACGCTCCGCGGACCTACGCGAAGAAGGTCAAGAACGCTCAGGAGGCCCACGAGGCGATCCGCCCGGCAGGGGAGTCGTTTCGCACACCGGCATCGCTCGCCCGCGAGCTGAACGCCGACGAGCTCCGGCTCTACGAGCTGATCTGGATGCGCACGATCGCCTCGCAGATGAACGACGCGCGGGGCATGTCGGTCCAGGTCCGCCTCGGTGCGTCATCGTCCGATGGTCGTGATTGCGAGTTTGTGGCGTCAGGCAAGACCATCACGTTCCCCGGCTTTCTCCGGGCCTATGTCGAAGGTGCCGACGATCCCGAAGCCGAGCTCGAAGACCGCGAGGTGATCCTCCCCACCGTCGCCGTCGGAGAAGGTCTTCGCGCTGAAGATCTGCGCGCGAATGGTCATGCCACACAGCCCCCGGCTCGCTACACCGAAGCCTCGCTGGTGAAAGCGCTCGAGGAGCTGGGCGTCGGACGACCATCGACGTACGCGTCGATCATGGGCACGATCCAGAACCGTGGCTACGTGTGGAAGAAGGGCTCGGCGCTCATCCCGTCGTTCGTCGCCTTCGCCGTGATCGGACTTCTCGAACAGCACTTCGGCGATCTCGTCGACTACGCGTTCACCGCCAGGATGGAAGACGATCTCGACGCCATCGCCGGCGGTCAGGCGCAGTCCGTGCCGTGGCTCAAGAGGTTCTACTTCGGCGACGGTGAGGAAGGGGCAGCGAACCGCAACGGCGCTCCGATTCTCCCGGGGTCATCCACGCCGGGCCTGAAGACCATGGTCTCTACGCGACTCGACGACATCGATGCCGCGACGATCAACTCGATCGCCATCGGGTTCGACCCCGACAATGTTCCCGTTGTCGTCCGTCCCGGCCGCTACGGGCCGTACGTCAAGCGCGGTGACGACACTGCCCCGGTGCCCGACGATCTCGCCCCCGACGAGCTCACGGTCGAGAAGGCTCTGGAGCTCCTCGCCGCCCCGAAGGGTGATCGCGTCGTCGGCGTCGATCCGGTCACCGAGCTGACCGTGTATGCGAAGGCCGGACGCTTCGGCCCCTACGTGCAACTCGGTGACGTGGAGACGTTGACGGCGCGCGCGGCCGAGGTGGCATCGCTCGAAGCCGCCGGCGAGAACCCGACGAAGGGTCGCAAGAAGAAGGTCGATGCCCCCAAGCCCCGAACGGCATCGCTCTTCGCTTCCATGACCGTCGACGCGGTGTCGCTCGACCAAGCACTGTCGCTGCTCACCCTGCCGCGCTCGCTCGGCATCGACGAGGCCACCGGGGAGGAAGTCGTCGCCCAGAACGGTCGGTACGGCCCGTATCTGAAGAAGGGCGTCGACTCCCGTTCGATCGGTTCCGAGGAGGAACTGCTCACCATCACGTTGGACCAGGCACTCGCCATCTACGCCCAGCCGAAGACCTTCGCCCGTCGTGGCGCCGGGGCCCCGAAGCCACCGCTGGCGACGTTCGGCGAGGACCCCGTCTCCGGGAAGCCGATCATCATGAAGGAGGGCCGGTTCGGCCTTTACGTGACTGACGGCGTCACCAATGCGTCCCTCCGCCGTGGCGACGATCCGGAGACGATCAACGCGGCGCGTGCCCAGGAACTGTTGGCCGAGCGTCGGATCGCCGATCTTTCGAAGCCGACACGCACGGTAGGCCGTGGTGGCGTCCGCAAAGCGACGGGTGCGAAGAGGGCAGCCCCTGCCAAGAAGCCCGCAGTCAAGAAGCCGGCAGCCAAGAAGCCGGTAGCGAAGAAGGTCACCGTGAAGAAGGTTGCGAAGGGCGCAGCGGCCGTGCGGGCGGACGCGCCGTCGGCGTGAGCCGAGTGTTTGTCCGCCGGTCGTAGACCCGTAGGTTGTGATGCGATGCCCGCCGCGCTGACGCCCTACGCCGGACCCGGCCGGTTCCTCGCGTTCGAAGGCGCTGACGCGTCCGGCAAGAGCACCCAGATCGGGCTCCTTGCCGATCGGCTCAGCGCCGCCGGTGTCGACGTTCTGGTGAGTCGGGAACCGGGGGGAACCGCAGTGGGTGCCCGTATCCGCTCGCTGGTGCTCGACCACTCCGACGAAGGGGCCGTGCTGTCGCCCCGGGCCGAAGCGCTGCTCATGGCCGCCGATCGGGCGCAGCATGTCGCCGAGGTGATCCGCCCCGCCCTTCAGGCCGGTCGCACTGTCCTTTGCGATCGCTATCTGGGTTCGTCGATCGCCTACCAAGGCGTCGGCCGAAGCCTCGGCGCCGAGCCGATCGAGCGACTTTCGCTGTGGGCTACCGAGGACCTCGTGCCGACGCTGACGATCGTCATCCGCATCCCGGTCGAGGTGTCGCTCGAGCGACTGGCTGCGCAGGGTTCGCCTGATCGCCTCGAATCGCTCGGCCCGGCGTTCGTCGGCCGGGTCAGCGAAGGGTACGAGCAGCTGCTGAGCCGTCCGGCCACCGTGGGGGTGTGGGGAATCGGCACGCCCGCGGAGGTGGCCGAGCGGGTCTGGTCGGCCCTCGTGGAAGCCGGCGTGATGCCGTGAGCGACAGCCTGTTCGATGCGTCGCTCTTCGATGTCACGGCATACGAGACATCACCGACGCCGCAGGTCGAGGCCGATCCGGTGCTCGTCGGTGAGACGGTGACCGACCCGGTGCCGTTGTCGGAGGTGCCCGACGATGATCCGATGCCGGCCGCGCCGGCCGACAACGCCGACGTCGTCCCGATCGACCCCGACGAAGCCGGCGACGATCCGGCCCCAGCGCCCGACATCGCGTCGTCCGCCTTCGCGGAACTGCTCGGGAACCCCGACGCGTTCGGTGCGTCAGCGGACAGCGTCGAGATCGACGAAACGCTCCTGCGAGAACCCTCGGTCGACGCCTTGTGGGGCGAGATCATCGGTCAGGACGCCGCCGTCACCCAGCTGAGATCGTCGACGCTCTCGCCGGTCCACGCCTATCTCTTCGTCGGACCTCCCGGGGTCGGCAAGCTCGGCGCGGCTCGGGCGTTCGCCGCTGCCCTGCTGTGTCCCCGCGGAGGGTGCGGATACTGCTCGGTGTGCGTCCGTTCGCTGGCGCAGGCCCACCCCGACCTCGTGGTGGTCGAACGGGAGGGCGCGTCGATCTCGGTTGACCAGGCTCGCGAGATCCTCAGGTTGGCGATGCGATCGCCAACCGAAGGTGATCGCAAGGTGCTCGTGCTCGTCGACTTCCACTTGGTCACCATCGCCGCTCCGACCCTGCTCAAGATCATCGAGGAGCCGCCACCCAGCGCGGTGTTCGTCGTGCTGGCGGAACAGATCACCGCCGAGCTCATCACGATCGCATCTCGCTGCGTCGTCGTCCCGTTCGCCGCTCTCGGGAGTCGGGTGATCGCGACCCAACTCGTCGCCGAGGGGGCAACGGCAGATCAGGCGCGCGACGCTGCCGAGATGTCGGGTGGACGCCTCGATCGGGCCCGCCTGTTGGTCAGTGATGGGTCGTTGGCGGAACGTCTGGTCTTCTGGGAGCAGGTGCCCCGCCGCCTCGATGGCACCGGTGCTGCCGTCGCTGTCGTCGCCGCCGAGACGGTGGCGCTCCTCGATCAGATCGCCGTCGGGCCGCTCGCCGAGCGTCAGCAGGCCGAAGCCGATGCGCTGGAGGCGCGTCTCGAAGCGTCCGGTGTCCGCGGTGGGTCCGGTGTCCGCAAGGAGTTGGCCGATCGCCACAAGCGCGAGCAGAAGCGTGTCCGCGACGACGAACTGCGCTACGGGCTCGCGGTGATCAGCCGCCGGTATGCCGCGTCGACGGCCCGCGGCGGTGACGACTCCCGGGCGGCCCTGGCTGCCCTCACCCAGATCTCCGAGGCCAACGGACATCTCGAGCGCAACCCCAACCTCCTCCTCCTTCTCCAGTCGCTCTTCCTGCGCCTTCCTGCGCTCCGGTGACACGCAACTGAGGCCGGCCGGAAGATGTCGAGCCCCTCTCCACGCGCGGATCACCCGTGTCCCGCGCGCACCTCTGCCGACTTCGGGCGGTTCAGGGCCGCAGTCGGCCGATCTGCGCGTCGATGGCGCCGATCTGCGCGTGGATGGCGCCGATCTGCGCGTCGATGGCGCCGATCTGCGCGTGGAGAGCGTCGTCACCTCGGCGGTGGAACCGTCGGGCACGGTCCTCGGATCGCCACCCCTTCGACGATTTCGGTGCGAACCGCATTGAGTCGGGGAGATGCCCGGCTACGATTTCTCCGCCCGCCCGGGTAGCTCAGGGGTAGAGCAGCTCACTCGTAATGAGCAGGTCGCCGGTTCAAATCCGGCCTCGGGCTCCACATGTCTTTCGTCCGAGGACCCAGCTGGTTCCCGCCGTGTTGTGGATGTCGGCGATCGGCGGTGGTTCGCGCCGCATGAACGAGCCGACCCGAACCCGCGTCCTGTCGAGTCGCCGGTCGCCGGTTCCCATGCCGACGCCGACCCAGCGTCCCTCCGCGTCGAGCCGGGTAATCCCGGCGTACTTCGGGCCGTGGGCGACGGGAGAGTGGGAGGCGCTGTTCGCGCTGCGGCCGGCGATGGTGGTGATCAACCCGGCAAACGGCCCGGGCGAGAAACCCCATGACGGCTACCGAGAGATCGTTGCCCGTTGCGAGGAGATCGGTGCTGAGGTCCTGGGCTACGTCGCAACGGGATGGCTGCAGCGGGGCGCTGACGACATCGCCGATGATGCGCACAGGTACCTCCGGTGGTACGGGACGTCGGGCACGTTCTTCGACGAGATCCCGAACCGCTCGGCTCGCGGAGGGCTCGGAGTACTCACCAGACTCGATGAGCTGATGCGCTCGCGGCGGACGGTCTTCAACTGCGGCCAGCCGATCCCGAAGCGTTGGTATCGGCTCTTTCCGGGCGTGGTGTGGGGAACGTTCGAGGGTGGACCGGCACAACTGGCCGAGTCAGGCTTCGTCGGACCCCCGCGTCGTCAGATCCATCTCGTGCATTCGGTTTCGGCGCCCACCGCGGCGGCGGTGGCGGCCGAGTTGACCCGCCGAGGCGTCGGGTTCGCATGCATCACGGCCGACGAGTTGCCCAATCCCTGGGACGTCTGCCCGGCGGAGTGACGTACCGGAGCGCAAGCCAACATGGGAAGGCGCGTGGCGTCGGTGGCCATTTGTCACCACGAGTTCGCTGAGAATCGCGCGGTCGTAATTGGAGGATGGGCGTAGGGTGGCGTCCGTGGCAGACCAGGCGGACTTCGAGCGCCTCGCGATGGAGCATCTCCCGTCGCTGTATTCCGGCGCGTTCCGCATGACCCACAACCGTGCGGACGCCGAGGACCTGGTGCAGGAGGCCATGCTGAAGGCCTACCGGGGCTTCGGGAACTTCGAGGACGGCACGAACATCAAGGCATGGCTGTTTCGCATCCTCACGAACACCTACATCAACATCTATCGCGCCAAGCAGCGCCGCCCGGAGCAGGAAGCGCTGGGCGAAGGCGAAGAGCTGTTTCTCTATCGCAAGCTCGGCGGCCTCGAAGCGGCCGCACTCGGCCGTTCCGCGGAGGATTTCGCCCTGGACCAGTTGACCGATGGAGAGGTCAAAGCCGCGGTCGACGCGCTGCCCGAGGCGTTTCGTCTCCCGGTGCTCCTGGCCGACGTCGAGGGCTTCCACTACAAGGAGATCGCCGAGATCTTGGACGTTCCGATCGGGACCGTGATGTCGCGGCTGCATCGGGGAAGAAAAGCGCTCCAGAAGGCGTTGTGGGAGTTCGGCATCGAGCATCGTCTCGTTCCGCAGGGAAGCTGACGACCCGGTTCGCTGTCGTCCGGGTCGGTTCCAACGCAGTTGACGTTTCCTCCCATCGTTTCGAATCACGCGACCGCTCAGCCCGAGGGATACAGCACATCATGAACTCCTCCAGCCGAACCCACCCGAGTGATCCACACGACCCCTTTGGACCCATCGATGAGGCGATCGGCGGCGACTGTTCGGCGATGATCGCCCGCTTGGACCATTTTCTCGATGGCGAGCTCACCGACCAGCGCCGCACGAAGATCCAGGCCCACCTCGACGCCTGCCCTACCTGCTACAGCGCCTTCGATTTCGAGGCCGAGCTGCGCATCGTCGTGCGGAGCCGTGCCTACACCGAGGTGCCGGCCGACCTGGCCTCGCGGATCCGGTCCGCGTTGGGCAGCGCAGCAGCAGAGTGAGCACTGCCCTCGGCGAGTCTTAGCATCGTTTAGCCGGAAATTTCCCCGATTGAGGGAATGGAACGTTTTCTCCCCCGGTTGATGCAGCTATGGCAGATCATGCAGTAGGAGCGAAGCCCCTCTCCGGTTCGGACCGTCCGTCCAAGAAGTTCTCCGCCGGGAGGGTTTGTCGAGAGGCCGGGTGCGGAACTCGCCTCTCCATCTACAACAACGGGAAGTTCTGCTCGATGCACGAGCCGATGATCGTTCCCCGTACCCGCGGCAAGAAGATCGCGTAGGTCGTCCCCTCGGAACACGGAGCAGACGATAGGCGGCTGCTCCGCCTACGATCGTGGCCATGGTTCTCGCGGCACAGCAATGGTTCTACTGGCTCGGCGTGGTGCTGTTCGCAGCAGCCGCCGGCGGCGTGGTGATGAGCCTCATCGGCTACTACCTGAAGGTGTCCCGGAACAAGGTGAGCCGCGTCACCAAGAAGTGACCCGCTTTGGCCGTGCGGGCCGACCGTAGGACCCATGTCGTCATCCGATCGGCGTCGGGCTGGGCGTGATGGCTCGCCGGGCCAGGGTCGCTGCGCATGACTGACGCGAGTTTGAGCGAAGCGATCGCAAGATCGCCCCTTGTCGCTCGCCTCTTGCGTTCCTGTTCGTTCAGCGGCGGCGCGGTGCTCCCGTGCGCCGTCTCCGGCGGGGCCGACTCCGTCGCCCTCGCCGTGCTGGCGTCCAGGTCTGGTTGTTCGTCGGTCGTCCTCCACCACGTGGATCACGGCCTGCGGCCTGCGTCGTCGACCGAGGCCGCTGCAGTCGCAACCCTGGCTGTCCGGCTCGGTGCCGCTTTCGTCGCCCACACCGTCGAGGTCGGGGACGGTCCGAACCTCGAAGAACGGGCTCGTGAGGCCCGGTACGGCGCGCTGCCGATCGGTGTCGCGACGGGCCATACCGCAGACGACCTGGCCGAGACCATGGTCTTGCATCTGCTCCGGGGCGCCGGTCTCGACGGTCTCGCCTCGATGGCTCGGGCCGATCGCGGTGGCCCGCAGCGGCCGCTCTTGCGGCTTCGCCGCCGCGACACCGTTGCGTTGTGCGCCGAGCTCGGTCTCGACACGTTCACCGACCCGATGAATGATGACGCGCGCTTCCGCCGGGTTCGCGTCCGCCATGAACTCCTCCCCCTGATGGACGACATCGCCCAGCGTGACGTTGCCGTGCTCCTGGCCCGGCACTGCGAAGTCGCTGCTGCCGATGTCGCTCTGCTCGACGAACTGAGTGCGTCGATCGACCCCCGGCAGCGGTGGGGCCTGGTCGGTGTCGCCGCACCGCTGGCCCGCCGCGCGCTTCGGCGTTGGCTCGTCGAAAGCGGCGTCGGTCAGGGACACAGCGTCGATGCCGCCACGCTCGACCGGGTGATGGACGTCGCGCTGGGTGGGACACCGGCGTGCGACCTCATCGGCGGCTGGCGCGTGGCCCGCACCGACGGTTTCCTCCGACTGCTGCCCCCGACGACGGAACCGGACTGATGGCCGGGCGCCGTCGGTCGGCTACGAACGCGCCGACGCCCCGCCACCGTGCACGCGCACCCGTTCACCGGTGACGTACCCGGCCTCATCCGAGCAGAGGAAGGCGACGACCCGGGCGACGTCAAGCGGTTCGCAGACCCGACCGAACGGAAACGACGAGTCGAGCTCGTGGATGTCGCCGACGCCGGCGACGGCTTTGGCCAGCCGCCTGCCCATGTCGCTCACGACGAGCCCGGGAGCCGCGATGTTCACGTGGATGCCGTTGCGCATCTCCTCCTTGGCGAGCGTGAACGCCACCGCCTCCATCGCCGCCTTGGCCATGTTGTAGGGAGCACCGAAGGCGGCATGGGTGTCGGTTGCGACACTCGAGATCATGACGATGTCGGCACGGCCGCGAGCCTTGGCGCGTTCGCGCATCCCTGGAAGGGCGAGGCGGCAGAGGTGGTGCGGACCGATCGCGTGCACACGGAGCAGACGCTCGACCTCGTCGGGTGCGGTGTCGGCGACGGCGCGGCCACGCGACGCGACACCGGCGTTGTTGACGAGGAGGTCGATCGGGCCGAACTCGGCGGTAACGGCGGTGAGCATCGATTCGGTCGCCCCGAGGTCGGCGATGTCTCCGGCAAATGCCATGGCCTGGCCTCCGGACTCGCGGATGGCCTCGACCGTTTCCGCTGCGCTCGAAGCGTCCTTTGCGTAGTTCACGGCGACTGCTGCACCGCGCTCCGCCAAGAGCAGGGAGATGCCCCGTCCGATGCCTCGGCCGCCGCCGGTGACGAGCGCGATGCGCCCCGAGAAGTCGTTCATCTGCCCACGGTATCGCCGACCCGCGCTCCGAACCGTGCCGCCCTGCCTGGTGGTCGGAACCGGTGTCGATCCGGTGACCTCACGCTTTTCAGGCGTGCGCTCTACCAACTGAGCTATCCGACCGTGGTCCATCCGCCCGTTGCCGGTTCGGATGAACGGTCGATCCCCGCGAACGGGGATCGGTGTGGCGGACCCGACGGGAATTGAACCCGCGGCCTCCGGCTTGACAGGCCGGCGTGCACTCCTAGCTGCACCACGGGTCCAGACCGTGTGGACTGTCGAAGTTAGCAGACACGGCCCGGCGTCTCCGCCGCGTTCGAGCGAGGCGCGTGCGCAACCGCCGCACTGGCACCCCCAACGGGATTCGAACCCGTGCCGCCACCTTGAAAGGGTGGTGTCCTAGGCCGCTAGACGATGGGGGCTGGGCCGGGGAGCAAGCGTACTGCGAACCGACGCTGCCTCCGAGCGAATCGACGGAGCCTCAGCGTTTCGTGCAGGCCGCGCAGCAGCCGAAGAAGTCGAGGCGGTGGTTCTGGGTGACGAAGCCGGTCTTGCGGCGGATCTGGGCTGCGGTTCCGTCAAGTATCGACTCGAGCTCGCCGAGCTCGAAGTCGGCCACCGAACCGCATTCGTTGCAGACGAGGTGATGGTGGTGCGCGGCGAGGTCTTCGTCGAGCTCGAACCGGGCGAACCCTTCGGCGAATTCGAGCTTGATGAAGATTCTGGCCTCGACGAGATCGCTGATGATGCGGTACAGCGACGAGAGCGGGACCTTCGGGCCGACGGTCGTCTGGAGCTCGGTAACCGACATCGGAGCGACGCGCCGCTTCATGGCCTCGACGACGGCCCGTCGACCGGGCGTCCAGCGCTGCCCGCTGCGCGCCAGCCGACGGTCGATCTCGGCATCGAGGTCGAATCGCCGGGCGTGCAAAGTGGGAGCCATCTGAGAAACGCTAGCGGCCCGCCCCGATGACGCAGCGGCGAGCCGATGCGCGGCATGTCCGGGGGACCGAACCGAGACGCCGCGTCAGCTCAACGCCCGGACGATGTTCTCGAGCAGGAACCCGAGGTAGTGATAGAGCCCGTAGTGCGCCGCCAACGGGTGGTCGGGATCGGGAGCATGATCGTCTTCGCTCACGTCGAGCTGGGTGCCGAGCACCAACCGCAGGTCGTTCACGGCTCCCATCCAGCCGAGGAGTTGTTCTTCGGTGAGGGATCGGGCGAACGCGGTGTCCTCGAGGATCTTTGCCCGCGCCGCCTTCGAAGCGACGAGCTCGTCGCGCATCAACTCGTGGAACTCCGCGTCCTTCTCGGGGTCGAGGTGATACGCCGCCGGGAACAGGCGACGCAAGCCCGTCGGGTCGCCGGACGTGAGCATCTCGTGCAGTTGCCCGGGCAGGGCATGGAGCAGTTCGCGTTCGTCATCAGGGAGGTTGATGATGAAGGAGCCGGACGAACCCCGGCGGATGCGGCGTCGGAGGAACATGTCTTCGTCGTCCTCCTCGTCGGTGTCGTAGGTGTCCTCGGGCGTGAATTCGTCGACCGGTTCGGCCGATTCTTGATCGAGTTCGAAGGCTCCGTCGGAGTATTCGGCGTCGTCGGCTGTTCCTCCGACACTCATGCGTCGTCCTGCTGCATGGTCGCCCACAAGCCGTGTTCGTGCAGCCGGAACACGTCGAGCTCGGCCTTCTCGCGGTTGCCGCTCGACACTACGGCCCGGCCCTTGGTGTGCACGTCCCACATCAGGGACTCGGCCTTCTCCTTCGGATACCCGAACACCTTCTGGATCACCAAGGTCACGTAGGACATCAGGTTGATCGGATCGTTCCACACGAGCACGATCCATGGCCGATCGAGCCCCTGACGGGTATCGGTGTCGCTGGAGACGACTTCGGTGGGAGAGGCGACGGGCATACGTCGACAGTCTGCCCCGCCTCAGGCGCTGCGTTCATCGGCTGTTCGTCGAAATGGTCGATCCGACCGGGAAACGGTGCCCGCGAGGCCGTCACCAGCGGCTTTTTCGATGCCCGGACATGGCCGATAGTGTGGCCGTTGTTATGCCTCGCCTGCGGACCGAGCCACTCGAACGCACGGCACTTCTCGACGCCGGAGCGAACCTCGTCGTGCACGGCCCGGCCGTCGGTCTGCGATCGACGGTCAGCTCCTACGTCGCTCTGACCAAGCCCCGCATCATCGAACTGCTCCTGGTCAGCACGATCCCGACGATGTTCGTGGCCGAGCGGGGCGTGCCCGGCCTGTGGCTGATGGTGTGCACGCTCGTCGGCGGGACCCTGGCGGCTGGCGGCGCCAACGCCATCAACATGGTCGTCGACGTCGATATCGACACGATCATGAAGCGAACGCAGGGCCGACCGCTCGTCACGGGCGCGATGACCCCCCGGGCGGCGCTGACCTTTGCCATCTCGATCGAAGCAGCGGCGTTCGCCTTCCTGTGGGCGACCGTGAACCTGCTGTCCGCGGTGCTCGCCGTGTCGGCGTGTCTCTTCTACGTCTTCATTTACACCTTGTGGCTGAAGCGCTCCTCGACGCAGAACATCGTGATCGGGGGTGCCGCGGGCGCGGCGCCGGTTCTGATCGGCTGGTCGGCTGTGACCAATCGGCTCGACTGGGCGCCGATCGTGCTGTTCGCCGTCATCTTCTTCTGGACCCCGCCGCACTTCTGGGCGCTCGCGGTGAAGTACCGCGACGACTACTCGGCGGCCCACGTGCCGATGCTTCCTTCGGTTGTCTCGTTCTCCCAGACCGTGAGCGCCATGCTCCGCTACACCGTGGTGATGGTCGCCTGCACGATCGCCTTCTACTGGATCGGCGACATGGGGTGGATCTACCTCGTGGCGGCGATCGCATCCGGCGGGTTCTTCCTCGCCCAGGTGCTCGGCCTCGCCAAGATCGGGCGTGACGGCACCGACCCCAACAAGGCGTCCATGCGCCTGTTCGGCTGGTCCATCACGTACCTGGTCATCCTCTTCGGGGCGATGGCCGTCGACCAGCTTGTCGTCCACGGCATCTGAGCGCTCATGGCCATCGTTCTCCTTCTTGCCCCTGCCACTTCCCGTCGGCCGCGAACGACCTCCCTGACCACCGTTCACGCGGTGCTCCTTGGTAGCGGGCCTCGTCCGGCAACCACCCCATGACCGCCGTTCACCTATCTATGGACGCTTCCGCCGCAACCGGTAGCATCGCCGTGCTCGAAGATCCCTCGGGCCTCGTGACGCGTCCTACCTGTTCGCTGCCGAAGCCCGTCTGCCCGGAGAACCCATGTCGATAACCGTCTCTCCAGCCACCACCGCTGCGGTCGAACAGACCGCGTTCGGTGACGACGCCATCGATGTCGTCGAGTCCTGGGTTGCCAGCACCGACCATCGCCGCCTCGGTCGGCTCCATCTCGGGGCCACGCTGCTCCTCGGCACGGTTGGCGCCGTCCTGTTCGCGTTCGTCGCGCAACGCGTCGACGCCGCTGTCCGCGGTGACCTCGGCACCGGCCGCTGGCTCGGCGAGAGCGCCGACGCCGGTTTCTCCTTCGGACGGGTGCTGTCCTTCGCCCAGCAGGGCTTGATCGTGGTCGTCGTGGCGCCGATGTTCCTCGCTCTGGCCTCGATCGTGGTACCCGGCCAGATCGGTGCTTCACGACTGGCCTTCCCTCGACTCCACGCCTTCGTGGTGTGGTCATACGCCGTGGGCGCAGCGCTGTTCGTCACGTCGTACCTCGTCGTCGACGGCCCGCCGTCGGTCGATCTTCTCGGTTCGGTCTCCGGTCTGACCAGCGGCAAGCCGGTCAACAAGGCGACCGACCTTCTCGTGGCCTCACTCGCTGTCGTGGCGTTCTCGACGCTGCTCGGCGCCATCAACATCTTCACCACCGTGCTGACGCATCGCCGGGCCGGGTTGAGCCTCGAGCAGGTGCGTCCCTTCACGTGGGCGAGCTTCGTCACGGCGGCCGTTTCGATCCTGACGATTCCCGTCCATTTGTCGGGTTTGTTGCTGCTCTACATCGATCAGCACTTCGGCGGCACGTTCGCCCTGACCGATGGCTCGGAAGTGATCTGGAGCCACATGCTCCGGTTCACCACCCGCCCCGAGATGTACCTCGTGCTGATCCCGGCACTTGGGCTCGTCGGCGAGATCGTCGTGAGCCGCACCGGACGCTCCCTTCTCGGCGGGCATGTGGCGTCGTATCTGGTGGCCACCGCCGCGGCCCTGTCGCTGTTCGCCTGGCTCGGCGGGGCGACCTCGGGCGATTCCTTCATCCAGCCGACGAACCGCTGGTTCACCTCACTCATCGTCCTACCAGTGGGCATGCTCGTCCTGGTGTGGCTGGGTTCGCTGGCCGGCGGCCTTCGGCCCGACGCGTCGCTCCTCGGCGCGGTCGGCGTTCCGCTCCTCCTCGTGCTCGCTGCCGTGAACGTTCTCGTCGCCGCGGCACGAAGCCTCGACGCCTCGACCCAGGGAGCCGTGTGGACCATCGGTCAGGTCGTGCTCCTCGCCGTTGCGATTCCGGCTCTTGCGGGCGTCGCCGGCATCAGCGAGCTCTCGCCCCTGGCGCTCGGTCGCTCGCTTGCCCGACCCATCGCCGGCCTGGCCACGCTTGCCGCGTTGGGTGGCGGTGTGCTGACCGTCGTCGGCTTCGCCGCCTTGGCGAACCGTGACGATCAGTCGTCGTCGGCGCCGGCGCTGAGCGCGATCATGATGCTTGGCGGCCTGCTGCTCGCCGCTGCGCTAGGCATCACCCTCCTCGGCCTGCTGAGCGCATCACGAACGACGGGCTCGACCGACGCAGCCCACCTGCTTCCCTTCTCCGAGGAGACGAACTGATGGCGACCACCCCAGCGCCCGCGACCGTCACCGGTCGGGCGACCACCCCGACGCTCGTCGCGTGCCTCGCCGGTTCGGCGGCGGTCGTCATGACCGGAGCAGGCGTGGGTGGTGCCTACGCGTACACGCGTTACGCACTCCGCCGCGCGAATCCGGGTGAGCCGTTCTTCCCGTCGTCGATGCCGTTCAACAACTACGCCGCGTTCATCGTGTTCGCGACCTTCGGGCTCGCTTCACTGGCGGTCGGGTGGGCCATCACTTCGCTGCGAGTCGGCAACCGCCGGTGGGCCGGTGGCGGGTTCGGATTCGCCATCCTCGCCAACCTTGCCGCCGCCAACATCATCTGGTTCATCGGCAACCAGTGGGAAGGCGCCGCCAACGCCCTCCCGTGGTGGCTGCACTCCTATGCCCTGCTCTCCGTTGCCGGCGCATCCTGCGCCATCGCACTCGGGGCTTCCGTCCTCGGTCTCGCCCGTGTCATCACGGCCCAGTCGACGCCGGAGGAGCCTCATGCCGCCATCGGCGCGGCGTGGTTCCAGCACAGCGCCCTCGTGGTGTGGACCATCGTCTACTCGCTGATCTTCCTCTACAAGTAGGTCGGAAAGCCGCTCATGTTCAACCTCGGATCACGTGCCCTCTTCGTCACCAGCGCGCTGGCGCTCGTTGCCTCGCTCTTCTACGCCGGTCTTTCGACTGATCGCCTCGGCCTCTCCCTCCTCCTCGGTGCCGCGTTGCTTGCGGCCATGCTCGGCGGCGCCGGAGTTGTCGCCACGGGAGCAGCCGACCGGTTCGTCTTCACCGGCGACGTCGACCCCGGCCGTTCGATCCCCGTGCCGTCTTCCCTGGCGCCGATCTGCGCCGCTCTCGGCGCAGGCTGCCTCATCGCCGGCGCCGCTCTGGGCTCAGCATTTGTTGCGGCCGGCATTGCCATAGGTATCGCCTCCGGCATTTCCTGGTTCGTGAGCTCTGGTCGCCAGGGTCCGGCCTACGTTCCCGCCGTCGCCCGCCGGGTTTCCGACTCGGTCACCGTTCCGTTCGGGCTCCCCGTGGCGGCGACCGGCCTGATCCTGATCCTCGCGGTGTCGATCTCCCGGACGCTGCTCGCAGTGAGCAAGACCGCCTCGTGGATCATCGTCCTGATCTTCGCCGCCGCCGTGTTCTTCGGCGGCATCCTCATTGCCCTGCGTCCGAAGATCACCCGTCGGACGATGGTGGCCGCGATCACCGTGACCGTTGTGGCCGTCGGGGCGATGGCCGCAGTCGGTCTCGCCAACGGCGAGCGGAAATTCGAGCACCACGAGAAGCACGGCGAAGGCCAAGGCGAGAAGTCGGCCAAGACCGAGAAGGCGACGGCGGTCGAGACCGCAGCGGCCCAATGACGACGAACGACGCTACGAACGCCCATCACGAAATGAACTCCGACCTCTCGATGACTTACATGTCTTTTGAACGTTCTGCGAATTTGGCCGCTCCCGCGGACGTCGACCAAGCTCAATCCGTGCGGAACTCCACCCGTCGGCTCTTCGTCCCGGTCCTCGTCGGTCTCGGTCTCGTGCTGAGTGCGTGCCAGAAGCATCCGCAGAGCACGATCGACGTCGAAGGTCCGCAGGCCCGGTCGATCAACTCCCTCGCCATTCCGGTGCTGCTGATCGCCGCAGGTATCGGCGTGTTCGTCTACGGGCTCATCTTCTTCTGCATCGTCCGCTACCGGCGCAAGGGCGAAGACCACATCCCCAACCAGATCCACGGCAACACCAAGGGTGAGATCGCTTGGACAGCGGCCCCGGCCGTGTTGCTCGCCGTCGTCGGTGTCCTCTCGGTCGGCAAGATCTTCCAGATCGCCGAAGCCCCGAAAGACGCGCTCGACATCACCGTGGTCGGCCATCAGTGGTGGTGGGAGTACCAGTACCCGCAACCCGGCGAGACCAAGATGAATCCGCAGTTGACCACCGGAGACGATCCGCTCGACGTTGACGCCGCGAAGGAGGAGGGGCGCGAGCCCCGCCAGATCGGCAATCTCATCAAGCAGGACGGACCGGTCGTCTCCACTGCCGGCGTTCTGCACATTCCAGCCGGCAAGAAAGTCGTGCTCCACATCACGTCGAAAGACGTCATGCACAACTACTGGGTGCCCAAGCTCGCCGGCAAGATCTATTCGATCCCCGGGCGGATCAACAAGCTCACGCTTGACTCCGATGCCAACGACGCCGGCAAGACGATCTACGGGCAGTGTGCGGAATTCTGCGGCACGTCCCACGCCAACATGCGCTTCAAGGTGAAGATCGACTCGCCCGAGGACTTCGCGAAATGGCATGCCTCGATCGCCGCCCCGGCGATGAAACCGACGAGTGACCTGGCCATCGAGGGCGAGAAACTCTTCAACGGCGGCGCCGGCTGCAACGCCTGCCACTACGTCGAGCCGGACAAGGTCAACGAGGGCGCCAAGATCGGACCGAACCTCACCCACTTCGCCATCCGCGAGGTATTCGCCGGGGCCATCGCCAAGAACGACACCCGCAACCTCACCGCATGGCTGCGCAACCCGCAGGCGTTCAAGCCGGGCTCGCGCATGGTCATCCGCAAACTCACCGACGACGAGATCGAAAAGCTCGTCGCGTATCTCCAGTCGCTGAAGGCGTAGCCGCAAGGCCTCGCACCACTCACGAAAGCAACTCATCATGGCGATCGTCCTCGAACCCTCCCCGAATTCTCCGGCCCTCCCGGGTGGCGCAATCGCCGTCCGTCCGAATCCCGTAAGCGATCCCGGCGTGTTGCGTCGTCCGGTCGAGTCGACCAAGGGCATCGTCTCGTGGCTCACGACGGTCGACCACAAGCGCATCGGCATCATGTACGGCGCGCTGTCGCTCGTCTGGTTCGTCATCGGCGGCATCGAGGCATTGCTCATCCGTCTGCAGTTGGCGCAGCCGAACGGCGACGTCATCGGGGCCGACACGTACAACCAGATGTTCACCATGCACGGTACGACCATGGTGTTCCTCGTCGTCATGCCGCTCTCGAGCGCGTTCTTCAACTACTTCCTGCCGCTGCAGATCGGCGCCCGCGACGTGGCGTTCCCCCGCCTGAACGCTCTGTCGTGGTGGCTCTTCGTGTTCGGCGGTCTGTTTCTCTATTCCTCGTTCTTCCTCGGCGGAGCGCCGAACGGCGGCTGGTTCGGCTACGCCCCGAACACGTCGATCACCTTCTCCCCTGGCCACAACATCGACTTCTGGATCTTCGGCCTCCAGATCCTCGGTATCGCCTCCACCGTCTCGGCGGTGAACTTCATCGTCACGATCATCAACCTGCGGGCGCCGGGCATGACGCTGTTCCGCATGCCGGTGTTCACGTGGATGACCTTCGTGGCGTCGTTCCTTCTGCTCTTCGCCATGCCGATCATCACCGTGGCGCTGTTCCTGCTGATGTTCGACCGAAACTTCGGCGCCAACTTCTTCAACCCCGCCCAGGGTGGTGACCCGGTGCTCTGGCAGCACCTCTTCTGGCTCTTCGGCCATCCGGAGGTGTACATCCTGATCCTGCCGGCGATGGGCATCGTCTCCGAGGTGTTGCCGACCTTTGCCCGCAAGCCGCTGTTCGGTTATCCGGTGGTCGTGTTCTCCGGCATCGCCATCGGGTTCATGGGCTGGGGTGTATGGGCCCACCACATGTTCGCCGTCGGACTCGGCCCCGTCGCTACGGCGGCGTTCAGTGTGTCGACGATGTTCATCGCCGTACCCACAGGCGTGAAGATCTTCAACTGGACGGCCACGTTGTGGGGCGGCGCGATCCGCTTCACCACGGCGATGTACTTCTCCGTCGGATTCATCACCACGTTCGTGATCGGCGGCCTCTCGGGAGTCACCCACTCGGTCGTCTCTGCGGACACGCAGCAGACCGACACCTATTACATCGTCGCCCACTTCCACTACGTGCTCTTCGGCGGAGCGTTGATGGGTCTGTTCTCCGGCTTCTACTACTGGTGGCCGAAGATCTTCGGGAAGATGCTCAACGAGAGGATCGGCAAACTCCACTTCTGGCTGATGCTCCTCGGCATGCACCTGACCTTCGGGCCGATGCACATCGTCGGGCTTCAGGGCCAGCCGCGCCGAATGTACCGCTACGACAAGGGCATGGGCTTCGACTTCTGGAACATGGTCGAGACGGTTGGTGCATTCATCATCGCCCTGTCCCTGCTGGTGTTCTTCGCCAACATCGTGATCACGTCACGTTCGAAGGCGGTCGCTCCGGCTGATCCGTGGGATGCCCGCACGGTCGAGTGGATGACCGACAGCCCGCCCAAGCCGTGGAACTTCGACGTCGTCCCGACCGTCCACACCGTCGACGAGTTCTGGCACCGCAAGTACGCCGAGGACGACGACGGAACGATGCGTCGGGTGGCGACCGCGGAGCAGGTGCTCACCCATGACCCCGTCGACCCGGCGTCGATCCACATGCCGTCGCCGTCGTGGTGGCCGCTGATCGCCGCCGCCTTCTTCCCGGTGACTGGCTATGGCGTGCTTTACCACGCGTGGCCTGTCGCCATTCTCGGAGGCGTCGGCATCATCGCCGGCTTCTTCGGCTGGTCGCTCGAACCGTCCGCGGCACCGCACGACGATCACCATGATGACCTTGGTCACGACGACGACCCCAACTCCTCGTTCGGCGAACTCGTCGCCGGAACTGCGCACTGAGAGCCAGCTCCACATGACTGCTGCCACCGTCGACATCGATCACTCCCACGCTCCGGCCGCCGCTCACGGGGACGATCACGGCCATCACGCCACCGCCACCGGAATTTCCAACGAGAAGGTCGCCATGTGGGCCTTCCTCGGGTCCGAGTGTCTGCTGTTCGGCGCCCTGATCGCCACCTACCTCGTCTACAAGGGACGCAGCATCAACGGTCCCTTCCCGAAAGACATCTACGACATCCCGTTCACCTCGGCCTCGTCGTTCATCCTGCTGATGAGCTCGCTCACCATGGTGCTCGCGGTCTCCTCGATCGAACGTAACGACCACAAGCGCCTCCGTCTCTGGCTGACGATCACGGCCCTGCTCGGGTCGTCGTTCATCGCCGGCCAGATTTACGAGTTCACCGCGTTCGTCCGTGAGGGTCTCACGCTGAAGACGAACCTGTTCGGCTCGAGCTTCTACGTGCTCACCGGCTTCCACGGGGTCCACGTGACCCTCGGAATCTTGATGCTGCTGTCGTTGGTCAACCTGTCCCGTCGCGGCAAGATCACCCAGGCGAAGGCCGAGACGGTGGAGATCGTCGGTCTCTACTGGCACTTCGTCGACGTCGTCTGGATCGTCATCTTCACCGTGATCTACCTGATCCCGTGAGTCTCTCGTTTGAGGAATCGTCATGAGTGCTGAACAGCTTCCCGCCCACTACTTCGACGAGAAAGGCGAGTACATCGGACCCGCCTTCACCGCACGGGACAAGCAGTACCTGAAGATCTTCGTGATCCTTCTGATCCTCACCGGCATCGAGGTCGGGCTTTCTTACACTCCGCTGGAGTCCAAGAAGGCTGCCTTCGCGCTACCGATGCTGGCGCTTGCCATGATCAAGTTCGTCATCGTCGCCGGCTATTTCATGCACCTCAAGTTCGACTCCCCGCTGATGCGTCGCCTGTTCATCATGGGGGCGATCCTCGCCGGATTCTGTTACTCCGCGGTGCTTTCGGCGGTCGGTCAGTTCCGTGGCCCTGGCCATTGGCTCGTGTACGTCGGGGTCGCGCTCGTCCTGCTGGTGGTCTGGGTGTTCCGTGGTAACGATGGCGTTGTGATGGGCGTCGACCACGGCGATACCGCGCCCGGCGGACACTGAGCCCTGCTCCGCCGGACCTTCCTGCGACAACCGTCACTCGTGGGGCCGCTCTCCGATACTTGGTTTCGCAGCCTGCGGTGCAAGGCTTTGACGTGATGTCTGCTCTCCTCGCCGCCGCTCGGCCGACCGTCGGGTTCCACAGCCACCCCGACGTGATCATCGTCACGCTGGCCATCGCGACGTTCTTGTGGTGGGCGTTCACCCGGCTGGGCCCGCGCGTGGTCGAACCGGGGGAAACAGTCGTCACCTACCGAAACATCCGCTGGGCGGTCATCGGCGTGGGACTGGTGTTCGTGTTCTCCTACTGGCCGATCCACGACATCGCCGAGGACTACCTCTTCCTCGCGCACATGATCCAGCACACCGTGTTCACCATGCTGGCGCCGGCATGCCTGCTGATGTCGGCGCCACCGTGGCTGTGGCGCTGGGCCCTGG
>JANPFX010000287.1:0-28186 GCA_031423635.1 Acidimicrobiia bacterium | reverse complement strand
ACGCGAAGACAGCTGCAGGGTGTGGGCGGCCACCACGTTGTCGTCGGCGAGCCCGTGGATGAGCAGGAGCGGTCGACGCAGCCCGGCGGCGAGTGGGAACAAAGAGGAGCGCTCGTAGGCGTCCGGGTTCGTCTTCGGGTGTCCGAGGTAGCGCTCGGTGTACCCCGTGTCGTAGAGACCCCAGTCGGTCACCGGAGCACCGGCCACGGCGGCGTGGAAGACCTCCGGGGCGCGAAGGACGGCGAGCGCCGCGAGGTAGCCGCCGAACGACCACCCGCGGATGCCGACCCGGGTCAGGTCGATCTGCGGGTATCGCCGGGACGCGTCGTGCAGAGCCGTGATCTGATCCTCGAGGATGGGCCCGGCGAAGTCACCGGCGATCGAGCGCTCCCACACCGGTCCGATGCCTGGCGTGCCGCGCCCGTCGGCGACAACGACGACGAACCCCTGGTCGGCGAGCCACTGCGAGGACGCATGGGCGTTGCGCGAAGCCACGACGCGCGCTGCGTGCGGTCCGCCGTAGGGGTCCATGATGACGGGCAGCTTGTCGAACCCGTCGCCGAGCATTGCTGCGTCGGTCGGGAAGAAGACGCAGCAGGGGATGGCGCGGTCACCGGCCCGGAGGAACTGCGGACGGGGCGCCGCAACCGCGACCTCGGCGTCGTTGGTGATTGCGACGCGCGTGGCTCCATCGATGAGCAGATGCTCAGAGCGCGTACGTTCAATCGATGCCGCTCGCAGTACCGCGAGCGCGCCGCCGACGGTGACGTCATGCACGCCGGGGTCGACAACACCGCCGGCCATGATCTCGATGCGTTTCGACCCATCGAGCGACACCCGCAGAACGCAGGTCGTGGCCGGATCTGCCGGAACGGCGAGCCCTGGGATGGGACGCGAGGCGTTGGCGATCACGATCGCCTGGTTTCCCTCGATCGCCACCACGCGCCTGACCTGCAGGTTGGCCGGGGTCAGGTACAGGTAGCCCGCCCGGTCCGGCTCCTGGCGCACAAGGGCCCTCGTGCCTTCGGGATCGGCGAAGGTATCGAGCTCGACCGGGGTGGGCAGACCTGCGGGGGTGGACTCCGGCACGTGACCGTCGACCGTGAGGACGAGGTTGTCGTCGGCAAGGCGAATCGGGGCGCCGACGGCGAGCTCGACCCAGACGGCATCGCGCAGGTCGTGCAGGGTTCGGAGGCGCCCGGACTCCGGGGTGACGTCGACGATGCGGCTGTGGCGTTGCGGCCGGTCGAGGAGCGTAAGGGTGAGGCCGTGCTTCGTCCACTGCGCGTCGACGAGGTACGGGAACTCGTCGTGGGACCACGTGATGTCGTGGCGGGTGTCGTCATCAATGGCCACCACGGCAAGGGAAAGGAGGGCGTTCTCCGTTCCCGCCGCAGGATAACGGTGGGTGGCCGGGGATCGCTCGGGATGGGTCGGATCGGCGATCGTCCACACGTTGACCGGCGACACATCGACCCGCTCGGCGAGCACGTGGGCGGAATCGGGGGACCACCAGAAGCCCCGATACCGATTGAGCTCCTCGGCCGCGACGAAGTCGACGACACCCCACGAGATGGCTTCATCGTCCTCGCCGAGGAGCAGACGATCGTCGAGAGATCCAGTACGCGCGCTGACGACACGTAGGCAGCGGTCGCTCACGTAGGCAACGTGCTGCCCATCCGGCGAGAGGCGGGGGTCGTAGCCGCCGGGTTTGGTCGCCAGCGTGTGCGTCGACCCGGTGTCGAGGTTGGCGACCACCAACGTGCCGTTGACGGCGAAGACGGCGACCGAACCGGCGGTGTCGACGTCATAGGCCGTGATCCCCGATGCCTGCTCCCGCAGCCGTTCCCGGCGGGCGAGCTCGGCGGCCGGGAGGGAACCATCCGCGCGCATATCAAGATTCAGCGGGTCGACGACGAGTCGTTCGGTCCAGGTGCCGTCGTCGAGTCGATCGAGGCACCAGAGGCGGTTCACTGGGTCGTCGCCGCCGAGCGAGCGCAAGAACACCACACGGGTGCCGTCGGCGTTCGGGCGGTACGCCTTGGGCTCGCCGCACGTGAAGCGTCGGGTGCGGGCGTATTGACGGGGGAACGACTCCGAGCCGGTCATGGTGACCCGAGCGTATGCGCTCTCGCTCTTTTCCCGGACCGTGGGTACCCTGGCGTTCATGACAGAACTCCCGGATGGAAAGAACGTTGTGGTCATCACGGGAGCGGGCTCGGGGATCGGCCGCGCCGCCGCGCTCCGCTTCGCCGCGGCGGGGTACGCCGTGGTCGTTGCCGATGTCGACAGCAGGGGAGCGACGGCGGTCGCCGCAGAGGTGGTGGCCGCCGGCGGCAGTGCCAAGGCGATCCGCGTCGACGTGACCGATGTCGACCACCTCCGGTCGATGTTCCAACTCGCCGTCCAGGAGTTCGGCAGAGTCGACGTCGTGCTGGCCAACGCCGGCATCATGACGGGCGCGCCCGACTATCCCGACGCCTCCCCCGAGCAGGTCACCCGTGTTGTGTCGGTCAACCTGACCGGGGTGATGCACACCTGCCAGATCGCCCTGCCCCACATGCGGGCCAACGGCGGCGCCATCATCTGCACGGCCTCGACCGCCGCGCTGTCACCGCTCGAAGGGGATCCCGTGTACGCCGCCACGAAGGCCGGGGTACTCCACTTCGTGAAGTCGTGCGCCTCGTGGAGCGACCGCTACGGCGTTCGAGTCAACGCCATTCTTCCGGGCATGACCGACACGCCGATCGTCAACAAGACCGGCGACGGCGTCACGCCTGCGGCGTGGTTGGCGCCGGCCCTCAAGGTGGTCACCATGATCGCTCCGGAGGAGATCGCGGGCGCGATGTTCACCTTGGCCACCGACACCTCCGCCAGCGGCCAGGCGGTGACGGTGTTCAACCCCGGGACGGCTCCGCGGTGATCGCGTCGACGATCTCGGGGGTCTTCTTGAACGTCATCCCGGTCGCCGAACGGTGCGCGTACTTGATCCGTCCCTTCGGGTCGATCACGAAGACCGATCGACGGTAGAAGCCAAGAGGTCCGAGCACGCCGTAGAGGCGACCAACCGCTTTGTCGTTGTCGGCCAGCAGGGGGAAGGCGAACCCTCCCTGGCGGTTGGAGAACGTCTCGTGGCTGGACACGCTCTGGGGTGATACCCCGAACACTTTGGCGTTGAGCCCCTCGAACTCGTCGAACTCGCGGGTGTAGGAGTTCAGCTGCAGCGTGCAGACCGGGGAGTTGTCACCCGGGTAGAAGGCCAGAACCACATGCTGGCCGCGGTACTCGGACAGGGTGTACTCCTCCCCGCCCGTGCCGGGGAGGGTGAAGTCGGGGGCAACGTCTCCTACATCGACAGCCATACGAATCGACACGCTAACGGGTCGCGCCTGCGGGGAGTGAGCGGAGACCTCGGTGAATGGAGGAAAGGCACTCTCACACGAACGGAGGGGTGCGCTGGCGAACGGCTTCGAAGAGCGTGATCAGCGTTGCCGACGCGACGTTGAGCGAGTCCGCCTGGCCCGCCATCGGTATCACCACGGTCTCGTCAGCACCGGCCAGCCACTCCTCGGAGAGGCCGTGCATCTCCGAGCCCATGATGATGGCCACAGGTCCGCGGAGGTCGGCGCTGGTGTAGATCAGCGACGCCGCCGGAGTCGTGGCCACCGACCGGATCCCGGCGGTCCGGAGGAAGGCGATGACGTCAGGCGACGGCGCCACCACGACCGGCACGGCGAAGAGCACCCCGGTCGAGGAGCGCACGACGTTCGGGTTGAACACGTCGGTGACCGGGTCACAGAGGATCACGGCATGAACCCCCGCGGCGTCGGCGGACCGGAGGATCGTTCCCAGATTGCCCGGCTTCTCGATGGCCTCCACCACCAGCACGAACGGGTCTGCGGGGAGTCGCGAGCGCAGCCAGTCCAGCGATTGGTGCCACTGCGCGACGACGGCGAGGAGACCGTCGGGGCGGTCGCGATACGCACCCTTGGCGAACGCCTCGCGGCTGAGCTCACACACCGACGACCCGAGGCGCCTTGCGTCGGCGATCAGCGCGGCTTCGTTCTCTCCCTGGAACCACTCCGGCGAGACGTAGAGCTCGATCGGGGCGACCCCCTGATCGAGCATGCGCCGAATCGCCCGGTATCCCTCGACGATGAACACGCCCTCGTCGTCGCGGTCACGGCGGTCACGCAACCGGACGAGGCGCTTGACGCGGGGGTTGGTGACCGAGGTGATGACCTCGTCGGACGCCATCAGGTCATCCGGCGGGTCGGGACGTAGGTGTGCAGAAGATCGCGGGCCCGGTGTCGGTTCAGGAGAGCGTGGCGAGGATCTCGTCGGAGATGTCGAAGTTCACGTAGATCTCGGCCACGTCGTCGAGATCATCGAGGGCATCAACCATCTTCAGCACCTTCTTGGCGTCCTCGGCGCTGAGCGGGACCAGGTTCTCCGCCACCATGGGCCGGTCGACGGAATCGAACCCGATGCCGGCATCGGTGAGCGCGGTGCAGACCTCTCCGACGGCGGTGGGTGCGCAGCGAACCTCGAACATGTCGCCCTGATCGATCAGATCCTCGGCGCCGCCTTCGGCCGCCACGAGGAACAACTCGTCCTCGGTGAGCAGGCCGGACGACTTCTTCTTCGGCACCATGATCACGCCGCGCCGAGCGAACTGCCACGCCACCGCCCCGGGCTCGGCGATCGATCCGCCGTTCTTCGAGAACGCCGCGCGGACATCGCCCGCAGCGCGGTTGCGGTTGTCTGTCTCCACCTCGACCAGCAATGCGCAACCACCGGGGGCGTAGCCCTCGTACATGATGCTCTCGGTCTGGATGTCGGCCTTCAGTTCACCGGTGCCGCGCTTGATGGCGAGGGTGATCTTGTCGCTCGGAAGCTGCTCGGCCTTTCCTTTGAGGATCATGGTGCGCAGCGTTGCGTTGGCACTCGGGTCGCCACCGCCTTCGCGTGCGGCGACCTCGATGTTGCGGACCAGCTTGGCCCACAACTTGCCGCGGGCCTTGTCGGCCGCGCCCTTCTTGTGCTTGATCGTTGCCCATTTGCTGTGGCCGGACATGTGCACTCCTGAGAGGTCGAGGCGTCGGATCAGACCGACGCGAAGGCAAGGGTGAGGCAGAACTCGTGCGCTGCGGACATCAGGTGACCGATGCGAACGCGATGGTGAGGAACAGTTCGTGGATGCGAGTATCAGAAGTGAGCTCGGGATGAAACGAGGCGCAGAGGATCTGCCGATTGATGCCGCCGCGTACGAGCACCGGCGTGCCGTCGTGTGAGGCGAGCACCTCGACACCCTCGCCGAGGGACTCGAGCTTTGGGGCGCGGATGAACACTGCTCGGAACGGCGCGTCGAGGCCGACGACATCGAGGTCGGCCTCGAACGAGTCGACCTGTCGGCCGTAACCGTTGCGCCTGACCGTGATGTCGATCGCTCCGAACGTCCGCTGATCTGGGCGACCATCGACCACCTGCGTGGCCAGCAGGATCATCCCTGCGCAGGTGCCGAAGACGGGCAGACCGTCGGCTAGGCGAACCTCGAGGGCCTCGTAGAGCCCGCTCGTGCCGAGCAGCCGCGACATGGTGGTCGACTCGCCGCCGGGCATGGCCAACGCGTCGACATCGCCGAGCTGAGCCGGCGTGCGCACGTCGACGACGTCGCACCCGAGGCGCGTGAGCGCGACACGGTGCTCGGCGAAGGCGCCCTGCAGGGCGAGGACTCCGACGCGCCGGCCGTGCCACGGGCTCGCCGTGCGGTCGACGGGCGCGAGCTGGTCAGCGTGCGGACGAAGCCAGCCGCCCGGCGCGAGGTCTGACGGACGTGCGGCGACACCCACCTGGGGGCCTCGAGTCGTCAGCAGAGCGGTTCGGCATGGGGGTGCAAGGTTACGCGCAAACGATGGGCCCGCGTGGGCGAACCCGGTGGGTGGCTACCAGCCGCGTTCGGCGTACTTGACCTCGAGCTTGCCCATCTCGAGTCCGGGCATGAGGTGGCCGAGACCGCGGGACACCTTGGCCAGGATCGAGGGGTCCTGGAAGTGGGTCGTGGCCTCCACGATGGCCTTGCCGACGGTCGACGGATCTTCGGACTCGAAGATGCCGGAGCCGACGAACACCGCCTCGGCGCCGAGCTGCATGCACAGCGCGGCGTCGGCGGGGGTGGCGATCCCACCGGCCGAGAACAGCGGCACGGGCAGCTTGCCGGTCTCGGCGATCTCGGCGACGAGCTCGTACGGGGCCCGAAGTTCTTTGGCCCACGCGAACAGCTCCGGCCCGTCGGCGAGGGTGATCTTCTTGATGTCGCCCGTGATCTGGCGCATGTGGCGCACCGCCTCGACGATGTTGCCGGTGCCGGCCTCGCCCTTCGAGCGGATCATGCAGGCGCCCTCAGAAATCCTCCGCAGCGCCTCACCGAGGTTGGTGGCGCCGCACACGAACGGGGCGGTGAAAAGCCACTTGTCGATGTGGTGGACCTCGTCGGCCGGCGTGAGCACTTCGGACTCGTCGATGTAGTCGACGCCGAGCGACTGGAGGATCTGCGCCTCGACGAAGTGGCCGATCCGGGCCTTGGCCATCACCGGAATAGTGGTGACCGCCTTGATCTCCTCGATCATCTGCGGATCGCTCATCCGCGCAACGCCACCGTCGCGGCGGATGCGCGAGGGGATGCGCTCGAGCGCCATGACAGCGGTCGCGCCCGCGTCTTCGGCGATCTTTGCCTGCTCGACGTTCATCACGTCCATGATCACGCCGCCCTTGAGCATCTCTGCGAGACCACGCTTCACACGGGCGGTACCAACGGAACGGGACTGATCAGCCATGCATTCCAGTGTACGACCCCGCTCCCGCAACCACAGCGTGATTCCACCCAGCGACGTGGAGCAGACTCGTCCGCTGTGTACGCCTCATCGCATGCTGCCGAACTGCTCGAGGCAGGGTTGGCCGCGGTTCGTGTCGCCAACGCTGTTCCGGCGTCGTTTCCACCGGACGCACTTGCCGAGGCATCGGCCGTCACGGACCGAGGTTTCGACAGGACCGGCCGTCTCGACCTCACGGACGTGGCGTTCGCCACACTCGATCCTGCGTCGTCGACGGACCTCGACCAGGCCTTCGCCCTCGGGGCGGAGGGAGAGACCTTCGTCCTGCACTATGCGATCGCCGACGTCGGAGCATTCGTCGCCCGCGGCGGCGCACTCGAAGCCGAGGCCTGGCGGCGGGCCAGCACGTTGTACCTCCCCGACGCCAAGGTTCCGCAGTACCCCGCGTCGCTGTCGGAGGGTGGTGCAAGCCTGCTGCCCGACGTCGACCGGCCGGCGATCGTGATGACCGTCGACCTTGGCGTCGACCTCGTCCCGACCCTGCGATCGATCGACCGGGCCGTCGTCCGCAGCCGATCCAAACTCGCCTACGAAACGTGCACGCCGGACCAGGCTCACCCGCTCCTCGGGGGCTTCGCCGCCCGGATGGACGCAAGTGACCAGGCCAGGGGGGCCGAACGGGTCCAGCGGCCGGAGCAGGAGATCACCCACGATCCCGAGGCGCCCGGTCAGCTCCGCCTCACCTTCCGCTCGCTCACCGCGAGCGAGGAAGCAAATGCGGCCATGTCGCTGGCGGCCAATCTCGCACTCGGTTCCATGTTCGTGTCGCGCGGCGTCGGTTTGTTCCGCGACCTCGACGACCCGACTCGCCGTGATGTCGCGATGCTGCGGCGCACAGCCCGCGCCCTCGGGCTCGCCTGGCCCGACGGTGAACCGCTGCGGGAGCTCCTGCGCCGCCTTCGGCCGCACGTGGCTGCTGATGCGTCGTTCTCACTCGCCGTTCGTCGGGCGGGGGGAGGGGCGCGGTACCGGTTCTATCGGGCAAACGATGCCGGGGCGATGCGGTCCGAGGGCAAGGCCGGCGCCCCTGACGGACCATGGCACTCGGCTATGGGGGCGCCCTACGTGCACGGCACAGCACCGCTTCGGCGCCTCGCCGATCGCTACGTCCTCGACCTCGCCGTTGCGCTTCACGCCGGCAGTGCCCCCGATTCGTTGGTCGAGCCGCTCACCACGTTGCCCCCGGTCATGGATGCCATTGGTATGCGCGCATCCAAGACTGACCGGGCGTGCATCGACCTCGTCGAGGCCGTCGTGCTCACCGGACGGGAAGGTTCCGTCTTTGAGGGCGTCGTGGTGGAGTCCGATCCGGAACACGCCGTGGTCCATCTGGTGGTCGATGGCATTCGTGTTCGCCTTCCCCTTGCCGGCCGTTCGCCCGGCGATCAGGTGATGCTTCGGCTCGACAGGACCGACCCGATGAAGGGAAGCATCACCTTCGAACCGGTCGGGTGACTGCCGGTCCAGCGCTACAGCTCGCGAAGGGCGTCGATGCGCTCGCTCAGCGGAGGGTGCGTATCGAACATGCGATTGAGCCACGACAGCTTGCGCTCGTTGCCCGGCTGCTCCTCGTCTGGTGAGCGCGGCACCGGCGATTCGATCCAGAGATGGGCGGTGGCCCGGGAGCCAGAGTGCACCACCGTCTGGTCGTCACGAAGCTTCTCAAGTGCACTTATCAATCCGGGGGGATACCGCGTGATCGTGACCGCGGTGAGATCGGCCAGCGATTCCCGCTTGCGGGACACGGCGAACTGCATCAGCTTCGCGATGAGCGGCGTGATCACGAGTAGCACGATGCCGAGCACCGCGACGAGCTGTGCCGCGCCGTTGCCGTTGTTGTCACGGTCGTTGCGATGGCGGGGGCCGCCCCACCACAGGAACCGCAGGGCCCAATCCGACATCAGCGCGACGACCCCGACCATCGTGACGGCCAGTGTCGACACGAGGATGTCGCGGTTCTTGATGTGGGAGAGCTCGTGGGCCAGTACGGCCTCCAGCTCGACTCGGTTCATCTTGCCGAGCAAGCCCGTGGTGACCGCGATCGCGGCGTGCTTCGGGTCGCGGCCGGTGGCAAACGCGTTCGGGGCATCGTCCTCGATCACGTAGAGCCTCGGTTTCGGTACGCCGCTGGCGATGCACAGACCCTCGACCAGATTGTGAAAGCGCGCATAGTCGGCCTGTGTGGCCAGCTGGGCGTGGCTCATCGACAGAGCGACCGCGTCGCTCTTCCAATAGGCGAGACCCGACGTCGCCAAGGTGAACGCGACGGCGAGGATCAGTCCGACCGGTCCTCCGCCGACGACGGCATTGAACGCCCACGATGCCGCCAGGACAACGAGGACGAACGACGCAATCAGCGCGATCGAACGTCGCCGATTCGACGCGACGACATCAAACATGGTGACGCCAGGAGGTCAGCGCGGACGAGATCAGAACTTCACGCTGACGGGGCCCCGCTCGGCCTCGTCGGTCTGGAAGTACTCGCGCTGGGCGAACTTGAACTGCTTGGCCAAGATGTTCGACGGGAAGCTCTGGATCTTCGTGTTGTACGAACGCACTTCATCGTTGAAGTACTGACGCGAGTAGGCGATCTTGTCCTCAGTGCCGGTCAGCTCTTCTTGGAGCTGCAGGAAGTTCTGGTTCGCCTTCAGATCGGGATACGCCTCGCCGAGCGCGAAGAGGCTCTTCAATGTCCCCGACAGCGCGTTCTCGGCTTGTGCCTTCCCGGCCTCTCCCTTGGCCGACATCGCGGAGTTCCGAGCAGAAATCACGGCCTCGAGGGTGGCGCGCTCGTGCGCGGCGTAGCCCTTCACCGTCTCCACGAGGTTCGGGATCAGGTCGTAGCGGCGCTTGAGCTGGACTTCGATCTGCGCCCAGCCGTTCTCGATCCGGTTGCGGACCCGGACCAGGCCGTTGTACTGCACGATCACGTAGATCACGACGAGGGCAATAATGCCGAGAATGATGAGCAGAGGTGCCATGGAGACCATCATCTCACGGGCGTGGTGCGGAAAAAGGCTGCTCCGGGACTATCTGAGAAGGCGCTCGTAGCGCTGCACGTAGAGCCTGGCGAGTGCGTCGAAGGAGTAGGCGTTGGCCCGCTTCGCCCCTTCTTCGCGCAGCCCGTCGGCAAGATCAGGCTCCGTCAGGATCCGGTTGAGTGCCTTCGCCAAAGCCTCGGCATCGCCGGCCGGAAACAGCAGCGAATCGATCCCGTCACGGGCAACGAGGCGGTACCCGTCGATGTTCGAGGCCACGACCGGCGTGCTCGCCGCCATCGATTCGAGAAGAACGACACCGAACGACTCGCCGCTGAGCGAGGGAGCGCAATAGACGCTGGCGGCTCGCCACCGACGGGCCAACTCGTCATCGGGTATTCGGCCGAGCCACTCGATCCGGGGATCGTGGTACCGCGAACGAAGGTGCTCCGTCTGCGGACCGATGCCGACCACCGACAGCCGGATGTCGCCTGGCACCAACTCGAACGCCCGAAGAAGGACTTCGAGGCCTTTTCGGGGCTCATGCCGTCCAACGAACAACACCGTGGGCGCCTCGACCGGCCATGGCTCAGCGTTGCGGAAGCGGTCCAGGTCGACGCCGTTGAACAGCACGTCATACTCGTGGCCGAGGGCGCTGCGGGCCATCGCTGCGGCTGTTTCGCTCACTGCGCAGCGCAGGTCGATCCGGTCGGCGAGCCGCTTGACGACGCCTCGGAGGAGCCGGTAGGACTCACTCTCGCCGGCGAGATGGAATGTCCCGACGATCGGAGCCCCCTTCAGCACCAGGGCCGTCATGGTGCACCCGGGCACCAGCGGTTCGTGCAGATGCAACAGGTCGAACCGCTCGTTCGTCATCGCCCGCCAGGTCCGCAGCACCGCCGATGGGTCGGGGGCGATCGGGGCAACGGAACCGTTGGTGGCAAACGGCACCGCATTGCCAAGGGGGATGATGCCCGGCTCGGGCGGTGGACCGTCGCACGGACCGAGGACCCGGCAGTCGTGACCCTGGCGGCGCAGTGCCCGGGCAAGGCCCAGCACCTGCCCCTGCACGCCACCGGGTAGCGACAGGGAGTACGGGCTGAACATCCCGATCCGCATAGCGGGCCAAGCCTACGAGGTGAGAGCGTCCCGCCGTTCCGCCGTCTCCGAGGCCGTGGGCCGAGTTCGGTCGGGTTGCCCGGCGTCGTCCTGTGAGCGGTCGGGTGGCCCGGCTCACGTGGGCCCGTTCGGTTCGCCGAAGTCACGTGGGCCAGCGGGCTTGCAAGGGCCAGCAGCCTGAGGGTTTTCCGGGGTTTCGTGGCCCAAGCGAGCTATCTGGCGCACGGGATTCCATCAAGCCGAGCGCACCCGCGCGAGCGGAGGGCGGCGCTGATGCGGGCGCCCTGACGTGGTGTGGTGACTTCGATCGGAACCGGCCCGAGGTGCTCGGACCAGCAGCCCAGAAGCGCTGCGGCCGACCGACACGAGGCGACCGTACCGTGGGGCGAGGCGAGGACCGCGGCGAGGATCCGACCGTGAAGGGTGAGCGAAATGCCGGGAAGCGAGGCGACGCCAGGGTGAAGCTCGATGAGGCGCCGACTCTTGCGCCAACTGTGCCAACTCCCTTCCGTCATGCCGAGTCGCGCGGCCTGGCGGCGCTCGAAGACGCCGTGTTGACGCGCTGCCAATGTCGTGAGTGCTTCCCTGTCGACGCTCATGGGACGCGATGTTGACGTGGCCCCCGGACGGGTGCGAACCTGTGGCGGAACGGCACGACAGGTTTTCAGCTTGGGCCAGCGAAGGCGGGGAAAATCGAATCCAGCTGGCCCGAACGAGCCAGCGGGCCCACGTCGATTCCGACGCCGGGTCAGGCCTTGGCGTGGTGACCGGGGTCGGACGGCCAGACCGGCTGGAGGACATGCCACTGGGTCGGCTCTGCGGCGATCATCGCCTCCAGCTCGTTCGCGACGAGTTGAGTCAGCGCAGCGATGTCGGCCCGGAGCTTTCCGCTCCGTTCGAACTGGATCGCTGGCTTGATCACTCCTTCGACGTAGCCGTGTCGTTGGTACACGACGTTCGGTACGATCGCCGCGCCGGTCCGCAACGACAGCGTCGCCGGGCCCGCCGGCATCGTGGTCTCCTCCCCGAAGAAGCTGACGCGAACACCACCCCCTCCGAGATCGCGGTCGCAGAGAAGACCGACGACGCCGTTGCGGCGAAGGGTACCGACGAGTTCTGCACCGGTCAGCGGGTCGTCGAGGGCGAGCACCCGCATGCGGTTCCTGGTCCGCTGCTCGGTGAACCACTCGAACAGTTCGGGCGGCTCCACCCGCTCCGCCACCGTCGTCAACCCCCACCGGTGCGCAACCCAGGTGCCGCCGTAGTCCCACGCGCCCACGTGCGGCATGGCCATGATCACACCGTTGCCGGCCTCGAGGGCCCGGTCGACGATCGCCGCGTCGGAGGCACGAATGCCCGCGTTGACCTCCGCCGTCGACGCTCCGTTCATCCGCATCGTGTCGACCCAGTAGCGCGTATAGCTCTGAAAGACCTGTTCAACCCGGCTGTTGAGCTCTCGCCGAGAGAGTCGACCTCCCGCCAAGCGCTGCTGATGGCGTGCCGCCATCGCCCGTTGCGCCGGGGAGAAATGAGGCAGCGTCCGGCCGGCCGTCCAGGCGAGGCCCTCGGCCAGCGGGACCGGCAGCACCTGGGCGACTCGCGCGGCGGCCCGATACGCCGGCGTGACGAGGCGCTGGGCCATGCCGTGACGCATCGAGGCGAACCCGCCGGAGCGGTCCGTCACTTGTTCGAGCGCTGCTTGACCCGCTCGCGCCACGCCTCGATGGACGCACCGACGCGGCGACCCCGCTCCTCGTTCCACGTCTTCCACGGGGTCACGACCGGCCGACGTTCGTCCGGCGTATCGCGCCCGCGGCGTCGTCGGGCCGTCTGTTCCTGGCGAAGCGCCCGCCTCGCGGCAGCGACTTCGGACCACACGACCTTCTCCGGCTTCACCGGTGGCGGTGGTTTCTCGGCCTGGCGCCACACCTTCACGAACCGCTGCACGGCCGTGATCGAGACGAGCACGAGCATCACCCAGAGGATGCCGACGAGCAGCCGCGGGAACGCCAGACCGATGGCAAGGGCGATGATCCGCTCGGCCCGCTCCATCAGGCCGCCCTTGGCCGAGAACCCGTAGATCTCCGCCTTCGCCCGCTGATAGGAGATCAGGGTGGATACGCCGAGCACGGCAAAGGCCAGCATTGCCAGCCGCCCGCCTTCACGCTCCTGGAGGTACCACCCGATGCCGCCGAGCAGGAACGCGTCGGTGACCCGGTCGGCCACCGAATCGAAGAACGCGCCGCGGATGCTCGAGGTGTGCGACGCTTTCGCGACGGCGCCGTCGAAGAGGTCGGGGAGCGCGGACGCGATGAGCAGACCGAGACCCCACCGGGGATGACCGGAACCGACGACGACAGCCGTGGCCACCGACATGACCAGGCCAACCGCCGTGAGATGGTCTGGAGTGACGCCGAGGCGGGCCAGTCCGCGGCCGATCGGCTTGACGGCCTTGTCGGTTACCGCCCGTGCGTAGCCATCGAACAACGAAACACCTCCGGGCCAAGACCTGGCCGGGCACGATCAGCCCGGCGAATTGCGCACGCAAAACCTAGCGCGACACCAACTCGGCGGCTCCCCTCCTGCGCGTAGCGAAATGACGCCCGCCCTGACGGTCGGCTCACAGGTCGTCGTACTGCGACCAGTCCTCGGGATTGTCCTCGACGTGTGTGGTGACGGTCGATGCGTCGACGCCGTCGATGAGCACCAGCCCCCGCTTGGTCGGCGGATTGTCGGCTGAGTACAGCAGGATTCGCCAGGTAGGGCGACTGAGAAGGCCACGCCAGCCCAGCTGGGCTGACGCATGGCCGACCGGGAAACCCACTGCCTCCGACGCGGCCGCCAAGGCGTCGACGTCGCGGACACCGAGGCGGGGACCGGCCAGCATCCCGTAGGCCCCGAGGACCACGAGAGCGGCACCGCCGATCACGAACCCCCGGTTGGTCAGCGTGGGCGTGCCGTTTTGGCCCACGGCCCAGGCGACCATCAGGAGCGTGCCGACCACGAAATACATCGCGGCCGGGTAGCGCCGCCGGACATTGTCCGGGAACTGGTACGGACCGACGTAATCGTGGGCGTCGAGATCATCGGGGAGCTCGTCCCGCAACTCGTCGAGAGTCGGCTTCGGTTCCTTCTTCGCCATCAGGGGATCCATCGTACTGGGGTGGCCCGGCTAGCCGTTGGCGTGGTTGCCGTCCCGGGTCCGCAGGGCGGTGACGGTCGACGTTGCGGCTGGACACCTCCCAGCGCTGTTGGGAGGTGTCCAGCCCCCATATTTGGGGGCAACCTCTCTCCCAAACGTAGGCGGGTCACCCGTGTTGCGAGCAGTCGAGCGGAGCGAGCGGCGCAGCGCCGAAGGGCCGAGGGGCAACCTCTCTCCCAACGCGTCACCAGGCGGCGCGGAGCTTTGACCAGGTGGTGGAGAGGGCTTCGGGGACGACTCTCGTTTCGGCGATGGCGGTCATGAAGTTGGTGTCGCCGTCCCAGCGGGGGAGCGCGTGGATGTGGAGGTGGCCGGGGATGCCCGCACCCGCCGCGCGTCCGAGGTTCGCTCCGACGTTGAGGCCGCCCGGGTTGTAGGCCCGGCTGATGGCGCCGGTGGCGTGACGGACGAGCGCCCACACCTCGGTGTGCTCAGCGTCGTTCAGCTCGTCCAGGGACCCGACGTGGCGGATCGGCATCACCATCAGGTGACCGCTGGTGTAGGGATACGCGTTGAGGATCACGATGGCCTCGGCACCACGGTGCACGATGAGGTGCTTCTCGTCGGATGTGCCATCGCTGCCCGACTGAAGGATCCGGCAGAACACGCATCGGGCTTGGTCGCCTGCGCCCAATCCCGCCGTGGCGTCGGCGTCCTCCTCCGCGGTGGCCTTCATGATGTAGTCCCCCCGCCACGAGGCGTCGAGCCGTCCCAGAGCCGGCGACGCATCGCCGGGGCTCATGCCCGGGCCTCGACCTCGGCGGTCACTGCCGCGATGAAGTCGGCGACCTTCACGCCGCGTTCGACGTCCTTGCCCCTGGCGTTGACGCCGACGCTCTGCGCGCTTACGTCATCGTCACCGACCACGAGTACGTAGGGCAGCTTCTCGAGCTTGGCCTTGCGGATGCGGGCACCCAACGGCTCGTCGGCGCGAACCAGATCGGCACGTAGACCGGCGGCGCGGCACTGCACCGCTACGGACTCGGCATAGGCGTCGTGTTCGTCTCGCACGCCGAGCACGCGGACCTGCACCGGTGCAAGCCAAGTCGGGAACGCGCCGGCGTAGTGCTCCAGCAGCACCCCGAAGAATCGCTCGACGGAACCCATAAGCGCGCGATGCAACATGATCGGACGCTTGCGGGTGTTGTCGGCGGCGACATATTCCAGGTCGAATCGATCGGGGAGGTTGAAGTCGTATTGGATGGTCGACAGCTGCCACTGGCGGCCGATGGCGTCACGGACCTTGACGTCGATCTTCGGGCCGTAGAACGCCGCGCCGCCCTCGTCGACGGTATAGCTCAGACCCTCGTGTTCCATCGCAGCAACCAGCGCGGCAGTGGCGTCGGCCCAACCGGCATCGTCGCCGACAGACTTGTCGGGATCACGGGTGGCCAGCATTGCCTCGAAGTCGGTGAACCCGAACAGGCGCAGGATCTCGATCACGAAGTGCAGGAGCGAGATGATTTCCTCGGCTGCCTGCTCCTGGGCGCAGAAGATGTGAGCGTCGTCCTGGGTGAATCCACGGATGCGCATCAGACCGTGCAGGGTGCCGGCGCGTTCGTAGCGGTACACGGTGCCGAGCTCGAACAACCGCAACGGCAGCTCGCGGTACGAGCGCTGACGCGACCGGAACACCAGGCAGTGCATCGGGCAGTTCATCGGCTTCGGGTAGTACGTCCCGTTGTCCATCTCCATCGGCGGATACATGCCGTCCTTGTAGAACGACAGGTGACCCGAGGTCTCGAACAGCCGGGCGTTCGCGAGGTGAGGGGTGTAGGCGAACTCGTAGCCACCCGCAGCGTGCCGCGAACGTGACTCGTCCTCCATCAGCTTGCGGATGATGGCGCCCTTCGGATGCCACACGGCAAGGCCGCCGCCCAACTCGTGGGGAAAGCTGAGCAGGTCGAGTTCCACCGCGAGCTTGCGGTGGTCGCGCTTCTCGGCCTCTTCGAGACGGGTGAGGTGCTCCTGGAGCGCCTTGTTCGACTCCCACGCCGTGCCGTAGATCCGCTGGAGCATGGGGCGCTTCTCGTCGCCGCGCCAATAGGCGCCGGCAACCTTCATGAGCTTGAACGAGCCGAGTCGGCCGGTCGACGGCACGTGAGGACCGCGGCACAGGTCGACGAAGTCGTCGCGGTTGCGGTAATAGCTGACGATGGTGCCGCCCCCACCTTCGGCCGCGTCTTCCTTGCCGCCGACGCCCTTGATGATCTCGACCTTGAACGGCTGATCGGCGAACAGGGCGAGGCCTTCATCGAGGGGCAACTCGCCGCGGACAAACGGCTGGTTCTCCTTGACGATCTCGCTCATGCGGCCTTCGATGCGGGTCAGGTCGCTCTCGGTGAATCGCGCGCCGTCGGGAAGCTCGAAGTCGTAATAGAAGCCATTGTCGATGGCCGGTCCGATGGCGTACTTGGCGCCGGGCCACAGATCGCAGACGGCCTGGGCCAGCACGTGGGCCGTGGAGTGGCGCAGCACATGGCGGCCGTCGTCGGAATCGGCGGTCACGATGGCGACGGACGCACCGTCGGGGAGCTCCCGGTTCAGGTCGACGACCTCGCCGTTCACCTTCCCTGCCAATGCCGCTTTGGCGAGCCGGGCACCGATCGAGGCTGCCAGATCAGCCGTCGTCGACCCGGTCGGCAGTTCTTTCGCGGAGCCGTCGGGAAGGGTGAGGGTGATCTGGTCGGACATAGCAGCACAATCCTTGCGGGAGTGGTGCGAGGCGCTGGCCCCGCACAACGGCAGAGCCGTAGAGCCTAGGGCCACCCCCTCGGAGCCCCGGGGCACCTTTTTCCCGCCGGCTCTGGACGGCCCGCGGTGTCCCTCGGAGCCCGGGGCGCCCTTTGTCCCGTGTCCTCGGCGCAAGCCGGAGACGGTCGGTTCAGCGGTCCTCCCAGTCGGTCCACGTGACGTGGTGGTCGGCGATGTACCGCTTGACGCCTTCGCCCGTCGTGCGGGCGAAGCGGTGCGGGCTCACATCGCTGAGGACGTCGTAGTTCAGGAGCTGATCTCGGACATGTCCCTTGAGCTCGGAGAACCGGACCTCGATGCCGTGGCCACCGAGGTCGTCGAACAGCTCCCGCAGCACGTCGGCTGCCGTGGTGTCGATGTCGGTCATCGGTTCCGCAGTGATGATCACGCAGCTGACCGGCGTCGGTGAATCGTCGATTCGACGTTCCAGATCGTCGGCGAAGTAGCGGGCGTTCGCAAAATACATCGGCGCGTCGAAGCGGTATAGCATCAATCCCGGCACGCGGCGACCCTCGGGGTGGCGCGCATCCTCGTGGTATCCCTTCAGACCGTCGACGCGGACGAGTTCGGCGGTGTGGGGCTTCCACGACCGGCGGAGGAAGTCGAGCACCGACAGCACGATCGCCACCACAACTCCGCTGACCGGGCCCAGCCAGGCCACGGCGACGAGGGCGGCGAGTGAGAGGAAGAACTCACTGCGCCGGACCCGGAACAGCCGGACCAGCGCCGGAAGGTCGATGAGGGTGAAGGCTGCGGCGACCACGATCGCTGCCAGCGACGTCGCCGGCAGGTGCCGAAACGCCCCGGGGGCCAAGTACGAGATGACCAGCAGGGCAGCGGCTGCTGTCACCCCGGTCAGCTGTGTGCGCGATCCCGCGGCCTCGGCGACGGGCGTGCGTGAGTTGCTGGCGCTGATCGGGAATCCGCGGAAGAACCCCGATGCGACGTTGGCGATGCCCAGCGCCACCAACTCGTGGTTGGCGTCAACTCGCTCGTGTCGGCGAAGCGCAATCGTGCGTGACACGACGCTCGTGTCGGCGAAGGACACGAACGCGATGCCGAGCGCGGCGCCGAACAAGGTCCGGGCCGTGTGCCATTCGATCTGGGGGAGTGATGGCGAGGGGATGCCCTGGGGAAGATCTCCGACGAGCGGCACCCCTCGCCGACCGAGGTCGAAGGCGAGCGCGATGGCGATGCCGCTCAGCACGACGACCAGCGCGACCGGGATCCGCGGCGACCAGGAACGCAGAATGACGATGCCGGCGACGGACGCAAGCCCGACACCTACGGCCCAGGTGTTCGTCCTTCCGTCGCCGAGTGCGTTGGCGAACTGGCGTATCTGGTCATGCAGTGACTCACCGTTGACCGAGAACCCGCAGAGCTTCGCACTCTGGCCCACGATGATGGTGAGAGCGATGCCATTGAGGTACCCGTACCGAACCGGGGCGGAAAGCAGCTCGGAGATGAAGCCGAAGCGGGCCAACCCGGCGACGATGCAGATGACTCCGGCGGCTATTGACAATGCGCCGGCGATCGCGATCGCCTCGCTCGGATTACCCGTCGCGAGCGGCACCACCGCGACAGCAATCAGCGGTGCGAGCGAGGAGTCGGGGCCGAGCACCATGATGCGCGACGGTCCAGCGATCGCATAGACGAGCAACGGGATGATCGTTGCGTATAAGCCCGTCACCGCGGGCAGACCCGCCGCGGTCGCGTACGCCATCCCGGCGGGCGCGAGCAGACCGGTCAACACCACGCCGGCGGTGATGTCCTTGCCGAGCCACGCCCGCTGGTACGTCTGCAGCTGCTGGACCGCCGGCACGGAACGGACAAGGCGACCAATCCGGGCGATGCTCACCGCGCCGACGTTACGTCGCAGCGGTGCCGATCGCTCTGCACCGAGACCATGAAGCCTGGGTCGCTCCAGGAGCGACCCAGGCTTCACTCTCTCGTGGTCGCACCGGGGCACACGATCGGTCAGACGTCGAACGACTCGGCGAGGAGATCGCGGAGATCGTCGTCGAGGTCGGCCGGGGTCTCGAGGTTGGCGACGAACCACTTCATCACCGAGTCCCGCCCGTTCGTCATTGCTTTGTTTCGAATGGTGCGATGGCGAACGTCTCGCCGCATCGGAAACGTCAGGGCCACCCAGTTGCGCTTCGGGCGCAGCTGGATCCAGCTCGACGGTCGCTTGAAGAAGATGCCGACGGACACCGGCTCGATGGTCACCGGGCCGAGGGTGTCGACAAACGAGCGGACCGCATCAAAGATGGGGCGTTCGAACGCCGGGCCCGTCGAGAAGTACTCGTCGAGCGTCATGGCCGGAGCGCACTCGTGCGACTGACCTTTCCTCCGGAACGAACGCCGGCACGACGGACACGTCCAGGTTTCGGCCATGGGTGACCCAGTCGGGGCCGCTACAGGACGACGCCGAGGAGAAGAGCCGCGGTCGACACACCCTCGCCCCGTGCCGCGGCAGCGTCGATCGCCGCGACAGCGCCCGGAGTGTCGAGGTCGTTGTCGAGGCACGCGCGGACTTCCTCGAGCGCGCCGTCGCCCTGGCCCGCCGCTCGCCACGCGGCGAGGCGTTCGACACCGGTCAGGAGCAGATGATCGAACCACTCCCAGCCGTCGCGGTAGTGGTGCGACACGACGATGAGACGAATCGCCATCGGGTCATAGCCCTCGGCCGTCAAGTCGCTCACGTAGCGGAGGTTGCCGAGTGACTTCGACATCTTGACGCCGTCGAGCTTCACGTAGGACTGGTGCATCCAATGCCGGGCCAGCGGTTGGCCGGTCGCTGCCTCGGACTGGGCCGCCTCGCACTCGTGGTGCGGGAAGATCAGGTCCTCGCCGCCGCCATGGAGATCGAGCGTGGTGGTGGCGAGCTCACGCATGGACAACGCCGAACACTCGATATGCCAGCCCGGGCGGCCCGGACCCCACAGCGACTCCCACGATGGCTCGTCGGGAAGAGACGGCTGCCAGAGAATGAAGTCGAGCGGATCGCGTTTGTTCGGGTCCTCGACATTGCCGCCCCGCTCAGCCGCGTAGGCGAGCATCTGCTCTCTGGAGTACCCGCTGATCTGACCGAACTTCTCGAACGATGCCACGTCGAAGTACACCGCGCCGCCCGCCTGATAGGCGTGGCCGCTCTGGAGCACCTTGTCGATGAAGCCCAGGATGTCGGGAATGGCGCTTGTCGCCCGCGGTTCCGACCATGACGCAAGCTGGCCGAGAACCCGCATGTCCTCATCGAACTTGGCCACTTCCTCAGCGGCGAGATCGAGATAGTGCACGCCCTTCTCTCGCGCCTTCGCCAGGATCGAGTCGTCCACGTCGGTGATGTTGCGTACGCAACGGGTCTCGTGGCCGAGGTCGCGCAGCCGTCGCTGGAGCACGTCGTAGGTGATGAAACAGGCGGCGTGACCGATATGGGTCGTGTCGTAGGGCGTGACTCCGCAGGTGTAGATCTTCACGATCGGGTCGGGTTCGAACGGAACGACCGACCGGCGGGCGGTGTCATAGAGCTTCATCGGCACGGCGAACGTTCTAGACGACAGACGGATACTCGGCGGGCCTTGCGTCCTCCGCTCGGTCCTGGGTCACGCATCGATCCCGGTCATACGCAGTGCCGACCGGGTCTTGTAGCGCATGTTGAGCTGAAGCAGGACGGCGGCGAACGCCTCGATCGGAGCGGCGTTCGACAGCCCACCGGTGTCGAGCGGGCGACAGCCGGGGATCTTGCGCACGATGTCGGCGGTGACCTCGGTGGCCTTGATGTGGTCGGAGCAGATCAACACGTCGCTCTCGATCGGTTCGGTGATGTTGCCGAGTTCGCGCGCCGGCAGGTGGTGGAAGGCCCCGGCGACGAGCGCACGGGGCACGATCGCCTGGACGCTTGCCGCCACGGAGCCACGCGGGGGAACGAGCGGCTGGAACTCCGGCCCGACCTTGGCGAGGGCGTTCGCCATGGAGATCACGACTTTGCCCTTGAGGAGATCGGCAACGCTCAAGGCGGTCGAGGCCGTGGACTCCCACGGGGTGGCAATGATGACGACGTCGGCCGTGGCCGCGCCGGTGTTGGTGTCGGCTGTCAGCGACAGCTTCTGATCCGGCCAGCGCTCGAGGATCGAGTCGACGGCCTCCATGGCCTTGTACTTCGATCGCGAGCCGATCACCACGTCGTAGCCGACCGACGCGAGTCGGGCCGCGAGCCCGCTGCCGGCCGGACCGGTACCACCAAGGACTGCGATTCGCATCCGCCGACTCTTGTCCAAACCTGCCGGCCGGCGCCAACCGGGGCACCCGTGACGTGGGGCGCCGTGATTGTGGAAGCGTCGCTCTTCGCGCCCGGGTGGCCCGTGGGGCGTAACCTGCTCACCGGCATCACGGTCCGATCCGGGCTGGTCCAGGTGCTGGTTCGAGTGCCCGGTCCGCGTGGCTGGTCTGAGTGAAGGGTGCGCCAGATGGGGTTGCTCACAGGGAAACGCTTGCTGATCACCGGGGTGCTGACCGATGCATCCATTGCCTACGGGGTCGCCCAGACTGCGCTCGACGAGGGTGCCGACATCGTCTTGACGGGTGCGGGGCGCGGCCTGTCGCTGACGGAACGCATCTCCCGCAAGCTGCGCCTCCCAGATGGCCGTGAGCCCGTCGAGGTTCTCGAGCTCGACATCACCTCGGCGGAGCAGATGGACGCCGTCGTGTCCCGTCTCACCGAGAAGTGGGGCGCCCTCGACGGCTGTCTCCACGCCATCGGATTCGCACCGCAATCGTGTCTTGGGGACGACTTCTTCGCCGCATCGTGGGACGACGTCGCCACCGCGGTGCAGATCTCGACCTACTCCTACAGCGTGCTCGCCAAGGGCCTGCGTCCGCTGTTCCAGGTGGCTGGCGGAGGCGCGCTCGTCGGACTCGACTTCGACGCGACTGTCGCGTGGCCGGCCTACAACTGGATGGGCGTTGCCAAGGCCGGGCTCGAATCGCTGAACCGGTACCTCGCCCGTGAGCTCGGCCCCGACGGCGTCCGGGTGAACCTCGTCGCCGCCGGGCCGCTCAAGACCCTCGCCGCCAAATCCATCCCCGGGTTCTCCAAGTTCGAGGACGTCTGGACCGAGAAGGCCCCGCTCGGCTGGGATGTCAAGGATTCGTCCGCAGTGGCGAAAGCCTGTTGCGCGCTCCTGTCCGACTGGTTCCCGATGACCACCGGAACGATGATCCATGTCGACGGCGGCTTCCGCGCAATGGGGGCCTGATGGCCGAGAAGCCATCTTCGCAACGACGCGTTGGCGTGCAGCCGTTCTCCAGAGAGATGGTGCAGGACCATCTCGAGCGGATGGAGCTCAAGTTCGTCACCGACGACGACGGCGACTTCACCGTCGATTTCAGCCTCAACGACGAAGAAGAGATCCTCCTCCGTGTGCTGATGAGTGCCGAGGGTCCGAACGAGGACATCTTCGTGATCCGGGGCGTGACCAACTTGATGGTGCCGAAAACGCTGTGGCCCAAGGTCATGGCCGGCTGCAACCAGTGGAACCAGGAGCGCCGTTACCCCAAGGCGTATCTCTTCGTGCCCGAGAACGAGGAAACCCTCTTCGGAACGATCCATCTGGAAGGGCAGTTCCCGCTCGGGGCCGGAGTCACCCAGCCCCTCGTCGACGAGCTCATCACCACGTTGGTGCAGACCTCCTTCGCGTTCTGGCAGGACGCGTTCGAGTCGGGCCTTCTGGCCGAAGAGGAAATGCCCGAAACGCCGAACGACTGAGTTCGTCGCTGTGGCGTCAGCCAGCCGCGTGTTTGGGGTTGGCGATGGCCACCCGAACATCGACGATCGACCGCAGCGCGGCGAGGACCTCGTCGTGGCGCGCGTCGAGGTGCCCGTTCTTGATGGCGTCGGCGAGCGCCGCTTCGCCGTCGTAGCCCAACGTCGTGGCAGCGGCCCGTTGGGCGGCTTCGAGTTGAGGCCGCAAGGCGATTTCGCGTTCGACGATCGCCAAGACGTTCTGAGCAACTCGTGCGTGGAATGCGATGCGTCCTTCGGTCGCCGCCATGACATCGCGTTCGAGGTACCCGCGCACTGCGTCGAGGAGGTGACGAGATGACGGAAAGCCGACGTCGTCTCCGCTCTCCGCGGCGGTCGCTGTCGGGGTCACGGGTGCAACCGTGATGGTCGTCGGGGGCGGCGCTCCCATGAGCGTCAGGAGATCGTGTTCCTGTTCGGCGATCCGGCGACCGATGGCCGCGAGCTCGACGCTCGGCAATGCCCCCGACGTGTGGGCATTGCCCTGGGTCACGCACATCACGCCCCACATGAGGGTGCCGGCGACGATCCACCAGTGCACGCGTGCGGCATCGACCTCCGGATGCCCATTGGCGAGGTGGTATGCGCGCAGAAGATCCTCGATCGATCCAATGCCGGCGACTTCATGCGGGCTTCCGAAGCGCCACGCCCGCACGCTCAGCCAACCGAGGTCCTCGGCCGGGTCGCCGAGATGGGCGAGTTCCCAGTCGAGAACAGCAACCAATCCGGTGGGTTGGACGATCACGTTGCCGAGGCGAAAGTCGCCGTGCACGATCACCGGGTCGATGGGCTTCGGGCGATGCGCATCGAGCCAACGAAAGGCGAGCTCGAACGTCGGGCTGTGATGCCCGAGCAGGTCGAGAACCTCGCGGTACTTCTGCAGCGGATGCACCTCGACGAGGCCCGGCACGGATTCGGGGGCGACAGCGTGGAGCAGTGCGGCGGCTTCGCCTAGCTGGCTCACGAGGACCGATCGTGCGTGTGCGTACGGTTCGTCGCGAAGGATCTTGCGGGCGATCGTCTCGCCATCCACGTGGTCCATCACGAGGAAGCCGGTCTCGAGCACGTTGTCGTCGGCGTCGCCGCTCGCCCGGATGGTCGGTACGGGAACGCCGGCCCGCGCCGCCGTCTCGAACAGGATCGCTTCGAGCGGCATACCGCCGGTGCGGCCGATAGGGAGCGGAAGTCCGGGCGGGTCACGGCGAAGAATCAGCTTTCGCGTCGCGCCGTCAGCCTCCTTGGCGTTGAACGACCACGTCTCGCGGCTGGCCCCGCCGCTCAAACGACGGAGCTCATCGATCTCGGCGCCGAGCAGGCGAGCCAGCCGGTCGCGAAGGTCAGCGGTGCTCGTGGGAGAGGTCACGAAGTGAGCTTGGCAGTTGTGACCGGGCTCGGCCCAGTCGTCAGCGTCCTACGCTGGAGACGATGGGCCGCCGCGGATCACCACGCCAACGACGCGTCGTCAGCCTGGTGTCGCTCGCCATCACGCTGGCTGCGGTGCTCGTGCCGACGATCAGCAATCTCCGGTCGTCGCCACCGGCCGAGGCGGAGTCGACCCGCGCGTCGCAACCGTCGGTCGCCTCGGGCGCCGCTTCGTCAGCGAAGTCGGCTTCGGCCTCGGCGGGGTCCTCCTCTTCGTCATCGTCCAACCGGACCGATCCCCGGCTTCGGCGCATCGGTTTCGCGTCCGAACGGGGGCTCGAATCGCACTGGCGAAAGCACGGCTCGGAGTTCAACGTCGCATCCAAGGCGGAGTACCTCGCCATGGCTCAGGACCTGCGCGACGCGCCTCTGTCGGCCCTGGTGATTGAGGCGCCCCAAGCGAACGGCTCCCATGCCCGCTTCGACCGGGCCACCGGCGGGTTCCTCGCGTTCAACCGCGACCTCACCATCCGCACCTTCTTCCGCCCCGACGATGGCGAGTCCTACTTCCGCCGAGCCGTCAACCGCCGGTAGGCGCTCGTCACGGGAGCTTCGTGGTGACCGGTCCGGACGGCGGGGTCGCGACGGTTCCCGTGAAATTGAGGTCCACTGCGAACGCCTTGTTCCACGTGGTTATCGAGATGGTTCGGCGATTCGGTCCGGGAGTGGTGGAGACGTAGACAAAGGCCGTGATCGTGGCCCCGTCGACCGTTCTTCGCCAACGGCTGAAGACGAGCGTTGGCGACGTTTCCATGCATCGATCGAGGAGCTGCCGGCATTGGCGTTCGCAACGAGTGATCCGCCCATGACGGCAACAACGAATGCTACGGCCATCGCCGATTTCAACGGGCTTCGCGAACGGCGTTCGGTGGACCTGCCGAGGGTTGACGACATTGCCAGCTCCCTTTCTCGATTGCCACCAAGTCTTCCCGCATCCGTTCTTCACGCGCAGATCAGACGAACTCACGCGCACCTCGGCGAATAGCGCGACGAACTTCTGCGGAATCGGGCGAGGTGCGCGCTGAATCGGGCGAGGTGCGCGTGCCGCAGTTGTGCGGCGGAAGGTGCCGCTACTCGACGAGGCGGAGGCCCGTGGGGGCGATGGAGCTCTCGACCTGGGGGAGGTCGACGACGAACTCGGTGCGGTGCGCCGGGAAGACGAACTCGCTGAGCAGTATGGCGTTGCCGTCGGCGTCGTTGGTGATGCGCTCGCAGCGCAGCACCGGCGACAACGGCGGTACTCCGAGTAGGGCAGCATCGGCGTCGGACGCGGCCGCGGCCCCGATCGTCTGCGTGGCGCCGCCGACGCGGACGGGAAGCACGTCATAGAACGTCGTCCGCTCGATCGAGGCGCGCGAGATCTCGGCGCCGAGGTGCTCGGGGACCCACACCGTCACGCGGGCGAAGGGGGTGCCGTCGGCCAGGTTGAGCCGCCGCACCTGGAGGACCGTGTCGACACCGAGCACCTCGCGAGCCCGCTTCGGGGCGCGCACGAAACCGAACTCGAGCACCCGCCGTTCCGGGGTGATGCCGTTCTCGGCGAGCTGATCCTCCAGCGTGCCCAGACGGCCGAGGGACTGGCGCAGGGGCGTGGCGGCGACGAACCAGCCGAATCCCTGACGGGAGTCGACCAGCCCCTCGTCGCGGAGCGCGGCAAAGGCCTTGCGGACGGTGACTCGGGACGCTTCATGGACGGCGGACAGCTCGGACTCCGACGGCAGTAGCGCACCGGCGGCCAGTTCGCCCGACGCGATCCGAGCCCGCAGGGCGTCGGCGATTGCTTGGTACCGAAATGCTCCGCGCTCGCTCACTTGTACTATACTTGTCTTGTTTTCCTGTCGAAGCAACTACCACCGTCGAACGAATCGCAACCCGAACCGAGGAGTCCCCATGGCCGTCGCCGCCAACACCCCGCTCAGCCTCGTCGAGGCGGTCTACGCCAAGCTCGGGGCAAATGTCGCCATCGGCCGCCATCGTCTCGGCCGGTCCATGACGCTCGCCGAGAAGATCCTGTTCGGCCACATGCGAGATGCCAACACGGACGAGTTCGACCGTGGCGTCACCTACGGCGACTTCTTCCCTGACCGGGTCGCCATGCAGGACGCCACCGCACAGATGGCCCTGCTGCAGTTCATGACGGCCGGCCTGCCCCAGGTGGCGGTGCCGTCGACGGTCCACTGCGACCATCTCATCCAGGCGCGTGTCGGCGCCATCAAGGATCTCGAAGTCGCCAACGACACCAACCGCGAGGTCTACGAGTTCCTCCGCTCGGTCTCGGCGAAGTACGGCATCGGCTTCTGGAAGCCCGGTTCGGGCATCATCCACCAGGTCGTCATCGAGCAATACGCGTTCCCCGGCGGGATGATGATCGGCACCGACAGCCACACCCCGAACGCCGGTGGGCTCGGCATGATCGCCATCGGGGTCGGCGGTGCCGACGCCGTCGATGTGATGGTCGGTCTGCCGTTCGGGGTCCGCTACCCGAAGCTCATCGGCGTGAAGCTGACGGGAAGCATGAGCGGGTGGACGAGCGCGAAGGACGTCATCCTCAAGGTCGCCGACATCCTGACCGTCGAGGGCGGCACGGGTGCGATCGTCGAGTACTTCGGCCCCGGCGTGGCGAACATCAGCGCCACCGGCCGGGCCACGATCTGCAACATGGGTGCCGAGATCGGGGCGACCACCTCACTGTTCCCCTACGACCACGAGACCGCGCTGTACCTCAAGGCCACCGGGCGCGGAGACATCGCCGACCTCGCTGATAGGCACACTGATCTTCTGCGCGCAGATGAAGACGTCGAAGCGAATCCGACCAAGTACTTCGATCGGATCGTCGAGATCGACCTCGACACCCTCGAGCCACACATCAATGGCCCGATGACGCCCGACCTCGCCCACCCCGTCTCCAAGGTCGGTGCCAACGCCAAGGCGGCGGGCTGGCCGCTCGAACTCAGCAGCGCGCTCATCGGTTCGTGCACCAACTCGTCGTATGAAGACATGACGCGTGTCGCATCGATCGCCCGTCAGGCCGCGGCCTCGGGACTGACGGTGAAGACGCCGCTCCTCGTCACTCCCGGCTCCGAGCGGGTGCGCGCCACCATCGAACGCGACGGCATCCTCGCCGACCTCGAAGCCATCGGCGCCACGGTGCTCGCCAACGCCTGCGGGCCGTGCATCGGGCAGTGGAAGCGCGACGACATGGCCGACGGCACGCCGAACTCGATCATCAACTCCTACAACCGCAACTTCCCCAAGCGCAACGATGGCTACGGCTCGACGAACGCCTTCGTCGCCTCGCCCGAGACGGTCATCGCCTATGCGCTCGCCGGCACCCTCGACTTCAACCCGCTGACCGATGCCCTCATGGCCACCGACGGTTCGTCCGTGATGTTGGCCGAGCCGATGGGGGAGAAGCTCCCGGCGAAGGGCTTCGAGTCCGGCGACACGATGTTCGAAGCACCGCCGACCGACGGCTCGGGCGTCACCGTGAACGTGTCACCGACATCGGACCGTCTGCAGCTGCTCGACCCGTTCAGCGTGTGGGACGGCAAAGACTTCGAGAAGCTTCCCGTGCTCATGAAGGCCAAGGGCAAGTGCACCACCGACCACATCTCGATGGCCGGCAAGTGGCTCAAGTACCGCGGCCACCTCGAGAACATCTCGGGCAACCTCTTCATCGGTGTGAACAACGCGTTCACCTCCGAGCCGGGGATGGGATGGAACACGCTCACCCAGTCCGAGGCAATGATTCCCGACGTCGCCAAGGCGTGGGGCACGAGCGGTGTCCGATGGGTCGCCGTGGGCGATCAGAACTACGGCGAGGGCTCGTCGCGCGAGCACGCCGCGATGGAGCCCCGCTACCGCGGTGCGGCGGTCATCATCTGCCGCAGCTTCGCCCGCATCCACGAGACGAACCTGAAGAAGCAGGGCATGCTGCCCCTCACGTTCGCGAACCCCGCCGACTACGACCTCGTCCGCGAGGACGACCGCTGCTGCGTCACCGGCCTCGCCTCGC
>JANPFX010000286.1:0-8121 GCA_031423635.1 Acidimicrobiia bacterium | reverse complement strand
CTCGCCGATGCGGTCGGCGACCACGCGTTCGGATCCGACCTCCGATCAGCACTCGCTCGGCGTCGACTCGAAGGACGGGCCGCTGTGCTTCTCGGACGTCTTCACCCCCACATGCGCTTTGGCCTCTTCGCCGACTTCCTCGCCGACGATCTCCCCAGACGAACTCGGCGCGTTCTTCGACTTGCCCGAGCAGGCAGTGCTGGTGAGCGGCTCGCGCAAGCCATGACGCGCTATTGCGATTCGGAGAAGAAGGCCGGACGCAACCGGCGAATTCGACTCTCGACGTTGGTTCGAGACGTCCGCTACTGGCAAGGCGTGATCGACGAGACCGGGTCCATCGAGGCGTTGAGCTCGTGGTTGCAGGACAGCGAACTTCCGGCTTCCCTCTCGGTCGAAGCCCCGTCCGTTGACATCGCCGTCGTGTCATCTCTTCCTCCGGAAACGCTCATCGAGAACGTTGCCCACGGCGCCGATCGTCATGGAGTGCGGGTGCTCACCCATGGTCGCCAGATCCTCGCGATCGCGCCGGAACCAGGGGCCGAGCGGCTGCGGGCGCTCCATGTCCTCGCCGCGGCACAGCGGGAGCAGTTCAGGAACTTCACCTCCGCCGGAGTTCTCCCGACGAGACCAGAACCGGTGGCTGCAACATGAAGGTGCAGCTGGCGACGATCGACATCGTTGAGCCCCCCGCGTCACTGGTGATGGACTCGCGTTACGCATTTCTGCGCGTGTTGGTCTGTGACCGGGGCTCGCCACTCGGCGAACTCTGGTTCTCACCGAAAGACCATGACGGATGTGTATCGGCGGACCATCTGCGGGAGAAGATCGAGTCGATCTATGGTTGGTCGCGGTGGGCAAACACCGTGCAACTCGAGCTTGAGCCGGTTGTCGAGGGTCATCTGCTGCCGGCGATCACGGTCGCGGTGTGCACGAAGGACCGGCCCGAATCACTTCGTCGCTGCCTGAGAGCGATCGACACGCTGGACTACCCATCCTTCGAGGTCGTCGTCGTCGACAACGCATCCCGGGACCCGAACGTCCGGAAGGTCGTCTCCGAAACGAACGCCCGCTACGTCCGTGAACCACGCGTGGGCTTGGACTGGGCTCGCAACACGGCGATCGAGGTCGCACGTCACGAGATCATTGCGTTCTGCGACGACGACGTGGAGGTGTCGCCACGGTGGCTGCACGGTTTCGCGCGAGCGTTCGCCGATCCCCACACCGGAGTGGCAACTGGCCTCGTGCTTCCGGCAGAACTGGAGACGCCTGCGCAATGGGCGTTCGAGTCCTACGGCGGGATGATGAAGGGTTTTCAGAGGTTCAGCGTCGACCGGGCGCTTCTCGACGACCGCGACCTGTTCGCGTCGAGCCGGTGGGGTGTCGGAGCCAACATGGCCTACCGACGTTCGGTCGCCCGCTCTGTCGGTATGTTCGATGTCGGCCTCGACGTGGGGACGCCGTCTCGCGGCGGCGGTGACCTGGACATGCTCTGGAGAGTGGTCGATAGCGGACACCGGTTGCGCTACGAGCCCGAGGCGTGGGTACGGCACGCACACCGACGGGACCGGGCCGCGCTACTCCGTCAGATCGAAGCGAACGGTCGATCCTATGGATGCTTCCTCCGCACCATCGTCGAACGAGATCCAACGCAGAAGGATGCGGTCCGGGCCCACGCCAGATGGTGGATCGGGAGGTGGCTGCTTCATGAGCTCGGGTCGAAGGTGGCCGCACGCGACAGATCCGGCGCTCAGATTGCCTGGGCCGAGTTGCGCGGGGCCATGGCGTCGGGATCCGCGTACAACGAGACCCGACGCATCGCGCCCCTACCGCGCCGCGGGCCGACCCCGTCGAACTGATCGGCGCGCCGTCGGCCTCGGGGCCAGCCTCTGCGGGATCCTCCGATTGGGAATCGATCCGCGCGCCGGCGCCCGTCGATCAAGCGAGGATCAACCCCAACTCGATCATCACGGCGCGGACGCGCCGGCACGTGTCCTGGTCAGAGATCCTGGTCGACAACGGGGCGTTCGCGTCAACGAAGTACGTGGTGCCGTAGTCGCCGGTCTGCGCGCCGAACGAGTCGTTCCGATTGCGCACGGCGATTCGGTCCGCGTTGCACTCGACCAGCGAACGTTCGACCACCGGAATGGCTCGGATCGAGGCGTCATCGAACCGAAGCGCGAGCGCGCCGGCGAGGTCCCAGCCGGCGCTGAAGATCGGCACACCCGGTGCTGCCTCGCTCGGTATCCCGAAGGAGACGACCGTCGAATTCGGCGGCAGTTGGGGCTGGGCCTTCGCTATCTGGGCGACCGCGTACTTCTGGACAACCGTCGCGCGGGCCCACGCCCGTTGGTCGGCGCGAACCTGAACGACAAAACCGGTCCCGACAACCGAAATGGCGGCGATTGACAGCATTCCCGCCACGACCCGGGGGGCGTGCGCCGACAACAGCAGGTGGTAGGCCAGCATGACGACGGCGTAGACGAACACGACGATCCAGATGCCGCCGAGGACATTGGCGCGGTTCTGTTGCCCGGCACCCAGCGGCGACAGCGTCGGCGAGGGCACGATCGCCAGATACGAGATGGTGGCGGCAACGAACGACCCGGCGGCGGTGATCAACCATGCCCGCAGAGGAACCGCGTGGGGATTGTCGGCCGACGTCCGACGCAGCCGCCATGCCGCCGCGGCCACCACACTGCCGAGAGCGGAACAAATCACGACAGCGGTGAGGGGGTTGGGGTACGCGGGAACCCAGAACGAATCAGCAAGGAGCCATCCGGCCTGCCGTCCGACCGTGACAGCGCGCGAGGGCATATCCGCGACGGGCACCCGGGTGTAAAAGGTTCCCGAAGTCACAAAGGTCAGAATCGCCCCGATGCATCCAATGTCGATCGCCCAACGGGGGAGGGCGCGTCGACCGAAAAGCGCGAGGTAGAGAAGCCCGGTACCGAGAATCAACGAGTAGGCCACCTCGTAGAGCAGAACGCTGCCAACGAACAGTGCCAGTCCGCAGGCGTGAAGCAGCGCCGCCCGGCGTCCGATCCCGCGAAAAGCGGCAAGTGTCGTTCGGACACCCGCCAAGTAGAGCGCGACCGAGAGGACGGTCACGCTCATCGAGGGCCAGAAGCGCGTGGCGTCCGAGCCGGGAAAGACGATCACGAGAGCGCCGATTGCCGACGCGTGGAGTCGTGGCATCCCGAGAGATCGGAGGACCACGAAGAGCAATCCGGCCATGACCGCGCCGACGCCCAACGTCCAGGCCTCGTGGTACGACGGATTGGTGCCGAGCAGGCCGAACAACGCTGGCCAGTACAACGTCATGAGGGGTCGGAAGGAAAGGTAGTCGAGCGATCGAACCCCTCCCAAGAATCCTCCGCTGAACCGTGAGGCGACCAGAAACGCCCAGTCGTCGTTGTAGAAACCGGCGGACTGGAGGTGGGCCCGGAATGCGAGCCACATGATCCCCGCCGCCCCGAAGAACGCGGCCGCTACCTCGAGGATCGACGACACCGGCCTCGTTTCGCCGGTTGCCAACGGTTGCCTGTCGAGCGTTGGGATTCGGACCATGAGCACGGGGAAGCCTATTGGCCGGGTCCTGGTCTTTCCGGGATCGGTGTCGACCGGCGTGCGCAGCCTCTTCTGCGTGAAATCTGCGATCGGTTCGCCACAGCTGAATTCGAGGATGCGGCGCGCGACTTCGGGTCCGTCACACGAACGTTCTCCCGTCGTCCGACGTCGCGCTGAGCGCCCTCGGACGCGGCGACGCCGTCCCTTTCGCCGAGTTCCACCGCTACGATCGTCTTCTGTTCCTACCCGTTTTCACCGGGCCTCCGTTCCTTTGTCCCTTCGTCCCCTTCGGAGATCGCCATGCGCATCGAAACCCGCCACACCCCTTCCTTTGGAACGGCCCGCTGCACGCTGAGCGGTGGTGAGTCCGTCAAGGTCGAGGCCGGGGCGATGATGGCGATGAGCGCCGGGATGAATCTTCAGGCGAAAGCGGAGGGCGGGGTGTTCAAGTCCCTCAAGCGCGCCGCGCTCGGTGGTGAGTCGTTCTTCCTCACGACCTATCACGCCCCGGATCAAGGCGGCTGGGTCGATGTCGCGCCACGTCTGCCCGGCGATCTCGTCACGTTCGAGCTCACTGCGCAGCGTTCCTACGTCATCCAGAAGGGGTCGTGGCTGGCCTCGACGACCGACATCACGCTCGACACGAAGTGGGGCGGATTCAAGAACCTGTTCGGCAGCGAAGGCGGGTTCGTCGTGCGGGCGAGTGGCAGTGGGCCGCTGCTGCTCAGTTGCTATGGCGCGCTCGACAAGTGGGAGCTCGCCGCCGGTGAGTCCATCACGGTGGACACCGGCCACATGGTGGCCTACGAGGACACCGTCTCCATGACCCTGCGCAAGATCACAGGAGGGCTCGTGCAATCGTTCAAGAGCGGCGAGGGCATCGTCTTCGACTTCACCGGCCCGGGCACCGTCTACACCCAGACGCGAAACCCGAACGAACTGCTCAGCTGGATCGGATCATCGATCGGCACCGGGAATTCGTCCGGCGGGGCGGTGCTCGGTGGCGGGCTGCTCGGTGGCCTCATGAGCCGGGACTGAGCGAGCCCGCCGGTCAGTCGCGCGGTTGACTCACGACGCAGCGGAAACCGCTGCCAGCTGAATCAGACTTCCGCTCTCAATGCGGAACGTTTGGTCTGCGATGCCGAGCACGTCGCGGTCGTGCGTGATGACAATGATCGTTGGTTGTCGGGGCAGCTGTCGTAACTGTTCGAGCAGCCGCTGCACGGCGGGCCGATCGAGATGGTTGGTGGGCTCGTCGAGAATGAGGACGCCCGGCTTCCGGACGAGCGCCCGCGCCAGCGCCAGCCGCTGGCGCTGACCGCCGGAAAGCCGCACGCCGCCTTCGCCGATCTGCGTCTCCAAGCCAAGCGGCAGGTTCCTGATCATGTCGTCTGCCGCCGCCAGCCGGGCAGCGTCCCAGAGTTCGCTGTCGGTCGTGCCGGGACGTCCATAGACGATGTTCTCCCGAACGGTTCCGCTGAGGAAGGTCGGGTCCTGGTGGACAAGGGCGACTTGCGATCGCCACGCTCGCATCGAGAGTTGGTCGAATGGGACGTCGTCGATGAGCAGCCGCCCCTGCGTCGGCCGGTACCAACCCATCAGCAGATGCATCAAGGTGGTCTTCCCCGCTCCGTTGGGCCCGAGGAGAGCCACCGTTCGGCCGGCGCGGATTTCCAGGTCCACTCGATCAAGAACCGGTTGTGTGCCGTACGCGAAGCTCACATTCTCGAACGTGATGCTCCCACCTTCATTCGGCTCCAGTGTTCCTTGATACGGAGGGGCGGCGGCAGTGTCGTACCACGCCTGTAACGAGAGCAACGCCTCTCGACCGATCAACATGGTAGGGATTGAACCGAGGAGCGATTGCACCGCACCCTGGGCCATGGCCATCACGACGAAGAAGGAAAGAAAAGTTCCGATCGTGATGGTGCCCTGCTGGACCTGGAGCCCGCCGAGCACGATCACAACCACTCCCGCCAGCGAGACGGTAAGGCTCTGGGTCTGGGCGTAGAGGTTTTGCGTACGTTGGAGCCGTTGCTGGCTCGTCGACACGTCGTCGATGCGTGACGCGCACCGCTCCGCCTCCTCATCAACGGCGTCCTGGGCCGACGTGAGGTCCCAAATCCGGACGGCGCGATGGATCGCCCCGTTGAATCGCTGCATCGCCAGTCGGAACTCCCTGGCGCGAGCATCCACGCTGGAGCGTGTCAGATGGTTGATCAGCGCCGTCACCGGGCCGGCGACGACTACCACCGCCCCCAGCCAAGGGCTGAGGAACACCAGGTAGGACATCAGCGCGATGCCAGTGATGGCCGACGGGATAACGCTGTTGATCATCGAAGCGCTGATGTCGGAGATGCGGTTCGTGTCCGAGACGATGATCGATTGCATCTCGGCCGCCTCCTGCGAGGTGATGAACGACCGGGGGAGTTCATGGAGCCGGTCGACGAGTTCCTTGCGCAGCCGCACCGTGGCCTCTGCGTTCACTTTGGCCGACGACCGTTGGATGGCAATGCTCAATGCGGCGCTCAGGAGGTACACGCCCACCAGCGCCGCAGCGATCAGGATGAGGGAGCTAGCCGTGCCGGTGGTGAAGCTGCCGTCGATCGCTTGTCGGACGAGAAGCGCCGTCGGTACAGAGAGCAGAGATCGCACCAGTGTCCCGCCGAGGCAGAACGCAATGAGGCGGCGATTGCCTTGGAAGAACCGGGCGTACAGGCTCCACAGCGATCGTTCACGGGGCGGGAGCGGTTGCACATGACGATTGTTTCACTCACGAGCGGTGGTTGTCCAGGCAGAATGAACGCTCAGAGTTGTATTTCGAGAGCGACTGTGACAGCCTTGGCGTCGTTTCTACGAACAACGACGGACGGTGCTTCATGCTCGCAGGTAGTGAGACATTCCAACTGAGCCAAAGCGCCATCGCCCAGGAGGTCGGCGGGGAGCTGATCGTGCTGGACATGGCGACCGAGCGCTATCTCTCCGTGGATCCGGTCGGTCGGAGGATCTGGGGCCTTCTCGACGATGGTCGATCGATCGGGAGTGTGATCGACGAGATCTCGAACCAGTACCGAGTTGACCGGGCCCGGATTGCCGAGGACGTCTCGGCGTTCGTCGGGCAACTGGAGCATCTCGGACTGGGCACACTGAGGGCGGAGTGAACAGGGGCCGCCCACCGTTTCAGGCTGCCGTCCGTTACGTCGAAGCAACAAAGATCGCAGTTCTTTCGGCGCAAAGACTCGTGCGGGCGCGATGGCTGCTCAACCACGACGGCTACGCCGAGGCCGAGGCTTGGGCCGAGCATTTGGGTCGGCAACGCCGCACCTCCCGAGTGGGGCCGGTGGGCACCGCCGAGATCGTGCGCCGGGTCTCTTCGCTGGCGCCTCGGCAGCTGAACTGCCTCCCCCGGGCCCTGACAGTGTGGAGCCTCACCCGGGCTGCCGGTCATCCGACCGAACTCAAGATCGGCGTCGCACCTCGGGCCGATTCGGGACAGCGGATCGAAGCCCACGCGTGGGTCGAACTGAACGGCAGCGCCCTGGCCGAGTCGACGGCCCGGTACGTCACGCTGCCGGTTGAGGCCGCCCGCTCAGCGCAGGGACCGACGGGAGAACGCCACGCAGCACTGAAGGCACCGGAGGTGCTTCGATGATCACCGCGACGACCTTCGCGTACCGATTCGCGGACATCACGGTGTCCAGCGAGTTCGAATTGCCCGGACTGCAGGCCGCCGTCGAGGGTGACACACCCGACGTGACCGTGCGGCGTCGAGATGTGCGTTCGCTCGACAACTTCACCGAGCTCGGACGACTCGAAGTTTCGCCTGACGGCATCATCGTGATGGACATGCCGCCTGTCGCCAGATTCCACCTGGATACCGGCAACGCCGAGATCGTGGTCGAGGCACTTCCCGACGCCAACCCGAGCGCCCTGCGTCACGTGATCGTGGACCTTGCCCTTCCCCGGTGGTTTGCCGCCGTCGGGCGTCCATCCCTCCACGCAACCGCCGTTGAACTCGACGGGCGCGTGGCGGCGTTTCTCGGAGACTCCGGACAGGGGAAGTCCACGTTGTCGGGCGCTCTCGTGGCGAGCGGCGCCACTTGGGTCGCAGACGATCTCCTCCTTCTCGACCTCCAAGGTCCGGAGATCCTCGCCATCCCGACCGTCGTTTCGACGCGGCTCCGGGCCGACTCGGCATCGGCGCTCGGCGTCGACCCGAACGACGGTGAAGTCATCTTGTATCGCAACTCGAAGCGTCGCTGGGACGTGGCGACGCGCACTTCACCCTCGCCGGTGTCGTGCATGTTCTTCTACGAGCGACGCGCCGATGAGGACGGCCCCATCACCATCACGCCACTCAACAACGGCGACGCAATCAAGGCGATGGCCGAGCACTGGCTTCTCACGAGCGATGGCGTCGTCACCCCGTTGAACTTCTTCGGTACGACGACGCGCCTGCTCCGGTCGACCCGGGTCGCCCGCCTGTCAGTTCCGAGTTCGTTCGACGCCCTTCCGGGGGTGGTCGCGGCGGTTCGACGCGAGCTCGAACTGTTC
>JANPFX010000285.1:0-11065 GCA_031423635.1 Acidimicrobiia bacterium | reverse complement strand
CGGAAGAAGCTCTTGTTCCAGCGCACCTGCTGACGGACGTAGTGGGACAGTCGCTCAGGCACAGCTGTGGCGGCGCGCGATCGTTCGGCGAGCACGACCTTGCCCGACCGCAACGCGTAGTTGGTCAAGCGCCGATCGTCGCCGAAGGTCGCCGTCCTCCCGAGGAAGTACTGGCCGAGGAAGTCGTCGAGGTTGTCGCGGACGACCTTGGCCCGGTAGAAGCTGAGTGAACCGCAGCAGCACAGCACCGCTCCGAAGGCGGAATAGGCGGCGCGCTCGGAGAGAAACGCACTCACGTAGCGAAGATCGATGAGCCTCGTGAGGAGGTTACGGCGCCGGTTGTGAGCCGAGACGAGTCCGGCTACTGCTGCCACCTCAGGTTCGGAGAACGGCCGGAGTCCTTCGGCGACGGCATCGGGTTGGAGGACGGTGTCAGAGTCGACGCAGAGGAAGATGTCGGCATCCACCGCCTCCTGGAAGCCATGGGCAAGTGCGTGGCGCTTGCCGACATTGACGGCGAGAACCGTCACCTCCCACTGCACGGAGCCCGCATTCGCTTCGAGGTGGCTGCGCACGGCGTCGGCCGCGGCGCCGCCGTCCGTTGAGCCGTCGTCGACCACATGGATCCGGTGAAGGGAGCTGGTCTGCGCGAGCATCGACGCAACGCCGGCAACCGCGTAGGCCGGATCCTCGTTGTGGATGGGCATAACGGCGCAGACGCGAAGTCCGGGCGGCGCCGCACCGAAGTTCTCCCGTCGCCGATGGAGTTCGGCGATGGTCAGCTTCGTGACCATGGCGCCGATCATGGTCGCCCCGATCCAAGAGATCCCGACGTCGAGATAGGTGGCGGCAAAGGCGGCAAGAACGGTCACGAGGATCGCGCGTGCGACAATTCGGTCGAGAAGATCGGTCGAACGCGGGCGCGTGTGCCGTCCACGGTCAGCGAGAAGCGCGAAGCGTGAACCGGTGCTCGGAAGCTGCGCGACCAGAAGAAGGGCCACGCCGACCGTGACGAAGAACACGGAAAGCAGTCCCGCGCTGGACCTGGCCGCGACCAACGTCATTGACTGAACCGAGAGAGGCTAGCGGGGGTTCGCCGACGAGGAATCCGCGGCCGGCGGGTCGAACAACGACACGCGCGAACTCCGTAACAGGGCGACCCCCAACACGATGCCCGAGGCCGCAACGGAAACCGTGACCGTCATGAACGTGTGTCCTATTCCCGTGAACGCGAGCGTGGCGGGCGCGGCGACCAGTCCTGCTCCGAGCACATTTCCGTACACGAGAGAGGTATCGGGAATTCGCTGAGAAACTTGAGGAGAGCGGACCAGCAAAGGTCGAACGACCTAGAGCAGTGCGCTTCGTAGGTCGATGTGCCGGCTCGCAGGAAAGGACCGCGATCGAGCCGCAGTAGTCATCGCCCGAAGGCAACCGTGACGTGACCCCGCCTTGGAGGGATTCGAGACGTCGGGAATCTGCTGGAGCTCGGCTCCTCCGCGTGCAAGAGTCGTCGCTTGATGACAACGGTGACGGTCACCCCCGCCGGCGACGACTGGGAGAACACCGTCGCTGACACGCTCGTCGAACTTCTCCCGGTTTGCGCCGGAAGGCGGTTCTGCCTGGCGACCGGCTCGACGCCGGCCCCGGTGTATCGCCGGCTTGCGTCGAGAAGCCCCGACCTATCGTCGATAACGCTGGCGCTGCTCGATGAGTTCGGTGGCCTTCACCCCGACGATCCTGGCCGTTGCCTCGCCATGCTCGAGCGTGATCTGCTTGATCGTCTGCGGACTGAGCATCGCCCGCGAACCGAACCGATCGATCCCGAGAACCCTCCGGAGGGGAACTGGCCCGGAGCGATCCGACTCGCCGTGCTCGGACTCGGCATGAACGGGCACATCGCCATGAACGAACCGGGATCGGCTCCCGACAGCCCCACACGACGCGTCGAGCTTGCCGAGGCGACATCAATCGGCGCCCTCCGCTACGGGGCCCGCCGTGCACCGAGGTGGGGCGTCACGATCGGGCTGGGTCCGCTCATGGCCAGCGAGGAGTTGTGGGTTCTCGCAACCGGCGGGTCGAAGGCTGCCGTTGTGGCGGCGGCGATCAACGGTCCCATCACGACGTCCGTCCCGGCATCGCTACTTCGGGTTCATCCCCGGCTTCGGTGGTTCCTCGACGAGGACGCGGCGCACCGAATCAACGGCTGATCTGCACGTTCCAACGGCTCGCTCCACGGCATCCGCAGCCTTCCCTCCCATCAAACCGTCACGTCCCGGGGAACGAACAACCAGACGCTCGCGTTCGCATTTGACGACTCGGGCCAAAGCTCTCTAGACATCCGGACAGGTTGGGACAATTCTCGAACGGAGGACCACGAATGGTTCTGGGTAACAGCGTGACCATGCTCGGTACAGGTCTCATCGGTGACTTCTACACCATGACTCTCCATGGACAACGTGGTCGAGACCGCGTCCGTACGGTGTACAGCAGATCGGCAGAACGCGGCGCAACATTCCAACAGCGGTGGGACGTCCCCGATTCGACAACGTCGATGCAAGCGGCGATCGAGCACCCCGACACGAACGTGGTCGTCGTCGGGCTGCCGAACGATATGCATGAGGAAGCGATCGGTCTGTGCGCGGCGGCCGGTAAGGCGGTGTTGTGTACGAAACCGCTCGGACGCTCCGCCGCCGAAGCCAAGCGCATGCTCGACATGGTCGAGTCGTCGGGAATCTTCGCCGGATACCTCGAGGACCTCTGTTACACGCCGAAGACACTGAAGGGAATCGCCACCGTTCGCTCCGGCGCACTCGGGGACATCACGTGGGTCCGTTCGCGCGAGACCCACCCCGGACCGCACAGTGCGTGGTTCTGGGATGATGGCAAAGCTGGCGGCGGGGCGATCATCGATCTCGGCTGCCATTGCATCGAGATCATCCGCAACTTCGTCGGAAAGGGCAATCGTCCGCTCGAAGTGATGTGCCACGCCGACACCCTCGTGCATCCCATACGGGCCGAGGACAATGCCGTGGCGTTGATTCGTTTCGAGTCCGGGGCCGTCGGGCAATTCGAGGTCAGCTGGACGTTCCGTGGAGGCATGGATCTTCGCGACGAGGTGATGGGAACGGAGGGGACTCTCTGGATGAATCACTTCCTACGAACCGGCTTCGAGATGTTCACCTCGGGTACCGGAGCCGGATACGTGGCGGAGAAGGCGGAAACGTCGTCCGGATGGCAGTTCCCGGTTGGTGACGAGGTGGCCGAGTTGGGCTACGTCGACATGTTCACCGACATGTTCGACTCGATGGAGCAAGGACGTCAACCGCAGGAGACGTTCTACGACGGCTACGTCGTGAACGCGATCATGGATGCATGCTTCACGTCGACGAAGACCCGTAGTTGGGAGCCGGTGCAGGTGGACTGGCGTTTCGGGGAGACGGCGCGAATTGATAAGCGCGCCTTACAAATTGACGGACTCGATGTCGTCAAGGCCGAGCAGTTGCCCGACGGTCGACGCAAGGTCATCCTCAGCAACGCCGCCACCGGCGAGATCAGCGACCGGATCGTGTAGGGACTTGGACGATCGCAGCGGTGATCGTCGTAGTCGCCGGCCATTTCCCGCTGGCGATGTCGGTCGGCCATCTACGACTTCGTGAGTTCGGCGTAGAGCCACGCGAGCCCGAGGATCATTCCTCCGTACAGCATTTGCTTCACGGCTTCGGTGGCATCCATGAACAGCAGAAATCGTTCCAGTACACCCAGGATGAGCGCTCCGAGGATTGTGCCGGTGTAGCCACCGACACCGCCGAAGATCGATGTGCCACCGACGACTGCGGCTGCGACGGAAGGGAGGAGAAGGAAGTTCGTGAGCTGAAGGTCGACCGAGCCCGACCGTCCCGCCAGGAGAATTCCGGCGATCCCGGCCAACAGTGCGCACAGGACGTACACCGCGACCTGCACCTTCCACACCTTGATTCCGGCAAGGCGGCACGCCAACTGGTTGTCGCCGACGGCGTAGATGCTCCGGCCGAGCCCGGTCGATCGCAGTCCCCAGATCAAGATGACCGCCACACCGGTCCACACGATCACGTTGTAGGGAATTGCGCCCCACGCGCCACCTCCGAGCTTCTTCACGAACGGCGTCACGTTCGTGCTCCCCTTGAGAAAGGATTGCGCGCCCTTCGTCAACAGTCCGACGAGGATTCCCTGCATGCCCAAGGTCATGATGAGCGGGTTGACCCGCCCGATGGCAACACCGGCGCCGTTCACGACTCCGATGGCGATCGCCGTCGCCAAGCCGAGGGTGATAGCAGTGGCGGCGCCGAGAGAGGACTTGTTGGCGCACACGTATGCGGCTGCCGTAGCGGTCATCGCCACGGAGAGGTCGACGCCCCCCGTGAGCAGGCACAAGGTCTGGCCACCGGCGAGGATGGCGAGCGGTGCGGCGAGGAGCAACGTGTTGCGCAGACCGGTCCACGACAGATAGCTCGGCTCCTTGATGCACGTGGCGATGACGAGTACCAGAAAAACGACGGCGAGCAATTGATTGGGGTGGTCGGCGAACCATCGTCGCCAGGTGGGTGGCGTGATGTCGACCGACGATGTGGCCACGGACATGTTCAGACCACCTTGTGTTTTCGCGCGCGGGCCCAGCCACCGATCATCACCACGATGATCAGGATCAGACCCTTGACGATTTCTGCCATGTTGGAGTCCATCCACGTGATCGACAGCTGCAAGTTGGTGAGGATCGGACTGAGCAGCGAAAGTGCGAGCGCGGCACCGATCGGGCCGATCATTCCGCCTACGCCGCCTGTCAGTGCGACCCCACCGAGCACCGCTGCCGCAACGGCGTTGAGCGTAAAGGCGCTCGCTGTCGAGAAACGCGGCTCACCGCCACCCGTAACGGCTGTCGTCGCCAACCCGGCGAGGGCGGCAAAGAAGCTTCCGAGGGCGTACGACGCAACCTTTGTCCGACGAAGATTCACGCCGGACAAGAACGCTGCATTCGCGTCGGAGCCGGCCGCATAGATCGAGAGAACCGTTCGCCTTCGGCGCATGGGAAGCCACACCGCGGCGAATGGCACAACGAGACAGAGGATCGCCGGCCAATACACCTCGCCTGTCTCGGAACCAGTCACGAGATGGGCGAACGAGGGGCTGGTGCCGCCGCCAGGTGAGGGCAGGATGAACAGCGCAAGACCGAAGAGCGTGAACGAGGTTGCAAGCGTGACGATGATGTCGGGAACACCGCTGCGGTGGATCACCCATCCAATCGTTCCGCCGAGCATCACGGCAGCGACAGTCACCAGCACGGCGATGAGGATGCAGAGCCCGAAGCCGTGGCCATCCATGTACTTCGCCGATACGCAGTTGACCAGGATGACCATCGACCCGAGCCCGAGGTCGATGCCCCCTCCAAGGATCACCACACCCTGTCCCATGGCGACGAAGACCGCCGCAACGGCGGTCGTGAGGATCGACGTCCGTTCGTAGGGTCCGAACGAATCGAGTCGGCCTGCGTACCAGGCAAGTAGGGCGGCAAACAGCAGCCAGACCCCCACCGTCCAGCCATGGCGCTGAACGATCTGAGCGCGCCGCGTTCGTCCATGGGTAGTGACGACCAATGTCGTTCCCGAATGCCCGGCTCCAAACTCGCTCATGGGCAGACCGGGTCCGCAAGCGCGCCCACAAGACCATGCGCGGCGTTCAGAAGCCGCTCCTCGGTCGCTTCGGCAGCGGTGATCTCCTCCGTGATCTTTCCTTCGTAGATGACCACGGCCCGATCGCAGCATTGCGCGATCTCCCGTAGCTCACTCGTGAAAAAGATCACCGTCTTGCCGGCTCGGGCCAGTTCTCGAACAAGGTCATAGATCTGGTGCTTGGTTCCCACATCGATGCCCCGGGTCGGATCGAAACACAGCAGAACGTCGAAGCCCGTTGCGAGCCATCGCCCGATGGTCACCTTTTGCTGGTTGCCGCCGGAGAGGCGTTTCACCTGCGACTGTGCGCGCGTGTCGATTGACAGTCGGGTGATCGCGCCGTCGACTGCTTCTGTCTCGCGCCGGCGGCGGACGGGCCCCCATGATCGAACCCTTCGGAAGAACGGCAACGCCAGGTTCTCGCGAACAGACCGCTGGGGGAGTAGGGCCTGAAGCCGGTCCGACGGAATGAGCACCACACCGCGGCGGATCGCATCGGCGGGGTGGCGGGCAACGAGACGCTGGCGATGAATGCGCAGCTCCCCCGAGGTCGGTCGACGATCGCCGGAGAGGACCGCGAAGAGAAGATCCTGCCCCTGTCCTTCAAGTGCGGCCACCCCGAGCACCTCGCCGCGGCGGGCAACGAACGAGATCCCGTCAAGTTTGCCGACACGAAGATCGGACACTGCCAGAACCTCGTCCGCCGGCGTCGATTCGTCAAGCAGAGCTGGTGATGTCGCCTTGACGGGGACCGAGCGCGTCACGTTTCGTACAATCGCTGCAGCATCGCCGAGCATGGCTCGAACCATCCTCGCTTCGCCTCCGTCGTCAGTGCGGAAGCGGTCGACGTCGCAACCGTCGCGCAAGACGGTGGCGACATCGCAGACATCGCGGACTTCGGCCAGCCGGTGACTGATGAACAGCACCGACCGGTTCGTCGCCTTCCAACGACGCATGACGTCGATGACTCGCTCGGCGAGGTCGATCGGGAGGGCGGCGGTGATTTCGTCGAGGAGCAACACCGCCGGCTCGCGCGACGCGGCCCGCGCCAGGTCGAGCATGCGAAGCAGGGGAAGTGGGATGTCACGAACAAGATCCGTGAGATCGATCGAGCCGAGACCCATCTCGCCCAGCCAATGGCGAACCGCTTCCGGGTTTGCGCCGGTGAGACGAAGGTTATCGACGACGCTGAGGTCGGCAACGAGTGCCGGGTCTTGAAAAACCGGTGCCAGGCCACGGCGTTGGGCGTCGACCGGGTCTCGCAAAACGACGGCTTCGCCGTTCACGCGAACCTCACCCTCGGTCGGCCGAATCACACCGGTGAGGACCTTCACGAGGGTGGACTTTCCCGCCCCGTTTGCACCGAGCAGCGCATGGATTTCTCCGGGCCCGACAGTCAGGTTCGCCGAACGCAGAGCGACGACCGATCCATAGCGTTTGGCGACGGCAACGGTCTCGAGGAGTGGAGGGGTCACAAAGAGTCCAGGGTCCGCAAAGAGGTGATTCGTGAGGAATCATCAAGTTGCGCGGAGACGAGGCGCGCCGCCAAGGGGACTTTCGGCGCGCCTCGCTCCGCGAAACGTTTCCCTATTTCTCGCCCGGGCCCTTGCAGGCGAACAGATCCGCAGGTGCGTAGGTGGTGTAGGGCTTCACGCTGACTGCGGCGCTGAACGTGGCATCTCGGTCGGGAAAGTAGTTGGCTTTGATCTTCGCCGATGAGGTCTTCATGTCCCACACTTCGGGGTTGAGAAGTGTCGTCTGGGCGACCTTCTTGCCGGACAACACGTCAAGTGCGAGCGCCGCTCCCACGCCGCCGATGACCGCCGGATTCGTGACCGCAGCCCCCGGCGACCCCTTGATGAGCTGGTTGAGGAATTCGTTGGTATCGGCGCCGACGACGGGGACCGGCTTCTTCTTGGTCGTGGCGAAGGCATTGACAACGGTGTAGTCGATGCCGGAAGTCCACACACCGTCATAGTTGTTGGCGCCGATTTCCTCCGTCGCGACCTGGCCCCCCTTGGCGAAGTCCCAACCCGAGAAGACCTCCTTGATCTTGATGTTCGGATACTTCTTCATGGTGTCTTTGAAACCCTTGTCGCGGTCGGCGTCAGCGGGAACACCGTCGATACCGCGCATGTACAACACGCTGCCCTTGCCGTTGAGTTGTTTGGCAAGCCAGTCGGCTCCGTTCGCGCCGTATTTCACCTGGTCGTTCGTGGCGACATAGGCACCTTTCGCCGTCACGGCCTGATCAACAGCCACGACAACGATGCCCTTGGCCATCGCCTGCTCGAGCACCGGGTTGAGCTTCTCCCGATCACTCGGATTCAAGATGATGGCGTTGACGCCCTGGGAGATCAGGCTCTTGAGATCGGCGATCTGCTCGGTTGGGCCGCCGTTGCGGTTGGCGACGATGACCTTCGAGACCTTGCCCGAAGCCTTGGCCTGCGCCTTCACTGCGCAGATCATCTCCTCCCGCCAGCCGTTTCCGACCAGTGTGTTCGACACGCCGATCTTCCAAGGCGCCGGTGGTGTTTTCGTGGCCGCCGTCGACGGACCTGCGGCGACGATGCCACCAACCATCAGCGTGGCAACTCCGAGACTGGTGAGCGGCTTTCGAATGCGTGGATTCATCATGTCCTCCGTTGCCCGAGAGTGGGCAGTCTCCGCCGTGGTACCTCCAAGGCGGCTTCGCCGTCGTCGACCAAACCGGGACCGGAATCCCCGAGAGACCACCAGCGGCAAGAACGTGGCCCATCAGCCGAAGCCGACGGTGTGGTTGTCTAGATCGGTTTCATCCAGGTTGTCTAGACAACCGCAACCTATCGATCCAGAATCGTGCACGCAACTTCCACCTGCGATCAGAAGGATCTCCATGAAGCTCGGACTGCTCACCGCCCCCTTTCCCGACACGCCGCTGCTCGAAGTTGCCGACTGGGCCGCGTCGAACGGGTACTCAATGCTCGAAGTCGCATGCTGGCCCCGCGGAGGGGGCGAGTCCCGCCGATACGCCGGGACGTCGCACATCAATGTCGCAAGGATCACGAGGGCCCAAGCGGCCGAGCTCATCGGTGAGCTCGCCTCCCGGGGAATCGTCGTCTCGGGACTTGGCTACTACCCGAACAACCTGCATCCCGACGCTTCGCATCGAGAAGCTGTCAACGATCATCTGAAGAAGGTGATCAGGGCAGCCGCGTTCATGGGGGTGCCGGTCGTCAACACGTTCATCGGGGCTGATCAGCGAAAGAGCCAGTCGGACAACATGATCCGAGCCCTGAAGGTCTGGGAACCAATCATGCGCTACGCCGAGGACCAAGGCGTGAAGGTGGCGATCGAGAACTGCCCGATGATCTTCTCGAAGGACGAGTGGCCCGGTGGGCACAATCTCGCATACTCACCGAACGCTTGGCGGGAACTGTTCGACAAGTTGGGTCCCAACCTCGGTCTGAACCTTGATCCATCGCACCTGATCTGGCAGATGATCGACATCGAACGAGTGGTTCGTGAGTTCGCTCCGCGGCTGTTCCATGTGCACGGCAAGGATCTCGAAATCGACCGGGAGGGGCTGTACGAAAACGGAATACTCTCCCTCGGCATGGGTTGGCAGATCCCACGCATGCCCGGCCTCGGCGAGGTACCGTGGCCACGTTTCATAAGCGCGCTGTACAAAGCAGGGTACGACTACGTTGTGTGCGTCGAGCACGAGGATCGGAACTTCGAGGGTACCGACGAGCTGGTGAAGCGCGGATTCCAACTTGCCCGAGAGACGCTGGCACCACTGATCGTGTGATCATCTCCGGCGACACCAACTCGCAGTCGTCGCCGCTCGTGCCTCACGCCGTTTGGCGGTGGCCCATGGTGCCATTGATTGCCAGACCGCCGTCCACGAGGAGTTCCTGCCCAGTGACGTAGCGCGAGGCATCGGTGAGGAAGAAGAGGGCAGCATCGGCCACTTCTGCCGCACTCGCAATCCGGCCAAGCGGTATGCGCGCGTGGTAGGCGGAGCGGACCTCTTCGTCGTATGCCCCCGCGTTCAACGGCGTATCCGTTGCCCCCGGTGCAATGGCGTTCACCGTGATCCCACGGATCGCCAGTTCCACTGCGAGTTCTTTGGTGAGCGCCACAATCGCGCCTTTCGCGGCGATGTACGCGCTCAGTTCAGCGACCACCAGCACATCGGCCGCCGAAGTGACGTTGAGAATGCGTCCTCCCGCCGCAGCGCTCATCACCCGGGCAGCACTTCGGCAGCCGTAGAAGTACCCGTGCAAGTTGGCTTGAAGCAGACCGTGCCAATCGTCGTCGGTCATCTCGAGGAACGGCTTCACGAGCAAGCGCGCAGCGTTGTTCACCCAAGCGTCGAGGCGACCCCAGCGGTCGAGCACATCGGCCGCGAGCGCGTCGTGACTCGTTGCTCTGCCGGCGTCAGCGGCTCGGATGAGGTGTTGGACCCCGATGCTCTCGAGGGCGCCGCGCAGAGTCTCTGCCTGGTTACGGTCAGCGTCGTCGTTCCCGAGATGGATGCCCGCGACGTTGGCCCCCGCTCCCGCTGCGGCGAGAGCGATGGCCCGGCCGATGCCCTGGGAGACGCCGGTGACGACGATGCATCGCCCACGCAGATCGAACGGGTTGACGGTCACGAGGCCCTCCTTGTCAATCGGCTGGCCACATTAGTCATCTAGATGTCTAGACTGCCAGAAGTGGTTGCCTCCGGAACGCTGGATCCATGACTGACTCCTACACACCGCGTTACGTCCAGATCGAGCAGGCGCTGCGCTCCCGTCTGCCCGACATGGCACCGGGCGCGGCACTCCCGTCCGACGCCGAACTCTGCGAAGAATTCGGCGTGAGCCGAATGACGGCGCGCCAGGCGGTGCACCAACTTGTCCTCGATGGGCTGGTCCACCGAGCGGCCGGCCGGGGCACGTTCGTGGCCGAAGTTACCGCGCATCGACAGGCGACGAACCTGATCACGTTCTCCTCCGAGATGAAACGACAGGGTCGAAAACCGTCGTCGATGCTCCTCCAGTCCGGGATGAGGGTCGCCACCGAGGTCCAGGGACGGGAGCTCGATCTCGCCCGGGGGAGTCGGATCGTGTTTCTGAAGCGACTCCGAATGGCCGACGGCGAACCGATCGCCGTCGAGCTGGTGTGTCTTCGTTCGGACGTGAGCGCAGTGCTCGACGCCGATCTTTCCGGCGGCTCCTTGCATCGCGCACTCGTCGCGCTGGGCGTCGTGCCGACCTCGGGACGGGCGACGATTCGGGCCGAGTCGGCGCGGCGCGACGACGCAAGAGTCCTCGGCGTTCGGACCGGTGAACCACTTCTCGTTGAACGGAGGACCATCACCGATCAGCACGGGGTGC
>JANPFX010000284.1:0-4848 GCA_031423635.1 Acidimicrobiia bacterium | reverse complement strand
GATGCGATACAACGCGTTGTTCGCATCGCGATCGCCACCACGGTTGAGACGAAGCCTGCTCGTTTTGCCTGATGACGCCGGGACGGGACAGACACCGGCAAGTTTCGCGAACGCGGCTTCTGAGCGGAGTCGTTGCGGGTTATCACCAGCGGCCGTGAGTAGTTGGGCGGCAACGGTTGGCCCGACACCGAAGAGTCCAACCAACGCAGGCGCAGCTTTGGCCGTGAGGGTTGCGAGCTCATCATCGGCCTCGCTGACTCCGGGCCTGGACCGCAGACGAGCGCACGATCTCGAGTTGACGGATGACCTCGATGGCGCCGTCACGCCGTTTCGGTTCCCCGCACGCAATGCCGGCAAGGGCAGCACGTGCCGCCGCGATGGCGTCGACAGTGTCGGTCTTGCCGTGACGGCGACGGGCTTTGCGATCCGGTCCGGTCGACCTCGACCACCTTGATGCCAACTTCAACCATCGAGCGGTTGAGACCCGCCCCATACGACCCGGTCGACTCGATCCCGACCAGGTCGACATCGCCGACGGCAGTCATCCAGTCGATCAGGGCAACGTAGCCCTTCACGGTCGTGTCGAAACTTGCTGTGGCCAACAAGCGGCCGGTGGCAGAGTCCAAAATCGCGGCGACGTGAACGTCCGCATGGGTGTCAACTCCTCCAGTGACACGAAGGCGCGTAGATGTCATGATGTCTTCAGTTCCTCGGGCTCGATGACAGGGACCGGGGTGCCGGACAGGAACGGACAAGACAGCCACGAGTCCTGCTGCGAACAGGCTCCTATGAGGTCACTACTCCGAACCAACACCCGCAACGGTGGTCTCGTGTCACCAGGCTCGACAGTTCAATTTGAAGACACGAACGGTCAGTCACACACCAGGGTCAGACCCTGGGCACGAGACCACCAGCGGGAGTCTCCTCCACCACCCGGATGGCTCGTTGTCATCATGGCTGTCATACCCCCTCCGTACACTTGTACGCATGAAGGTTGTCGACCCCTCCGAACTCATGAACGGGTTCCGTCGCGTCGATCTTTCCTCGGCCAGCGCGGTGCAACTGCGCCGTGCGCTCGACGACGTCCGCCGTGTCCGCGCCCGTCTCGACGGCGTCGAAGCCGAGATCGCCCGGCGGCTCAAAGACACCTCACCAACACCAGAACGCGATATCTCAACGTCGGCGCAGCGATCGAGCCGTCACGGCTCGAAGGTGTTGGCCCGTGCCGCTGCGCTCACCGACACACCCTCACTCAGTTCGGCGTTGGAGGCTGGTTCGTTGAGTGGTGACCATGTCGACGTTTTCACAAAGGTCCTCGCTGCCCTCGACGGTGAGGTCAAGAACGGGTTCGCCGACGCTGCACCTGAACTCATCGAGAAAGCCGCAGCATCAGGATCAACACCCGAGGAGTTCGCCGCCAGCCTCAACGCCACTGAGGATCGCATGACCGCCGACGGCGGGATGAGCCGATTCGAACGGCAACGCCGCGCCACGCGTCTCCGAACCTGGACCGACCGGGCCAGCGGGATGTGGCGGCTGTCGGGAACGTTCGACCCCGAAACCGGCGCCCGCATCCACGGCCGACTCGAAGCCGCGATGGCGGCCATGTTCGCCACAAAAACCCCATCGACCACACCGACCGATCCCGGCGAGAAACAGGACCACCTCCGCGCCCTCGCTCTCCTCGCCCTCACCACCGGCTGGGAAAGCTTCGACGCCGGTCACAGCGAACCGGACACGAACACCGCCCCAACCGACCATGCGGATGGCTCGGGCCGCAACACCCGGAGCGACAACGCCTCCACCGACGACAACGTTCGTGCAGACGAATGGGACCTCTACACCAAGGCCCTCGGCGTCGGTCCGAAACGATTCGGACGGCCCGAGTTCACCGTCGTCATCGACACCACCAACCTGGGTCCCGACGCACAGCCCACCGTCGACTGGGGCATTCCTGTCAGGGTTCCCTGGGAGCGGGTCCAAGACCTGTGCCGAAACGGGAACCTCCGACCGGTGATCGTGCGTGACGGTGCCGTGATCGACGCCGACGGCGAGTTGAACCTCGGCCGCACTAGCCGACTCGCCAACCGCGCCCAACGACGCGCCCTGCGCGCCATCTACGCCACCTGCGCGGTGCCCGGGTGCAACGTGTCGTTCAACCACACCAAACCACACCACGTGCACTGGTGGCGCCACGGCGGACGGACCGACTTCGCCAACCTGCTTCCGCTGTGCAGCCAACACCACCACTCCGCCCATGAAGGCGGCTGGCTCCTCACCCTCGGCCTTGATCGTTCACTCACGATCGAACTTCCGAACGGTCAAACCATGCACACTGGACCGCCCACGCGACTACAGGAGGCGGCGTGAGGTCGACCGAAGTCCGAGGCAGGCCGTCAGCGCGCAACACGCTCCGTTACGGTCAGGACGCCGACGGGCCACCGCTGTTGCCAGGATCGTTGTTGCCGGGGTCGCCGAGCGTCGGGTCGCCCGCCTCCTTGCGGACACCGTCGGCCATCGCGCCACCGAGGCGCTCAGTGGACAGAGAACCCGGCGCCCAGCGCCAGCGGACCGGTCCCGGCGCGAAGACGACACCGATGACACTCGCGAGGTGCAGTTCGAGGAGCACCCAGTCCGGCGGCGGCGGGGCGACGAACGGGGCGTGGGCCTTCGCCGCTCCACGGACGGCTTCGTCGTCGACCCGGGTCGCACAGCCGCGTACCGACAACTCACCCGTGGAGATCACTTTCGGCGCGACTGCGATGTGCACGTTGAAGCGGTTGTCACGGAGCAGGTCGAGGTGCTTCGGAGTGGTGGGCCCGGTGACGAGATGCAGCCGACCATCGTGTTCGAACACCTTCACCGGGTTGACACGGGCCGAGCCGTCCTTGCGGACCGTGGCGAAGTAGGAGATCGATCCCATCTCCTCGTTGTGCAGACGGGTCCGCAGCAGACCGGCGAGCTCGGATGCTTCGTCGGCGAACTCCGCCCACGAGCGGGCATCTGGATGCTTGGTCAAGGGCATGTACTCGTCCTCCGTGGTTGAGTTCGATGGGCGCAACGATGGCGTGCGGCCGCTTGCCGGCGTGGTGGCAACACGAACAACGCACCAGCCAGTGGACGGGAATTCAGATCAGCTTTCGGCCGACCAGAGTCGCACGGGGCGAGGCGAGCAGACCATCCACGGGAGCGAAGTCGCCGTCGAGTGCAGCGCGGGCGAAGGAAAGAGTGAGAGCACCGATGAGGTCACGGTCACGCGGGTCGACGGCGGTCGGATCCACCTCGAGGTGCCCGGAGGATCCGACACCGTCGTAGCCCTCGGTGCAGGCGAAGTGACCGGCATGGAGCAATTGCGCGGCAGCGGCGAACCCGGCACGCGAAGAACCCTCCTCGACGGAGCGCCGGAGCAACTCCGCCGGCGTCGCCCCCGGTCCATAGCGACCGGCCTCGATCGCGGATTGGACGACGCCATCATGCGCACCGCCAATCACGAGCACCGACGGAGCGAGCGTGGTGGTCATCGACCCGGCGGGTCGGCCTGATGTCGACGAGGCCACGAGATGGGTGCCGTAGGCAACGACGCCGGCCACGCCCTCCAGTCCGGGGCGTCCCGCACTGGTCAGCGCTACCGAGCCGCCAGCGGAGTGGCCGAACAGCACCGGCCGGGAGGCGTCGAGCGAAGCCAACTCCGCAGAGCCACCGAGGGCCTGAAGGATCGGAACGATCACCGGACAGGTGACGGCGTCGGAACCGGGGGCGGCGGCGGCAACGTCGATGCCGGGTGACCACGTCACGTTCGGGCCGATGCGCTGAAACAGGCCGTAGGACACGGCGGCAAACCCGCCACGGGCAAGCTCGACGGCCAGCCAATGCAGCCGCTCGGGCGGGCATCCGGCACCGTTGGCGAGGATGACGACCGGTGTCGGCGCACAACGGACCGGGCGGAACCCCACGACATCGGGTGGCCTGCCGGGCTCGGCCGGAGCGACGACGCGCACGTGGGCCACACCCAGCCCGGGAACCTCGAGCGGGAAGAGGAAGACGGTCAACTCCCCGGCGAAATCCCCGACGGAGGACGGCTCAGCCACCCAGGAACCGTGGATCGGTGGCGAACTGCACGATGAACGCCCCGAGGATGAGCGCTCCCGTGATCACGGCGGCGATGATCAGGTTCCTCGTCTTCACCCCTGCAGTTTCGCACCGGTCAAAGCGCTGCGTGCCCCGCTCCTCTTTCGTCCGCGCTCGATTCGCACCGGTGATAGCGCTGCGTGCTGCGCTCCTCTTTCGTCCGCGCTCGATTCGCACCGGTCATAGCGCTGCGTGCCGCGCTATGGTTTCGTCTCAAACCCACGGGGAGCTCGATCGATCGGGCTGAGAGGGTGGCTGCATCGCCACCGACCCGCGAACCTGATCCGGGTAATGCCGGCGAAAGGGATCGGCTCATGCTCGAACCAGCCTCACCACCACAACCGTCCCGCCCTGACACGGTCCCTCCCCACACCTCTCCTCCCAACACCTCTCCTCCCGACACATCCACTCCCGACACATCCGCTTCCGGGACGGCGACCGCCGATGGTGAGGGAGCCCAGAGCCACACCGATGTCCTCGTTGTCGGCGGAGGGGCGCCGCCCCCGCACGCGCTGCGGACGGTGCTCCCTCCAGCAGACCAGGTGATCTGCGCCGATCGGGGGTACGCCCATGCCCTGGCGCTCGGATTGACCCCGACCGTGCTGATCGGCGACTTCGACTCGCTCGCACCGGTCGACCTCGACCGTGCCCGCGCGGCCGGGGTGAGCGTCGAGGCGTATTCGCCGGAGAAGGATGCCACCGATCTCGAACTCGCCCTCG